>JAGGTJ010000113.1 GCA_021163815.1 Deltaproteobacteria bacterium | reverse complement strand
TTGCCCTGAAGGGATAGAAGGCAGTGAGGGTTCTGTGAAGGACCTGAGCCGAGTGAGAGTGCATATTGAGAGGGACGTAGGAGAGTGAGATGGTCAAGGAATGGTATAGCCTTTATGATCGGATGTTGAGCAGAGATAATCTTATATCGGCATTCAGGAAGGTAAGGTCGGCGAAAGGAGCTCCCGGAATAGACGGTGAGTCCATCAAAGACTTTGAGGCTGACCTGGAGGGAAATATTGATCGTCTCATTGCGGAACTGTGGGACAAGAGCTACGAGCCCCGGGCTGTGCTTCGGGTAGAGATATCGAAGACAACGGGAGGGGTGAGGAAGCTTGGGATACCCGCAGTACGCGACCGAGTAGTGCAGCAGGCGCTTTTGGGGATACTCCAGCCGATATTTGATCCTTATTTTCATCCATCGAGTTATGGATACAGGCCTGGACGTAGTTGTCATCAGGCTATATTGAAGGCGAGTGTATTTATCCGGAAGTATAATCGAAGGTGGGTGGTTGATATGGATTTGTCCAAGTGTTTTGACACCTTGGATCATGAACTTATCATAAGCGCATTTCGTGAGAGGATAAAGGATGGAAGCATACTGAGGCTGCTGGAGAGGATACTTAAGAACGGAGTAATGACAGGAGAGGGGTGGCAGTCAAGTGAAGTAGGCAGTCCTCAGGGAGGAGTAATAAGCCCTTTGATAGCCAATGTATATCTTGACAAGTTTGATCAGTTTATAATGAATCGAGGCCATCGTATTGTCCGATATGCGGACGACATACTTATTCTGTGCGGATCAAAGAGTGCAGCATTAAATGCTTTTGAACAAGCGAAGAGGTATCTGGAAGAGGAATTATTGCTCACCGTAAACGTTGAGAAGACCCATATAGTACATAGCTCTGTTGGGGTAAAGTTCTTGGGAGTAGAGATACACACGGGCTATACCGTGATCCAGAGGGCTAAACGCTCATGACAGAAAAAATGTTGTCACCCCCGAGCATGAAAATGGCGAC
>JAGGTJ010000116.1 GCA_021163815.1 Deltaproteobacteria bacterium | reverse complement strand
CTGCTTATTCCATGCTGAATCAGGGATTAAGTGTTTTAACTCAGGAACTTGCATTAATATCATGAGTTGCAAAAAACATAAATTTTTCTAACGTTTTTCATGACAAAAGCATATCTGCTACCTGAAATTTAGTTTTACAGGTTACCCATGGAAAAACACAAAACCGTGCTGAAAAACCAGGTTGTATTCTTATCTCCGTGGTTGACCAGGATATTTTAAATCCGGCCATGCCGGTTCGGGTTAAGTGAGACGCTTTTTTATTGTATGGATTAAATCTTGTTGCACGGTTTGTTTTTTATCGGTTGGTCTTCGTAAGTGAAATTTTTTCATGGCAAAAGATAGAATGCAATAGCCTGATCACTTGGCGTGAATGATTCTGTTTTGTCAAATTCAACACCTATATCAGTGTGTTTAATCCATACGATGGAGGCGGTTTTTTTTATTAATGTGCCTTTGGCATCATCTATGCGAAATTCCAGAAGGAGTTTGTCTCCAACTTTCAAATCGTTCTTCGTTCCTAACCTGCTCATTCGTATGCCTGTACGGGAGATACTCTTTATGAGTACTGTGCCTTTGTGTTGTCTTTCGTAACGCTTTGTTTTATCGCTAAATCTTATCTTTGTGTATTTTCCGTAAACATTTATCTTTTTTCTGTAGTATTGTCTTTTTTCCAGTTTTACTGAATACACATGGCCACATGGACACTTGCATTTAATAATGTAAGCCCTTTTCAAATAATCATATTTTGATATGTCAAGTATCTTGGCCTTATTGCATGCAGGGCAGACAAAACAGGCGGTATTATCCTTGTTGACAAATACATTTTCTGGCATGAGTTTACCGTAAAAATACACGGAACTGTGCTAAAAAACCAGGCCGTGTTTTTATGTCCATGGATGGCCAGGATATTTTGAATCCGGCCATGTCAGTTTCCCGTGGAATATATACACCCTAATTAAAAAAAACTAAAGTTTCACCGTTTTTGAAGTTTGTTTGAGCCAAACCGAAGATTTTTC
>JAGGTJ010000107.1 GCA_021163815.1 Deltaproteobacteria bacterium | reverse complement strand
CCATATATGCAAGAGCCTATGATGGCCATGCCTACAGCAACATAGCAGAGATAAATATAACCATATTCAATAATCATGCACCAGTCATAACAAACATGATTCCTTCTGATGGTGTGGTTGATGTGAATGTGACTTTATCATGGAACAGCTATGATGAGGATGGAGATTCAATGAAGTATGATATTTATCTCTCATCATCATATCCATTAACAAAAATAGCCAGCAATATAACAGAAACCTATTTTGATATTCATTGTCAGTACTCAACCACATATTACTGGAAGGTTATAGCATGGGATGAGCATGGAGGTAGAGGGGAAAGCGAGATAAAGAATTTCACCACCATACCAAAACCAAACTCTCCACCATCATGCATCATAACAGAGCCAGGCAATGGTGCAACAGTAAATGGAACCATTGTTGTTATGGGCATAGCAACCGATGAAGACGGAAACGATACAATAACAAAAGTAGAAATAAAAATAGATAATGGGGCATGGAACAATGCAACAGGAACAAATGAATGGAGTTATACCATAGATACAACATCATTGAGCAATGGAGAGCATACCATATATGCAAGAGCCTATGATGGCCATGCCTACAGCAACATAGCAGAGATAAACATACATGTTGCCAATGGAGCAGAGGCCAGAGAGCATGAAAACAGCATTTTGATTTATGTTTTCATAATCCTGGCTATTGTGGTTGCCTTGCTGGCTGTCCTGAAATTTAAGAAATTTATTTAATGGTGGTGCAATTATATGAATATGGATAATAAAGGCCAGGTTGGCGTCATTGTCGCCATTCTCGTTGTTTCTCTTTTAGTTGCGGTTCTTGTTATAATTCAGACAGTATATGTTCCTCAGTGGATGAAAGATAGGGAAGCAGAGCATATGGACAATGTGGCAAATCAATTTGCTGATCTCAAATACTCTCTTGACCTTCAGGCATCACAGAGAAGCTTGTCACCTCTCATAAACTCCATTACCTTGGGTAGCAAGGAACTACCGTTTT
>JAGGTJ010000024.1 GCA_021163815.1 Deltaproteobacteria bacterium | reverse complement strand
CTTGGCTCGTTTTGCAATTTTCTTTTGGGTCTTCAGCCAAGGATGATTTAACCCCCTTCTCCTGCAAATCTCCTCATCGGGATACCAAATGACCCTTTTCAGCCTCCCCTCACCCTCTAGTGGACATAGCGGTGCATTACAACTGTCAAAATACGGACATTTTAACTTGTTCATAGTATTCCCCTTTCTCACTTGCCTTTTTTCTTGGGATAGCTTAAAATAAGGATGCAAATTCTTTTCTGTTATGTCTTCCTCCTTATGCCCCAGCAAAAGACTGGGGTCTTCTTTTTAATATAGCTGCACTCCAGTTTCTTTCAAAAACCGGCTAAATAGTGGTGCATCTATAGTGAAGTCCTCTTCCAAGCTACTGGGCGTGTGGACGCCATAGAACCGCTGTTCGTTTAACCACCGCACATACTCTGCCACGACTTTAAACGAATTACCCAATTGAAACCACCTTTCTTGACTTACCTTGTGGAAATCACGCACTCGTTTAACCTGCTCATCCAACTTTTGGAGTGCGTAAGTCAAGCTATTTTCGTCATGCCCTGGAAATAATCCTTTTAGTGTCGCCATTGTCTCCTGATAGTTCATTGTTCTTTAACCTCCTTAAAAATTAAAGTTTTTACCCCCGCTTAAAACTTCTACTTTCCATCATCTTTTTACCTTGCTGTATCATTTCCTGTTGCTTCCGCTGGAGGATTTTCTGAAGCACGTCTACATCCACATACAGCCTATGTGCAAACTTTACAAACAGCCCATCTGCCACATACCGCCCTTGATGTCTCCAAATTTTCAGAGTGCCAGGTGCTACATGCAGCCCATACTCCTTTAGCCTTTTACTGTCGTAAATGCTTATTAGGTTCATTATCTTTCACCTCCCTTCGTTTAATTCTGTATCTTTATAGAAGAATTTAATCACAAAATTTAGTTAACCTTAGTTACAAAATTTTAAAAAAATTTTTTAAAAGCAAATACAAAAAATAAAGTAATATAGGCTAGTTTAATACTGTTAATGGCCTCTAGAAAAGATAGGTTGAAAAAAA
>JAGGTJ010000078.1 GCA_021163815.1 Deltaproteobacteria bacterium | reverse complement strand
GTTCTTTCAATTTAACTTCAAAAATTCAATTTTTCTCAGATACAAAAGTAAATCAAATTTTAGCAAACAGCACAAGACTCTAGGATAACTGCAAGATTATTCCAACCTATATTCAATTTTAAACCAGAATACTCAGCAGGTGTACAACCAAGTGTTTGATGTTTTCTAAGAAGATTATGAACAACCCCTCTGAGTTGAAAGAATCTCGTTCCACATTCAAAGTTTTTGATACCGCGCATCCTCACCTCTTTTGGTCTTATCTCAGCATGATAACGTTCTATACGATTCTGATTTATCATCAATAAACCATCCTCATATGGTATAAACTTGGTTTCAAAGTGAGCATGAACATGTCTAAACTTTCCTTTGTATCTCCTTAAAGCATCATAGATATGACATTTATCTGTTGAAACAATTCGAGGATAAAACCCGGTTTCTTTAAATGCCGTTTTAAACACTTTAATAGCTGATTCCGAATCCCTCCTATCTGATAAAAGGGTTGCTATAACATTTCGGTTCTCATCATAAACCGTGAATAGATAACCCTGTCTACCTGGTCTATTTTTCGATCCCTTCCTGTTGATAAACATCTCATCTATATACCAGATATCAGAATATCTAGGTCTATAAACCCTGGTTATCCTCAGGAAATAGGGTGCAAACCTTTGAATCCAGTTTAGAATAGCCCTACCGCTTACATCTACCTTTAAAACATCTCTTATCAAGATTGAACATTCATTACTTGAAAGATAAAACTCTGTGTAGAGTCTAATTGCAAACAATATAACATTTGGAGAAAATCTCATACCTTTGAATGGACTTTTACTTCTCTCCAAGAAAGATTTATCACAATTTTTACATCTATACCTCTGCCCAACATTATCTTTATATTTATAGAAACCATTTCTTACAATGTCCTTGCTTTTACAGTAAGGACAAACAATTTGGTTGTGCATCCCAACATCCCAAAAAAAAATGTAATGGGATGCACAATATATCTTATTTATCCACAATTAACTTCGCAGTACCCTTTTTATACTTCTCAATATGCTTCCCAATGCTCATCTCATCCCTAAATACTTATATATACCCTCTAT
>JAGGTJ010000037.1 GCA_021163815.1 Deltaproteobacteria bacterium | reverse complement strand
TACTTATAATCCAAAACGATATTGACAACATGTACTCGCCGACCACCATTGTCGGCCGTGATCACAGAATATTCAAATAAAAAAGCATCCTATCCCATCTGCGTTGCCATCAGGAAGGGTAATGGTCTTAAAAAAGATTCAATTGTTAATCTATCCCGGATCAGGACAATTGACAAGAAGAGACTCATTATCCCAAAATTAGGTTCACTATCAGAAGACACTATGAAGAACGTTGATGATGCATTAAAGAACAGCCTAATCCTTGGTTGATCGCTTGATTCTTGTCCTATCTGCCTCTATCGGACATCTACGTAGCAGCAACAAGCTTTTTACGAACCATGTGTGTTAATATCACAAGAGCACAAAAATATACTAAGAGTGCAGATATCATCAATATATGACCAAAACCTCTAACCCACAGAATACTAAGCCCAACAAACAGCTGGGTAAGGCCATAACCCACAGATACCTTCCAATGTGCAATCCCATATTCATTCGCCAGCAGCTGATAAAGGTGCCTTCGATGGGGTTGGGTCAACTTCTCTCCATCCTTTATCCTGACCAACATGGTAGTAATCTCATCTGCATAAAACGGGAAGATAAAGGCAGTAAGGCAGATAAAATCCCGCAAGCTTTTAGATAATAAAACCACCATAGCCGCAAAGACAAAGCCAATCAAGATACTACCAACATCCCCCATAAACACCTTGGCATTCGGCATATTGAAAGGCAGAAACCCAAAACAGGAAACAGACATGCATATGGCAAGCATTGCAACGGTATAATCTTTACCATAATTGACTGCAAAAATTGCCAGTAAAGCAAAACCCACTACACCGGTGATACCAGCAATCCCGTTTATTCCATCCATAAAATTATAAAAATTTGCCGTACCCATAATAAAAACCACAAGGAATAAAAACCATGGCACTGAAAAAACCTTTGGACTATAAAAAATGAATGTCGGGGTCCATAAAGAGTAACCATGAACCACGTAACCAGCTAAAACTACAATTGCAGCAACTACTTGGACCAGCAGACGAAACCTTGCGGAAAGTTCTGATCGATCTCCATATAAACTCACTAAACGCTCATGACAAGAAAAAAATGTTGTCACCCCCGAGCATGAAAATGGATT
>JAGGTJ010000064.1 GCA_021163815.1 Deltaproteobacteria bacterium | reverse complement strand
GACTTAAGACATCTAAAAAAAACCTCTTTACAAACTATTGGAATACGCAAAGTAGAAAAGGCCTTTGAGGTATTATTTTAAAAACTTAGGAATTCTCTCCACATACAACACCACAAATTCACCTTACCCAATTTGTAGCCTAGCAAATTGTTTTGTTATCTGCCAAGGACGCTTTAGGGCTTACACCCAAAATTCAACTTTACCACTACCAAGGTAGTAGTAAGCACCAATGATTTTGAGCTCACCCTTTTTCTGCATTTCTGCCAAAGGCGCGCTTTCCTCAGAAATTTGTGCAATCACCATCCGAACATTTTCTTTGGCAGCTGCTTCTACTAACGCCTTGCCTTTAGTCCCTGTTTTTTTATGGGCCTTTTTTACCGCTGGCATAAGCCGGTTAATAATATCTTCAATTCCTGATGTCTCCTTTGTCTCTGGATGTTCAAAAGCATGCACGGCTGCCCCCACAGCACCGCAAGACTCATGTCCCATAACCATAATTAAACGGCTGGTAGAATGCAAAGAGGCATACTCAATACTTCCTAAGAGGGCAGGGTTGATAATATTGCCGGCCACACGCACAATAAAAAGCTTTCCTAACCCTTCATCAAAAATCAATTCTGGAGGTACACGAGAATCAGAACAACTTAGAATAGTAGCATAAGGCCACTGGCCTTTAGTAAGGGGTTTACGCGCCTCAGGCCCCACACCCGGATCACTTAAGCGTTTCATCGAAACATAGCGTGCATTACCCTCTTTTAAACGAGCGATGGCTTCATCTGGAGAAACAACAATATGTCCACTGCCCTGATGTTCTCCTGATGCAAACACATTCAAACCTTCGACTCTGGATAACATCAAGCCGGCTGTGCCCATAGTAAATCCCTTTAATAATTGGCGGCGTGTAATCATTATTTCTCTCCTTTTGTTAATTTATACAAACATCAACTTGGCTATTAACATACTTTTTAAAAAAGTCAATCAGAATTAATTTCTGGACATTCCCCAAAATTTAGGCGTTAATTTTTAAAAACATTGATGAATTAAGGATTTTTGGCGTTCAATAAGTGGAATAAGAAAAAAGCACACTTTAACTTTCACCAACCTATTT
>JAGGTJ010000054.1 GCA_021163815.1 Deltaproteobacteria bacterium | reverse complement strand
TTTCCTCCGCTCCGGGCCTCCGGGCTGGTCTCTTCAGTAACTTATCTGCGGGGGACACCCACCCCCTCCGCATTCTCGACTTCGTCGAGCTGCGGTTTCCCCCACTGATAAGTCACGAAGAAACAGCACCCTCCCGGCAGTCGCGTCAGAAAAAGCCTCCTACCCCAGCGCTACGTTTGCTGTTATTCCCCTAATTATTGAGCTGATACGATATCATCGTATAATTTTCATGAATCTTTTCCAGTGAGGCCATGACCAGTATATGATCATGGCCTTTCCTTTTACATAGCTAAGAGGCACAAATCCCCAAAATCTGCTGTCATAGCTATGATTTCTGTTGTCTCCCATAACAAACAGATGCCCTTTTGGCACAATAACGGGTCCAAAATGATTTTTTTCCATTGATATGGCCATGGGATCGTCTTCGGCATAGTAGCCATGATTGTTTTTGTATAGCTTTCCGTTTATGTATATCCTTTTGCCAATTATTTCTATCTTGTCGCCTGGAAGCCCTATAACGCGTTTTATGAAATCCTTGCTTTTGTCTACAGGGAAAATAAACACAATTACATCTCCCCGCTTGGGCTGACTGACAGGTATAATGGTTTTTCTGAGAAATGGAATTTTGACACCGTACATAAATTTATTGACAAGAAGATGGTCTCCTACCACTAGGGTAGGGATCATGGATCCGGAAGGGATCTTGAATGCCTGTACGACAAAGGTTCGTATGAACAATGCCAAAATGACTGCTATGATTGCTGATTTTGCATATTCTTTAAAGACGCTTTTTCCTTTCATGTTACCTCAATTTTGTTGTCTGAAAAAGTACTTAGACCCTGCTGTCCCCCCAATATTAACACCTAAGACCTGATGGTGTCGTAAAAACTCTCCATATACTGTGTAGTGTTCGGCTATACGCCGGACATCTTGTATGTCTTCACGCATGCCCAAATACTATGTCTTGTACCTAAAACCTGCATAAACTATTTTCAAAAAGGAATTTATGGTTTTAATATCAACGAATTATAGAAATATTGTGCTTGTATAACACTCATCAATTTGATGCGGCCATAAAGGTTATGATTTTTGAAAATAGTTTACCCTTAAGGAGCGTCGAGTTTACCGAATCTGCTGTGTTGGCAAGGACTTGATCATAGTACGTCTGCGCCCTTGCCGCCTTGCACCTGCCTGCCGCAGGCAGGTCTTC
>JAGGTJ010000004.1 GCA_021163815.1 Deltaproteobacteria bacterium | reverse complement strand
TCACATTTCTTAAGATCGCTTCTTTATATCTCCCTTCTTCTCCCCAATGAGAGCTTCCAATTAAGTTCCTAACTCTGTTTTTAATCGTATCTAATTCTTTTGTAATGGATTTCTGAAATTCTTTAGGGTCTATTCTGATATTGTTCATTTGAGCCGCCTCCTGATTGCGCACAACGTTCTGGGGATATGTGAAGTTTGCCCGTAAGGGCAAATTTGGGCGTAGCCGAAGGCGAAACACATATCCGCCTGTTGTCCGAGTGCGATAGCACCGAAGCGAAGCGGAGAGTCGGGGACGAAGGGGTTGCAGTATCTTCAAGTTTGAACATGCATCTACGAACTGTGTCTATCATTTCTCTCATAAATTTCTGATATACTGTAACCCTTTTTGGCATCCTTTCACACGCAGTTCTGATTCACTATGAACTTTAGACATTTCAAGAAATCCCTTTTTGAAATTCTCTAATAGGTCAGTATTCTTTTCAGGATCATCGAAATCATTAATGTATTTCTCTAATGCTTTTACCAGCTCTTGGAAAAAACAATTTGGAGAAATTGGAATGGTAACCAGATTTTCGTTTTTAGATATCTTTAAATGTTCACCATCTTTATATGTAATTCGCCAACCAACAATTTTACCACTAATTTCTGCCACTTTTGGCATTTGCGTATGCATGAGACCATGTCTATATACAGTATAAATCAGATCACTTATGTCCTTATATTTTGTATTAACCTTTCCCATATAATCTCCCATGAAGCTTATAGCATTGCTTGATTTATCTTTACCTTTGTAAAGTGTTCCTAGGAACGTTATAGTTGGAAATACTATCCTCAGCAAACCAAAGAAACCTTTTCCAATGCCAGTTCCATCAGAATCTTCTATATATGCTTTTATTGCTGGGGCAAATTCGTTTTTCAGTGATTCCATTAAGTGATTGATCAGATAATTCTTAGCACCCTCAAATGTCATCTGATTTTTCCAGTCATCTGGATTCTGAAAGATTCTAAAATCGTTAGTATTTACATCATATGCGTATACCTTATTCATGTTTCATCACCCCGAAGTCCCCGATTTCGGACAACTCGTTCATATCCGAACTGTTCGGAATTCTTCCCTATAGCTGAACGTTTGTTTATACCCCTTAAATTAAGATACCGCCCCTGGAACCAAGTTCATCTTTCCCACTGCTTCTGCAACATCCTGGGGCCAGATGAAGATTCGG
>JAGGTJ010000155.1 GCA_021163815.1 Deltaproteobacteria bacterium | reverse complement strand
ATACAGAAGATGAACTAAATAAATTAAATGAAACAATGAGAATGCAAAAGGACATAGGAATAGAAGTCTATTATCTCAAAAAAAGTAAGTTCGTCAATAATAAACTTGTAAAGGAATATTTAAAATCAATAGAAACTCTTGACATTGGCATTTCGGATGATATATGGGTATACAGAACACATTTAGACAAGCGAAGAAAGATGATTGGTGCGAGTGCTTCAAGGTCAGAAGGATTAAAACAAAAAGCTCAATTTTTAATTCTAGAAGCAAAGAAGGTAGCTAAAAAATATCAATACGTTGGAAATTAAACAACTATTGGCATAACCATTGGCTCTACTTGACGGCGGGGGCTGTGCGATTTTTGGCAGAAATAGGGTTTCATTACGTTTGATTGTGTTATCAAGTTTTGTGCAAATCCATCCCGCGCAAGTGAGCCAAATCGTTAGGCATAAATATTGATGGTATCAATATTGGGTAGTTATGATTAAGAACAAGACATGGAAAAATTTTATTGAAAAAAATGCAAATGAAGTAAGAAAATTTTTATTAGGATTAGGTGGAATTGAAAAAGATGCTAAAGGCAATGCTGAAGTTTGGAAGATAAAAATATCTGACAGCGAATTTACATATTATTCAAGTAAAAAAGGTGGAACGTTATATTGTAATGGTTCAAGATCGAGCGATCCAGTGATACAGGAAATTTATGAAAAAATAGATACTCTAATTGGTGGCGTTTTTAAAGCTCCTACCAAGCAATACTTAATCGGATTGGATGAATCAGGAAAAGGAGAATTGGTTGGGCACATAATTTTAAGTGGTGTATTTTTTCCTGCAAGTATTTCAGAAAATATAGAGAAAATTATTGGTGCAGCTGATACAAAGCATAAAAGGAGTTTTGAATTTTGGGATGAGATTTTTCGCAATTTAGATGAACAAAAAAGCAATGGTCTGATTTTTATTGTTGAAAAAATTCCACCATGGATTGTAGATCGCTACAATATCAATAAAATAATAGACGTTACATATCAAAGAATCCTGAATGAATTTTTAAGAACAATTGAAGACTTTAAAAATGTCAGAATTGTATTAGATGATTATGGGGTTGGGGATACTCTAAATAGGTTTTTAAAGTTTTTATCTCAAAACGATGCTGAAGTTGTTGTATCACATCAGGCAGATGAAAAATATTTAGAAGCCAAAGTAGCATCTTTAATATCAAAAAGAGAACGAGAAGCGGTAATAAAAG
>JAGGTJ010000173.1 GCA_021163815.1 Deltaproteobacteria bacterium | reverse complement strand
AGCTCAACAAACAGGGGTAGGTTCGCTGTTATTCCCCTAATTATTGAGCTGATACGGCATAAATTCCTTTTTGAAAATGGTTAATGCAGGTCATAGGGGTTATAATACGCCCCCTATGATATCTCCTGTTACTTCCTTGCAGGAGGTAACAACGCTGTCGATCACACGTGCTCCTTTATGGACGGTTACACGCTCCCAAAGCACCGACCGTTCAACCAATGCTCCCTCATGTATCCGGCAGTGTTCTCCGATAACTGCCCAGTCTGACAGTTGTGCTTTCTCATGCACCTGACAGTTGTTATCCAAAAGAAAGGGCGTTCTGTTTAAAACATCCTGGTTGGTTGCAAGATAGGAGGGCACAGTCCCTATATCATGCCATTTATGACCATGGGAAAGATATCCATGGACGGTTTTTCCTGATGCTATGAGCATTCGGTAGAAATCCACAATGTTGTGAAGGCGGTTATCATGAGGAATATATTCGAGAAAGGTCGGACTTATAATGTGGATTCCGGTAAAGGCAAACCTGCCTGGAAGATTCTTTTTGGCTATGTCCTGTATGCTGCCCCGGGAATCGATCAGAATCTTGTTAAAGGGCTCCTTAGTATGAAGCACCATGGTGACCAGTTCTCCTGATGACAGATGAGCCTTGTATGCTGATTTCAGGTCTATATCCGTAAGGATGTCACTGTTAATAACAATGAATGGATCATCATCCCAAAAATCAGATACATTTCGAATTCCGCCTCCGGTTCCCAGGATATCCTGTTCTACCCGCACCTCTATGGGAAGACCAAAACGCCTGCTGTCAGATATATGTTGCAGGATATGTTCTGCAAGATAATGCGCATTTATGATGATTGCACTGACCCCGGCAGATCTCAGATATTCGATATTACGGTCAAGAAGGGGACGGTTACCCACAGGCATTAATGCCTTGGGACGGTATTTTGTAAGGGGTTTGAGCCGGGTTCCAAAACCTGCGGCAAGTATCATTGCCTTCATTATATTCCTTTTTACGACGCCATCAAAGGTATAAAGTAATAGCTCAACAAACAGGGGCAAGAGGCTTTTTCCTCTCCCCAGTGTTACGTTCGCTGTTATTCCCCTAATTATTGAGCACGGTATAAATTCTTCTTTGAAAATAGTTTATGCAGGTCTTAGGTTATACTATTTTACCGTGAAAATACACAAAACTAAAGTTTCACCGTTTTTGAAGTTTGTTTGAGCCAAACCGAAGATTTTTC
>JAGGTJ010000003.1 GCA_021163815.1 Deltaproteobacteria bacterium | reverse complement strand
TATTCGTTCCATGGATACCCTCTCATAATGGTATTGGGGACATTCTATAATGCGGAAGACACGGGGATATCTATAATTTTATGCGTTTCTCCCAACCAATTCAACCGATTTTCTCTCCTGGGGAACCGGTTACGCATTCCACCCTCTGGACGTGGGGAGAGTTAGTTTTCGATGCCAGATGTTTAACATGGCTTAACGTGATGTTGTTTGCGGCATGATATCTCATAAGGGACACTGTAAATTCGGTGCATTTTTCAGCAGGTTTTTGCAAAGGTGCTCAGTAATAGAAAAGCTGTTTGTATGCGCCCTTTTGCATAAAGGTATGATTATAACAGGAATGATATTGCTGTTATTGATAGAAATTATGGCTTCAATAGCCTGATTGAAGATATATCCGCTACTACTCTTTATTAAATTCTCCAACTGATTTAAGTGCTTGTTGGTAAAGTTTATGGCTGATTCTAAACATAGCCTGGCTTTGAAGGATATCAAGGACTTGACGCAAATCATTAATTTTCCCGACTCGTTTGGCCCAGACAAGTATGCCAATTGTCCCTAAAACCCTCAAACCTAATTGCTTTGCGATCCGCCTTGCATCTTTTTCATCCAAAAGAACGACATCTGCTTTTAACTCATCAGCCAGTGCTATTGCCTCTGACTCTCCTTCATCCAGCTCCAGCTTAAGAATTCGGGATATGTCCTGATTTTTCAAATCATGGACATCAATCCAATCGGCTTTAGAAACCTGATGTGATCCTGGGCGGTCTCCACCTTGCTCTACCACTTCTTTCCACACAGCAGGGGGAATCAATACCTGGCTGGAAAATTGGTCTTGAATAAGATGCAAGTAACCAATGCTGCTCAAACCAATAAGTACTGAAGCATCAGCAACTACAATCAAGACAATTCCTCCAATGTTTGGAGATCATCTTCAAGATCATTAACATCATAGCGACGTACAACACCCTCTAAGCCCAACAAATCATGAAAATCCCAACGAGTCATTCCTGCAAATTGCCGAGCTTTACCGAAATTAAGCAACCCTTTTATATAAAGACGGACAGCAAGCTCTCTTTTTAATCGTGTAGATATTTCTTCAGGTGGAAGTTTTATTGCATGGATCAATTCTTCCGGGATATCTATTAAAACCTGCAAAATCTTTCCTCCTTATGTATTAATTTACTGTTTAAATATTTACCAAACTAAAGTTCCGAAAAATGCTTTAGGCAAGGGGTTAATGACATGATGGTTATATTATGACCGAGGCAATTCCCGGATATTAAGAATGATGAGGC
>JAGGTJ010000087.1 GCA_021163815.1 Deltaproteobacteria bacterium | reverse complement strand
CTGAGCACCTTTGCAAAAACCTGCTGAAAAATGCACCGAATTTACAGTGTCCCTTGTGAGATGTTAGGCCGCAAATGACATCACTCTAAGCCATGTTAAACATCGACATTGAAAACCAACCATTGTCCATATACCCCTTACGGTCAGGTTACCGGCAACAAACGATAAGGCCTTTGAAAAACTGGAAGAAATTCGAGTCTGTTCCCCCGAAGATATCAATTTATGATAACCGGGTTGGAAGAGACCTTGATTGCACAAAAATTTGCATTTCCGGATTGGGAAGTCTCCGGTGTCCAAAATTATTTCGTGGACGTGCGCAAGCTGTCGTTCCCGGTCTTTGAGCCTGATGTCAAAGTCGCGGGGAAAGTGTTGACCCCCAGGGGTTCTGTTACCTGTCGGCGCCTGGCATCTGTTTTTTCGCCGTCCGTGTGCGTTTGTGGCAGGTATTTGGAAACAAAAGTCAAACGGAGACTTGACCACTTTCCTGTAACTCGTTGATATTAATAACATAACATCCTTTTTTGAAAACAGTTTATGCAGGTTTTAGGTGGAACGTAACTCTAATGAAATACGGTATCAAGAGGATGGTAAACAACTTGAAGCAGTAGTCGCCCGCCAGGGCTTGGTCGTGTTGTGATCCTTGCTCTTTCTTCAAGGATCACAACAAACCAACAAAAACCCGCTTTGCGGCCTTTGCGCCTTCGCGGTTCAAACTATAAAATGTCCACAGGATCCTTTATGTTGTTGCTAATAAACTCTAACTTTCAAGATTTAAGACCTGACCTCTTGTTGCCAGACACCAGTGAATGGGGATGTCATTATTTCGAGCCACCTTTTGAATATGGGCATTGAGTTGATCGGTGAGGATTCGCATTACGCCGTTTGAGAGTCTCGTGAAGCCGAGAGCCCTGAGAAGCCTGACCACCCCTGCAGGGAAAAACAGGCAGAGGATATAGCCTCGAATAATGACGCGATCAAAACAGAAATATTTGAACTTGATATTTTTTGAGAACTGATTCAAGAAAGAGTTATTCATGGGTGTCTCTCCGGTCAATGATAGTTTGCAAACGATTCATACCGGATTACCCATGAAATTTCAAATTGATGAAAGGGATTTTGGGCAGGGGGTTAAAGGACTTGAGGATGGTCAGATGGGGCCATCAGCCTCATCATTCTTAATATCCGGGAATTGCCTCGGTCATAATATAACCATCATGTCATTAACCCCTCGCCTAAAGCATTTTTCGGAACTTTACCATGAAAATACGTCATTGCGAAGACAAACTTATCCTTTCTTGTCTAAGAGG
>JAGGTJ010000142.1 GCA_021163815.1 Deltaproteobacteria bacterium | reverse complement strand
AACAACCTGCCCTACCTCCGAAACTACCTGAAGCCTGTGTAGCCCGAAGCGAAACCCGGTTTTCTGCTTGTGTATTTTTTGCATGGTATTTAGGACAGACTTTGCGTCTAATCCTCTTCTTTTTAAAGGAGAGATACAGACGCTGTTAACTATGTGTGCTCAAAAACTCTTTATAGATGACCAGATATGTGTATCGTTTCAGACTGTATCCCAAGAAAAACAAGATACAGTTTCTAAACAAGGACATTGTAGATTTGTTTATAATAAACTTCTTGAGATAGCTAAAACCAACAAAGACTGGAATTACTACAAATATAAAAGGCTTCTCCCAAAGCTAAAAAAGAGTATTCATTCCTATGGAGCGACTTGTTAAAATCGAAATTTCTCATCATCAAGAAAAATTCCTACATACCTAACATAAGACGATATTAGCTTCCCATTCACGATCTGCTTCGGTGGAAAGTGAAGTATTAAAGGGCCAGCACGAGTTTCAAGATTGACCCGCACCCACCCAATATATGGATTATCTATTGTTTTGACAGCAATACGAGCAACTATAATCTTCCCTTTGATGTCATGTATTGAATTGTATTTTGAAAGAGCCGTTGGAATATGTTGAACGCGCAATTCAACATCAACACCTTGAAACAAATCTTCTTCTATTTGCGACTCGCTAAAATAAACAGATTCAATACCGACATCCTTTTCTTTTTCAAAATATATTGACCCATCTGGTTCAGCCATAGCATTCCATAACTTCTCCGCTAATTCTTCCGGAATATAATCATAGCCATATGCAGAACTTTCTAATTTGCTCAATAGCTCTTTTGGCTTTATATTCCCGTGAAGTTCTATATCTGTCGGAATTATTTTTAACACAATTTGCTGCGCACCTTTTTTGATATTATTCTTATTGTTCATGAGTAATATATGGGCTGTAGTTTTTTCCCATAATATTCTTGACGCATTTTTAAGCACCCTAGATCTAAAATATTGCTGTTTCTTCTGTATGCTTACAAGAACAGCGGTTCCAATAACCAAAATAGCTGCGCAGAGAGCAATTCCTCCCCATTTAACAAAGGGGTACCATTCCCTTATTTGTGTAAATTTAAAAATCCCTGACAGGCTTACCCTCCCAATTTTCATTTTGCAACTTAAGTAAACTAAATAGTATTCTAATACATGATTCCTCAGTAGAAAAGGTCTCCATTACCTTTACATCCTTAACTGTCTGTGATAAATTTTCTTTAGTTTGCATGGGCTTTTCCTCCTTTCTTTTTTAAATTCATTTGTTATTAGGAGGATAAGCCCTAA
>JAGGTJ010000144.1 GCA_021163815.1 Deltaproteobacteria bacterium | reverse complement strand
GGCAAGAGTGTTTTGACCTCGTTACTGGCTAATCAGGCCATATCTCATGGTTTTCATGTGCTTGTAGTAGATTCAGACGAATCCAACTCCGGACTCTTCAGAATGCTTGGGTTTAAAGAACCTCCTGTCCCATTTATGGACCTTTTAGGGGGAAAAAAGAAATTAAAGGAAAGGTTGTCTCAAAGGAATGTCCTCAGGGAAGATCACTTCTTTATAGAGGATATCCCCTCTCGACATATCGCCAAAAGAGACAATCTTATGCTGGTAAGTATAGGAAAGATTCTCCAGGCCTTTGAAGGATGTGCCTGCCCTATGGGGGTGTTGAGCCGGGAATTTCTGAAAAAACTTCGCCTTAATAGGGATGAGATTGCATTTGTCGATATGGAGGCAGGTGTAGAGCATTTTGGCAGGGGGATTGATGAGGCCATAGACCATGTTTTGCTTGTAGTAGAGCCCTCGTTTGAGTCTTTGAGCATAGCCGGGAAGATAAAAGAGCTTACCTCTGGAATGGATAAGCCAGTCTATGCCATCTTAAATAAGATAGACTCGGAAGAGACCGCCCATAGATTGGAAGACGAGCTCAAGGCCAGGGGCATAGAGATTATTGGCACTGTTCCAATGGATCCCCTGATATTTAAGACATGTCTTGAAGGACGTCTTGTTACCGGCGGAGAGGCCTTTCATGCGGCAGGGGAGATTTTGGATGCTGTCCTTGATAAACCTGTAAAAAGTCGAGTCGATGGATAGGTAAAAATCTTTATACACGACCTTAAATTCTGCAAGCGTCGAGTTTGCCGAAGACCTGCCGATGCAGGCAGGTACAAGACGGCAAGGGCGTGTACTACAGTACTTCAAGTCCTCGCCAATCAGATTCGGTAAAATCGGCGCTGCCCTGATGTTAAACTGTTTTCAAAAACCGCCGGAAATGATGAAATTCCATGAATGTCTTGATGATTCCAAAAACCCGGATCGTTGTGGATTTTTTTGCTTTTTTCTCCTACCTCTCAACTATCCTGAGACAGGGAGCTTCTGTCGGATTTCCAACCTGATAAGATTCTGATTCCTACATACAACCCAACGTTATCCCTCCGTTTTCTTTGATTTTGCTTTCCAAATGCAGGAGTATCAGGGAGGTCTTCTTACTCTGCACACACCCCCCTTTTTTTGCAGGATACTTTCCCCGTCGCAATCCCTTCGTAAGTCAGGTCAATTTCCACCAGCCTCTTCAAAATGGCAGAATGGCAGAATAGACAGGGTCGCAATCCCTTGTAAATGGTCGTGATAAAGTGAGCCAAAAATGGTCGTTTAAAAATGAGCCACTGTAGAAG
>JAGGTJ010000140.1 GCA_021163815.1 Deltaproteobacteria bacterium | reverse complement strand
TTCCCATGGCTCTATCACTTAATTTTGCGTTTGGGTGGGTGGGGGGATATGCTTGCATAGGCTCAAATGCAAAATTGCATGAGCCTATGCATTGGGTTTCGCGTGTGTTTTTGGGTGCATTTTGCTTGGCTTGGTATAATATATACAAAACTTGCCGTTACTCATATGATTTTGTTAAAATTCCTTCCTCCTCCTGCCTCCTGCGTGTAATTTTTAGAGCCTGAGTGAAGCTCGGGAAGGCTCGCCTTCACCGAGCCTGATCCGAGCGTAACTGTGGCTCTTTTGATTTTCTGTTTATGGTATAATGTATTTCTGATTTACGTAATTCAGTAAATTTTATTAACTTTGAATGGTTGTCTATTCAAGGAGCCGACCGCAAAAGAGGTTCCGATTAAAAGAGATGGGGTTAAATTGCGTCTTCAACACATTTGCTTTTTTTCCCCATCTCGTTAACTTTTTAAACTAATTGCTGTTTTATTCTCGTTGAAGACGCAAAAAAAATTAGAATCCTTTGGTGCTGAATTCCCTTCTGCTGTTTCTCATAAACAGGCTAAACGTTCTTGGTCTGGTAAACAAAAACGTGCTTATCATCGTGTTTTGAGTGGTCTTTATCTGAATTTGACGATTAAGGGTTTGCCTATTCGTTTTATGACTTTGACTTCAGCTAATGAATCTCCTGATTTTGATTATCAAAATGATTCCTTTTCTGCTTTGGTTAAACGTATTCGTCGTATGACTCCTGCTAAATTTGTAAAAGAAGGCTGGATTTCTCCTAATGATTTGAAAAAGTATTTTCCCGGTAAAGCATTAAATGAACATTTGACATTCAATTATTTTAAGGTTCATACTAATGAAGGTAATGGAGTTTTCCATATTCTTTATTCTGGGGATTTCATTCCTCAAAAATGGTTAAAAGCTCAATGGATGGCCCTTCATAATGCTTGGAATGTAAATGTTAAAAGTGTTTCTAACAATAGAAAAAAGGTTGCATCTTATGTTGTTGGACAATACATTGTTAATCAAGATTCTACTTTTACTCGTTTCTCATGGTCTTCTGGTTGGTTAATGCGTGGAGCTGTCGCAATGTGGAATTATCTTAAAGGCTGGTATTCTTTTCCTCAGGTTCTTGGTGTTTTTCATGGCTGGATGCGTTCTTTTGTTGCTGAACGTTCCCAGTTTTGCTTAACTGATTTTGGCTAATAGATTGCTTTTAAATGGTCTGTGATGCGTTTTCTCTCTTAGTGTTGGCTTTCCCTCCATCCATGAGGAAAGCCGATAATTGAGGCTTTCCCATGGCTCTATCACTTAATTTTGCGTTTGGGTGGGTGGGGGGATATGCTTG
>JAGGTJ010000105.1 GCA_021163815.1 Deltaproteobacteria bacterium | reverse complement strand
TATAATTTTTTCTCATAGACCTCCTTTTCTGGTGCCAAATTGCACCTGCTTTTACCACTTGTTTTGTAGCTTAGCAACTGGTTCAAATTTTGGGGTCCATTATAAGTATCCGTCGAAGGATTATCTTCCTTGACATGGATAATTCCGATTCTAACCGGTTCTTTGTCTTTGTGATATGATGGCGGATTAAGTTCTACCTGTTCAGCACGTACCGTTACATGTGCGATACGCTCGTTTCTTTTGGGCTTTGCTTTTTGCTTGCTCTTTTTACTCCTGGCGCTTTGTCTCTGAACTTTTATTTCTATTTGTGCCCGGACAGGTGCAAGTCTGGCTGTATCAAACAGCTTAAGTTCTCCTGTGGTGGCTCGATCATGTTTGGCGCAGACAAGTAACTCGACGTTCCGGCTGTTATTCCGTTGATCGTCAAACATTTCAAAGAAATCGCCCTCCCGATCCGATATGTTTATAATAGTGGTATGTGGCATCAACCTCTTAATTTTCTGACAATCTCTCACCGCCTCTATCCAGCAAAAAGTTTTTTTCTCTTCAATGGGAATTGCGGATGCAGGTCTTGTGTCATCATCTGATTTTGGCTGTGGCGCAGTACATTCCGATCGCAGCACACCGAGGGGTAGGCCTTCGGTGGTCATCGCGAGCATGGAATGTAGATGTAATCCTCGACTTTGAGCCCCGGTCTGATTGTTTCCGATTACCCCAAGATCTTTACAATGATCAAGATTGTTATAATTGAGGTCACTGCCATCCTGAGGGCATAATACTATCTTTTGATCCTGCATTCGTCGGATTGTTTGTGTACGGTGCGGCTGAAGAATATTCTCCATAGTAACCGCTGAGTCTTCCGGTTTATCTATCAATCGGTAATAGCCTTTAACCGCAGCCCAACTGCCTCCGGCTGCCCCGCTGTAAGAACATCCGGGGTTTTCACCCTGTTGACGAGCAATTTCCACAAGACGATTGCTCAAACGTTGATCATTTAATGGTGCATTACCAAATTCATTTTTTGCCCAATTTTCACTATCCAGTCCATCATGGATTTTAATGGCGCCTAAACCGCTATTGTCGGCAAGCCCCAGTTTGGTACGAAAATCCTGATCAAGGGGATAAACATAGATGTCTTTTACGGTTTCCTCTTGCTTGTTCAATAAATCTTGTCTACCTCTGCCTTTAGTGGTCCCGATCCATTGCCAATTTGCCGCTTTGTAGCAAGTTCCACGATAATGAGCCGTATCAACAAAACTCTCAAGGAGTAATGGTCGATGATTATAATGTTGATGTGGTTTACTTGAAATGGACACTCTGTTAAGAACAATAAAAACGAAAGGA
>JAGGTJ010000042.1 GCA_021163815.1 Deltaproteobacteria bacterium | reverse complement strand
TAAAATGTTAAGCAGGCGGTTTCCCTATGCTGTCTACTATGAAATCAGAGATGAAATCGCTTATGTTGTGGCAGTGTTGCCCATGCGAAGAGATCCGGCATGGATCAGAAGGAAAATTGAAGAAAGAAGTTGATATGTTCGGTTACATGAGAAATATAACCCAACATTTGAGCAGACGAAAAAAGCCACGCAGCTCAACTCTGTCGTTAACAAAACAGTAACCCGGCATAGCCGGATTTAGAATATCCTAACCACCTACAGAAAAACATAGTCTGGTTTTTCAGCACGGTTCTGTGTGTTTTCACAGTAAATGAACAAGGAGGAATAATTTTGGAAAAAAGGATCCTGGTAGCGGTTGATGATTCGGTATATTCAATAAGAGCCATTGAGTATGCGGCAATTATGGCATCTTTAATGAAAGACATACGTTTTCTTGTTTTTAAGGGGCAGCCAACCATTTCAGAACATTTAATCAAGGATTCCCATCTTGATAAAAAAGCGCGGGCTATACTAAGCTCTCTGATTACAAAGAACAGGGAAGATGCCGAAAGAGTCCTTGAGGATTGCAAAAACATGATGGTGAGCAGGGGAATAGATGAAAACGCTATAGAGACCTTTACACTGCCAAGAATCATGGGTACAGCAAAAGATATCCTTAATGTAGCCAGGCAAAAGGCCTGCGATGCTATTTTGCTGGGAAGGCGGGGGTTGTCCAAAATAGGAGAGACCTTTTCTTCAAGTGTTTCAACTACTGTTATTGAAAATTCAACCATGTTACCTGTATGGGCAGTCTGCGGACATGTTACATCTGAAAAGATTGTCCTGGCAATTGATGGGTCCGCAAGCTCACTAAGGGCGGTTGATCATTTATGTTTTATGCTGGAAGGCAATACGGATATAACAATAACATTGTTGCATGTAACCCCCAAACTCAGAGATTTTTGCCCCATTGATTTTGATAAAGAAAGCGATGTTGAAGATATAATAATACATGGAGACAAACAGTGCGTGGAAAATTTTTTCAGCCATGCAAAAAAACGGTTTGAAAAGGCCGGAATCAGTAAGGAACAACTGAATATAAAAAGGGTTCCAAGCGTAATAAGTGTTTCAAAGACAATTATAAATGAAATAAAGGAAGGAGGGTATGGTACCCTTGTTGTTGGAAGAAGCGGCCTTAATGAATCTTTTTTTCTGGGTAGTGTTTCCAGTTATTGTCTTAACAATATATCTGACTGCGCCATCTGTATCGTACCATAAACCGCTTTTACGGAACATACACATTTGCCTGTGCATTGTCTGCCTGTTCCACCTGAATCCTGCAAGCGTCGAGTTTGCCGAAGACCTGCCTGCAGCAGGCAGGTGCAAG
>JAGGTJ010000096.1 GCA_021163815.1 Deltaproteobacteria bacterium | reverse complement strand
GAAAATGTAGCTTAAAAAATAACAAAATCGGTCTTGACATGGGGTCCACTTTAATCATTAAAAAACCAAAAAAGCGACTGCCCCCCTAAATTAAACTATAGAGGGGGGGGGCAATTTTCGGTTATCACAGGGGGTCAATTTTAACTTGTCATTATGAACCGCTTATGCAAGAAGAAAATGTGCCGATATTATTAGACACATTCGGAAATAAGTTCTTTGTCTTGATCCGACGGAACGAACCTATTGTCGCCATTGTTTATAGAAGTTAAGAGATCTGTAGCAAAAACGCATAAGCAAAGCTATTAACAGCCTTGCTAAAAACCCTCCGAAGCGGAACATAACCAAGATGAAGGGAAACAACCCCCTTCACAAAATCCGAGTCGGAAATTATCGGATCATGAGATTCAAGATGATCTTCTATTGATTCTGATTGTCAAAATCGGCCACCGTAAAGATATATACAGCAATAGCAACCGTTGCGTAAGTCCAATGAAATCAAGTGATTATGCAAAGACGTGCATTCAGTACCCCGCACAACCGAAGTCTTTTCTCATTGAAAAGAGTTCGGAAACAGAAGCAGATGAAAAAACCATTTTTATTGAACCTCAAGCACAGGAAAAAAAGATGATTATCAAAAAACTGGCAGACAGATTAGGACTGGAAAGAAAAGAGATGTTAGAGCTGTTGCAGCTTTATACAGAAACAGCAGGCAGGGATATTGAAACCCTTAAAACAGCCCTTAAAACAAAAAACACCACCCTGGCACACGAAAAAGCACATGCAATAAAAGGAGCCTCAGGGAATATGGGGTTACAAACAATATATGAACTGGCGATGGAAATAGATGATAGAGTACAGTCCAATTCACTGGATGGGCTGGAAGATATATGGAAAGATCTTTACAGGGAATATCAGAATCTCGTCAATACAATTAAAGAATCAGATAATTGATCTGTGGATAGGCACAAATTCATCATAAATCATTTAAAAAAACATGCCTCAATCTTTCTTGCTGTTTTTAATAATACGGTGCCTGATTATAAGAAAAGCACCAAATACCACGACAAGAGTAACACCCATTATTATTTCAGAATAAGCGGGATACCTGCAAATCACAACATTTTTAACTACATACATAACAGGAACTGCAACAACAAACCAGATGATCAATGGGATAAAATTTTTCATGTCTGAATATGCTCCTGCGAGTTTAAGACCTTTAAAAAATCCTTGGTTTTCAAAAAACTGACATGCCAAAGCATCAAAATTGTTACAATAATCCTCAAGCCATCATATGTCCTGCAACATAAAAGAGACCGCATAACACCTAAACCGGCATGACCGGATCCAAACCTGCCTGTGCGTCAACGCATCTGCCTGTGCGTCAACGCACGCA
>JAGGTJ010000057.1 GCA_021163815.1 Deltaproteobacteria bacterium | reverse complement strand
CTTCTACAGTGGCTCATTTTTAAACGACCATTTTTGGCTCACTTTATCACGACCACTTACAACATGTACAGAAAACTGCATATGCTCTCTGCCACATTCTGGATATTGCATCTTTCCCAATAATTACTTTCTGTTGTAGTCTTTCCGTGTCCGGGCAGATCAAGGGCTATGGAACCATATCTGTCTTTTATCTCTTCCATAATTGGGAGCCAGTCATATGCAGAGCCCATAAATCCATGCAAAAAGAGGATAACGGGGGTTTTATAGCTTTTTCTATAGATGTAATGATAGTCAGGATTGTTCATTATGATTGGCTTTAATCGAGTCTTACATTATCCGGGATAAAGGTGCAAGACCCGATGGAGCGAGCCCTGAGGAAGCTTTCAAGTATGTATGGGATAATCATTGTGAAAAAGGCGCAGAGTGATTTGGATTGGCTTAGGCGAAACGATAAAACCAGTTACATCAAGTGTTTTGACCTTGTCAGGGAATTGATGGATGATCCAAGAGTCGGAACCGGCAAACCAGAGTGGCTTAAGTACTTTGAAAAGGAAGTATACAGTCGCCGCGTCAATAACAAAGATCGAATGATTTATACCATCTATGAAGCGTTAAAAGAAATAGACGCAACCTCTTTTTGTGAACATTATGCCTTATCCCTTTAAGACTTTTATTCCAGGAAAGTAATATTTTCCGACGTATTATTGATCTGTTCTGCTTCTCCTATTTTCAACCGTCTGTGTCATTCTGTGTGCGTCTATGGTTAATTTATCCTTTTCCCCGCGCAATAAAAAATGGGTGTGATTCGACAAAAATGACCAAGCGTAGCATTGGATCTTGCTTTCAGGCAGGAGGTTTGAGAGCCGTTCAATGAGGTTTTCCCGATCTTTATCATCATTGAATATCTTACGCCGCTCTATCCCTCTGATCATGATGGGATGTCAAGATGCCGGGTGTATCTAATCATCTCGTGCTGTCCTGAGCATAGGCGTAAAATACGCCAAAACCCTTTGGTGTCAAGTTCTTTCAATAATCAGCCACCACCAGTATAACTGGTGGTATGAGGAAGGCCCCTAAAAGGGACCATTGTCTTCTCGGGTTTTCGACAGGATTTACCCCGCCATACGCGTGGCAGGCATGGATTGACCGGATTTCTTTACCGGTTTCCGGGTGAAACCGGCAAAACACAATCGCCTTCGGCGAAGACTTTTCCTCTCCATCACGTGAAACTGTTCGCAGTATCGGAACTCGGCCTTGATGTTTGCCTTATTCCCATCCGCAACGCGGATTCAGTATTTGCCTCGGCTTCCGGCCGGGGCAAATAATCTTGTAAATCCTGTCGATCCTGTCGAACATATTGTCTCTCTTTTCGCGGGAAACGGCAGAGCCTTTTCAGTTCTCAGCGGTAGAACCGGTGGATTATTTATGATTTAAGGATGTCCCCTGTTCCCCCATGGTTCTGGATAGGTGATCACAAATCGTACGCAAAATTCTTCTAAGCTGTGGTCAGGTAAGT
>JAGGTJ010000065.1 GCA_021163815.1 Deltaproteobacteria bacterium | reverse complement strand
CTTCTACAGTGGCTCATTTTTAAACGACCATTTTTGGCTCACTTTATCACGACCATTTACAGCTACTCCTGATACCGTTATTACCTTTAATACCAAAGAAAGGATAATGGTCAGGGAGTCTGTTGAAGAGATCAACAAAAGGATATTGGAGTATCAGCGCTCGGTTTACGGAGCCCTTCCTCCTGCCTACAATCTTAATATACGTGGTCAGGTCTGTAATGTATCTGATCGCTGTGCATAAGGCCTGATGATCAGATATATCAGATAGGGAGACCTTACATAAGGTTTATTCCTGGATATCTTTTTGTATGAGCTTCCCGTTTTTCCATGTTCCGGTATAAGTTGTACCATCCGGAGAGATAAGTACCCCATTCCCGTTCATTTTATTGTTTCTCCATTGTCCCTTGTACATGCTGCCATCGGGAAAGGTTATGCTTCCTTTGCCATTGTATTTGCCATTTTTCCATTCACCTCTATACTGTCTTTTATCACTGAATATATATACCCCATATCCATCGAATCTGTTGTCTTTAAAATTCCCTGTATATGACCTGCCGTCAGGATAGATTAATCTTCCCTTGCCATTGAATCTGCCGTTTTTCCATTCACCGCTGTATCTTTTTCCGTCAGGATAGGTCATATCACCGTATCCGCATATAATGCCGTCTTTAAAGCTGCCACTGTATTTTCTGCCGTCCCGGAATATTAGTGTGCCATGTTTATTGAATTTGCCATTTTTCCATTCACCTGTATACTGTTTGAAAGGATAGTGTGCCTTGTGGTGAAATTGTTTGTGTGTAGGTCCTGTCTGATCTGCATGTTTTGGCATCTTGGTTTTGGGAAATATCATGGAGCCATAGCCGTTTATGATGCCGTTTTTGAAATGCCCCGTGTATTTTCTGCCATCGGGAAAGAAAAGGGTTCCTGTGCCGTTAAACCTGTCATTTTTCCATTGACCCTTATAAACCGTGTGATTGGCAAAGACCATGGTTCCCTGGCCTGATCTGCGGCCCTTGACAAATTCTCCCTCATACCTGGAACCATCTGTGTATTTAATAATGCCTTTACCATTGAATCTGCCATTTTTCCATTCACCTGTATACTGTTTAAAAGGATAGTATGCCTTGTGGTGAAATTGTTTGTGTGTAGGTCCTGTCTGATCTGCATGTTTTGGCATCTTGGTTTTGGGAAATATCATGGAGCCATAGCCGTTTATGATGCCGTTTTTGAAATGCCCCGTGTATTTTCTGCCATCGGGAAAGAAAAGGGTTCCTGTGCCGTTAAACCTGTCATTTTTCCATTGACCCTTATAAACCGTGTGATTGGCAAAGACCATGGTTCCCTGGCCTGATCTGCGGCCCTTGACAAATTCTCCCTCATACCTGGAACCATCTACAAGGACATATACTCCGTGTCCCTGAAACAGGTTGTCTTTAAATTGACCTACATAGGTCCTGCCATCAGGAAAATTCAATATGCCTTTACCGGTTATCTTGTTCATTTTCCATTGTCCGGTATATCTTTGTC
>JAGGTJ010000111.1 GCA_021163815.1 Deltaproteobacteria bacterium | reverse complement strand
CCTGACGTTAAAGCTGAGCTGCCGCTATGAGCGCCAGCGGAATAGCGGTCAGGTGGAGCGCCTTGTTAGGCATCATTTGGTCATCCCGTACTTTTTTTTGATTGATTTGGTAACGAACTCCGCATCGAAAACTAGCCCATTGATCTCCGGCCTCTCTTTAAAGCAGAGAATCGTATTAGTAGCTCTTGGTTTAGAAATAAAATAGGTCTGACCTCCATAGGTGGTGGTTGTTGCACTACCGTATGCGTAGTTGCCGTAGCCATACGCGCTGCCTGTAGTGTATGAGGTTGATGGTGTGGTGTATGTTTCTATCTTGGCCTCTTGCTTAGACTCGATAATAACGAAGTACCGAAATCCATGCTCCAAAGCTAACTCTGCCGATCGCAGCAGAGCGAAATCAGATGCTCGCTCGCGGCTGGTGTAACCGTTGCCTCGAAATGACACTTGGAATATATTGTCGCCAAGCTGGGTTTCAGAATACCCTCCGGTGAAACCTACGCGCTGGTAAGGCGTCGCACAGCCCGAGAGGACAATAGCTACTATCGCAATAAATATAAATGATACTGCCCTCATTTTGACCTCCTTTATGCATAACGACAAAGCTCACTGGCGCAAACGTAGCGTAGCGGAGTTTGCGTCCAGTGAGTGACTTGTTAGCTGTGCTTCTCACTAAGCACGCCCTTTTTTCTTAGCTCTCTTAAGAGGTTCATAATTTCATTTTTTAGCTTAAAATGCCCTTCTTTCAATACATTGGCATATTCAACTAGTGCTGCATAATGTAGTGCCGCCTGCTGTTTATGAATATCTTGTTGTGTTTCTTGATATACTTTGTTAGCAAACTCAAATTTGCTTACGAGATCATTATTTAGCCTGAATGAATCAACCATTCCTTTTGCGAGGGTGTATGTAGTAATAATATTTTTCCTCAAGTCATTATCTGGTATACGGCCGATTAGAAAACTATTGCCGTTGTATACAGTAAAAAAATCACTTACAAGTGGATAATAGAAAGCAAGGCCCTCTCCTGCTTTCAGCGACTCGAGTTTTGAGCCCATGGTTTCCTGATACCGCTCATATATGGTCTCAATTTCATCGTGAATCGCTTGTAACAAACCATTTATCAATTTTTCTTCATTTTCTTCAGCATGTCTCTTTTGATGCTGGTATGACCTATTTGTTGCTAGTATCGCAAAAAAACCAGTAATTGTGCCGCCAATTACCGCACCTGCAATGGCTGACCAAAATGTAACAGAATTAAAATCCAACTTTTTCTCCTTGCACAGCTAACGTCCAAGGTCACTTGCCGCCAAGGAGCGCAGCGGATTGGCGGTCAAGTGCACCGAATTGTTCGGCTGAAATTATTTAAGTTTCCGACCATAAGTAAAAATGACGTCCCCATCGTAGGCTATTCCCGTATAACCTTCAATATTGATATATTTCTTGGTCCACCATTTTTCTCTAATACTTTGTTCTTCTGGACAAGTTCTCTTAAAACC
>JAGGTJ010000099.1 GCA_021163815.1 Deltaproteobacteria bacterium | reverse complement strand
AATTTTTGTATGATCTTTGTAAACACTGTCCGGCCCCGGCCGGCCAGGGGATATTATAGAGGGCCCCAAAAATGGGACAATATGGGTAAAACAAAGATGGCAATTTTCAGAAAGGTGGTCCAAAGTGGGAAGAAGGTTTTCAAACAAATTTAAGGCGAAGGTAGCCCTGGAAGCCATCAAAGGATAAAAGACAGCAAATCTTTCGCAGGAGTTTAGCGTATAACACATTAATCAAATCAATCTGCGGAAAAAACAGCCTATGGAAACAGTATCCAAGGTAATTTAGCCATGGCAAGGATTGAGAATCAGAGAGAATTGAGCAGAAGAGGAATCAATTGTCCTGTAAGGGGGGCAACTACAGGTAGAAGTAGACTGGCTAAAAAAGACCTATCGAACTAACAGTGGCTGAAAAGCATGTAATGATAGGATCTGAGCATCCTAAACCAAATGTGCAGAGACAATGAAAACTGATCGGTTTCTTTCAATCCAGTTGCCACAGGGAGACTGTGGGAGAGACTGAAGAGTACCTGGAGCTGATGAGGCTTATAGACGAAGAGTACCGAAATATGTCAATGGAAATGAGGCACACTCAAATCTATAGGCAGACAGCCCTTAACAGCCTCGTAAATGTTTCTCAAAAGTTCATTGAATGTTTCACCTTGGGTAGCACATCCCGGTATAGAGGGAACCTCTGCCCAGTATCCCCCTTCCTCTGCTTCATGAATAATTACTTTAGTTTCATACGGTTATCTTCCTCTTGTAGAAATATTATGTTTCCGCTTCACGAAATCTTTCTCTCACAAATTCGTTCAGTTCCCGTAGCCTCTTACGGCCCGATGAGGGTATCATGGCATGATAGTTGTTCCATCCCCTGACTTACAGGCTTCGGTCTGCGCAATTCTAGCGAGAGGTCAAGCAAAACGCCTTGCTATGTCAAAAGCCCCAAACTTCTTCCATGTCCTCGATATTCGGATCATCATATCTATCCATGGTTGCCAGCCATTCCGGCATATCTTCTTTGATTGTCTCTTTCAAGACTGAAACATCCTCTTTAGACACCTTGCCGGCTTCATATAAATACTGATAAAATTTTTTCAAGCTTGTAGCATTCTCCTTAATCGTCCTCTTGTTCGCCCACATTGCCTTTTTTATAAACCAATATCCTAAAAACATACCTATTTTCCAAATTCCATCCTTGGCTTCGATAGCGTCTTCATATAACAGAAACTCATTTACATAAAAATCTACATTTGAAGTATGTTTATCAACTGTTTTTGGTGATAGACCTTTACCGGATAGCCAACTCCTAAAGTTAGAGATAAGTTCTTTATTTTCTTCTCTTATTCGTTTACATTCTTTCTCATAATCTTCGTAATCCATTACATATCCTCTTTTGTGAGATAACGCCCAAGCTCAGTAACGAGCAACCGCCGCAGGCGGGTTGCAAGTCCTCTGCAGCGAATCGTTATCTGTAATCGCTGTTCTTATGTTTTTTTATTGTAAGCATCCAAAGATTGATGAACTCGCAAAAAGTAAAACCGATGCCTA
>JAGGTJ010000085.1 GCA_021163815.1 Deltaproteobacteria bacterium | reverse complement strand
AAATTGTGCAAGTTGATCTAAAGTATATCAGAGACCACAAAGCGCTAACTAAGGTGGGGTAGGATGGATTTAGTGGACACCAAAGTCAGGTAAAATAGAAAGACGGAGGTGTCAGATTGAAAGGTATTCCAAAAGGAAGGTACAGCAGGGAATTACGCCAGGAAGCGGTCAAATTGGTAGTAGAAGATAAGATATCATGTCGTGAAGCAGCCCAAAGGCTGTCCCTTGCTCCCTCAACACTCGCTTACTGGGTCAAAGCCTATAAGGAAGGCAAGCTGGGGAAAATCGGCAAGACACAGAAGCCATTAACTGAAGTGGAGATGGAGTTAGCCCGGATGAAGAAAGAACTGGTAGAGGTGAAGATGGAGAGAGACATACTAAAAAAAGCAGCCGCGTACTTTGCCAGGGAGTCGCTGCACGGTACGCGGCCATGAGACAGATGCGACTCCACTACCCTATACCAACCCTGAGTCGTATTCTGAGGGTATCAGCCAGCGGTTTCTATGCCTGGACCAACCGACCGCCCTCTCAGTGGGCGAAAGAAGAAATGAGGTTGGAGGTAGCAATTAAGGCGGCCCACATGCGAACCAGGCAGACCTATGGGGCTGAGAGAATGCAGCGTGAGCTGGCCGAGGATGGGATAATAGTGGGCATCTGCCGCATCAAGCGTATCAAGAGGAAGCTGGGTCTACGTTGCAAGCAAAGGAGAAAATTCAAGATAACCACTGACTCCAGGCATAAGCTGCCGGTGGCGGAGAACTTGCTTAAGCAGCAGTTTAAGGTATATGAACCGAATGCCGTGTGGGTGAGCGATATAACCTATGTACCCACCGATGAAGGCTGGTTATACCTGGCCGGACACAAAGATCTCTTTACCGGTGAGATCGTGGGTTACGCCATGGGAGAGAGGCTGACCCGGAACTTAGTTAACCAGTCTCTGCTGCAAGCAGTAGCCACCAGGAAGCCTGAGAAAGGGTTACTGCACCATTCCGATCGCGGCAGTCAATACTGCAGCCATGAATATCAGGATCTATTAAGGAATTTTGGATTGGAGGTATCAATGAGCGGAAGTGGGAACTGCTTTGATAATGCGCCGATGGAAAGCTTCTGGGGAATTCTCAAGCAGGAGCTGATTAATCACCGCCATTATCGTACCAGGCGGGACGCAATTGAAGACATTACAGAATATATTGAGATATTTTACAACCGGCAGCGGCGACAGGCTAAGCTGGGCTACCTGTCGCCTGCAGCTTATGCACGGAGCTACTATGCGGGGCTGGTGGCAGCATGAAAGGTTTCGTGTCCATTATTGACATCCGACCCCAGGAGGTGCTGAATGAAATATATTGGTTTGGACTGTCACAAGCGATATGATTTCGCTACATTGATTGATTCCGAGACAGGAGAAATTAGGTCGAAAAAACTCGCTCACAAAAAGGACGAATTTAAAGCGTTTATTGGCGATAGAGGCAAAAGCAAGATGGTAATAGAATCATGCTGGAATTGGTCCAAGACGTATGAGCTGGCTAAGGATCTCGTTGATGAGGTAATACTTGCTCATCCGCTTAAGAT
>JAGGTJ010000050.1 GCA_021163815.1 Deltaproteobacteria bacterium | reverse complement strand
CATTACAATATATGGGTGAAACTATCCGTCCGATATGTGGTATCATTGCTTAGATTAGGTTTTAATAATTTCATGATTTAATCACAATTGGCAATTATAAGTAAATAAAAAATGGTCAAAATATTCAAAAAAATGTTTTCAAAAAAAGTCGCACCGGAGGTGATTGATCTGTCGGTGTATATCACCCCGCATATATTACGCTCCCTTCACCGAAGTGAACTTCGGCGGCGGATATTGCTATACTTATATCAGTTATACCCTTCTGCCACATATCTCTCAGAAATAGCAAGAGTTGTCGGTTCTGACCCATCCAATGTTCGAGGAGCCCTTGTAGGGCTGGGCAACAGGTACAACGGGGAAAGTTCTTTGGTGTATCTTGGCCTCGTGGAGGAGATATCTAATAGTGGTTTTAAGTATTATAAGCTCACAGACTATGGAAAAAAGGTCGTGGAATATCTCAGATCCTATTACGCGTATTACCGAAAATTTATGTGAGGTGAACACAATGGAGACCCCTCTGGTCGAAATACTTGATACGAACTTGCAGGTGATGGCAAACACATCTTTCCTTTATATTATACAAGTTGGCATGAAGTACGATATTTTTAAGGCCCTCTCAGAGAAAAACACTGAAAAGGCCCTTCAAAGAGTTAAGGTTCAAAATAAAATGCTTTTAAACAGGTTTATTGAGGTTTTAAATGACCTCGGGATTATTCATAAATCTCCAGAAGGGCATAGATTGAATAAGTTCCTGTACGAAGTGAAGATTTTTAAAAGGGATTACGAACTAATACTTTCCGATTGGATAAGATTTTTGGAGAAGATATATGAGATGGTAGATTATGCATTCCTTACACATGATCATCCTTATGTTTCTATGGATTTTGATAAAGATGCGGATTTTTGGGATATGAGGATGCGATCTCAATTTGCTTCCATGTATCGAAAAATAATAATGGATTTTGGTGAAATATTGTCGGGAAGTAGCGTCATAGATATTGGGTGCGGTTCAGTCTCACCTGTAGAATTTGCCAAACAGGTTGGACCCAATGGGTATTACCTTGGCATAGACTATTCATCAGCTCTCTTGGAGGTAGCCAAGTCTAGAATAGAGGAGCAAGGGTATGATTGGGCATCTCTAAAGGAGATAGATGCACATATAATCAAGCCTCACTGCAGGTACGATGTTGCTATAATGAGTTTTGTTCTCGAATACTTAAAGAACAGACAAAGAGTAATAAAACGAACAATAGAGTCCCTGAAAGGTGGAGGCAGACTTATAATAATTGACCCATTCAAAGATAGTTTTGAAAATGTTGCAGCATTGGAATTTTTTGAAAGCTTAAATAAAGATTTTGTTGGATATCCAACTAAGGCTGAAATAAGCACCATGCTGGAAGAAGAAGGGTTTGACGTTAATATAGAGTCCCCAGGACGAGGAATATTACTTATAAAGAAGCTTTAGTTTGTTTTTTGTTTTATTTTATGGATAGTTTTATGTCTTTTTGATATCAATCATGTTTTTCTACATCCATACCTACATACTCAAATACACAACTAAAAACAAAAAAG
>JAGGTJ010000162.1 GCA_021163815.1 Deltaproteobacteria bacterium | reverse complement strand
TGGCCCTGACACACAGCCTGGGACGGTACCCTGAGGTCATCATAGAGCATTAAACGCATTCTATCTTTGTATTTGCTTCCTAATATTTGCTCAATCAGAGGTTGAACATCACCCTTGCCTATGACATATAACCCAAAAATATTTTTAACTCGTTCCTTTTTAGAAAGTTCCTCAAGATAATCTCCGAGTTGACTTACACTCCCAATAGGCCAAGTGCTGGTTTTTACTTCCAGAACTATAGTATCTCCATTCTCTCTTTTCCAAATCCCGTCATAATTTTCTTCTCCTGACTTTCCCATATATCTTCCATACTGTATTTCAAATCCTAATCTCCTCCCCAAAGAAATGATCAAATCTTGAAATGCCCTATTATATGGATCATGCGCGCCTTTACTCTCACTTATGCATTCATCAAGCCATTTTTTCTATTTGTTCAGTAGGCCATTTCTCCTTTTCAATGAATTCTCTAAATCTATTCACTTGTTCTGTTCCATCCTTCAGTTCATCCCCTAGCAGATTGTATCTCAATCATTTTATCACCTCTTTTTATGTTTCATGGCGATTTCTGATAACTTAAAATAATCGAATAGTTCGTTTATCCCTTGCTTTGTGCGAACCCGTAAGGTCGGAGTGAAGTGGAGAGTCGTGAGCAAAATGCTTTATCATCCTGTTCTCTTTTCATGAGCATATGTATCTCCCTCAATCATAAAGCTATTTAAATCCAGATATAATTGCAGAAAAAGATATCCCACACCTTTTAGGTATGACATGGTATCTTTCCCCCCTAACTACGATTTTTCTACTAGTTATTACCTTATATTCCGAAGAATGCCACTTTTTGGCCAAAACAAGGTGATAAAACTCAAACTTTGTGCCATTATTACTACACTCATCTAAAATATTTAACGCAATTTCTGATCCGTTGGTAAGTTTTTCTACAATTTCATGTGAATGTGTGGTTCTGCTTTTTAATTCTACGATGCCAATAATGGTACCTTCTGTAAAAATAATACAGTCACATATTTTACGATCTTGGTAAATCCTTTCACCTTTCAACACGACACATTTGCTCAAGCCATTGAGTCTCAACCTACAGCCCATCTCAGAACAACGAGATATTATTGCATTAGTGAAATTGTTTTTGATACAATCTATAACCGACAAAAAAACGCTCCCATATTCATGTCTCTGCACCTAAGTCTCTTCGAAGCTTAATTGTTTCTTCATAAAGAGCTTCATGAATTTTGAGGAATTCTTCATCCGAGATTCCGTCTTCTTCTGTTATTTCAACTTCGATTATTTTATGCCCAGCATTCCTTTTATCATAAGCAAACACATAAGCAGAGATGTCATCTGGCTTTAAGAAATCTTCTTCGCTATAATTATACCTCTCTACACGCTTCTGGGGTTCAACTTTACTAAGTAGAATGAAACTACTTAATTGTTCTAATAAGTACTCGCTATGAGTTGTAATTACTATGTTAACACCCTTTCTTATTAATCTGACTAAAAACTTTGCTAAAATTCGTTGGTTTTCTGGGTGTAAGTGTGCCTCAGGTTCTTCTATTATCAAAATGCACCCGGGCTCAATAATATAC
>JAGGTJ010000022.1 GCA_021163815.1 Deltaproteobacteria bacterium | reverse complement strand
GGAGCAACAAGTGAATCCATGGCCTTTCCCACCCTGTAACCTTCCTTACGTTCTGCGCGGGGACGGGGACGTTATTGACAACTGGGACATACGGTGATAATCTGTCTGAAAAATGAGAAAGGAAGGCTGGTATGTTGAGATGAGTGAGGTTGGTTAAGGGCAAAAATGGTGGTAAATTTATGCAACAACTGATCTGTCAGTCAGACGAAGAGAAGAAAAATATCCTAAAAAGAGAAAAACAGTCAGTCTGGTTTGTCAGGGGCATCCCAGATGTTTTTCCTGTCAATAATTTTGCAAAAGCAGTTATGCTGGCAAAGTTTTTGTTGCTATTTGTAACCTTATGGGTTACGATAAATTTTATGATAAAGTCGTTCAAGCACAAAGGGTTGGAGAATTTTTTCTACACGGGTTCCAAAAAGGGAATAATACCAGCACATGCTAAAAAGTTGGGAAAACTTCTAGATAGACTGAATGCTGCTACTGAACTTAGAGATCTGAATTTCCCTGGTTCCAATTTCCATACGCTAACTGGCAATTACAGGGGTATGTATTCAATTTCTGTTTCAGGCAATTGGCGTCTTATATTTAGATTCAAAGAAGCAAACATTTATGACATAGATTGCATAGATTATCACTAAACGCTCATGACAAAGAATTTTTGTCACCCCCGAGCATGAAAATGGCGACAGAATACGTCATCTATTTTTTTCTCGTATATACTCGTTTTTTCGCATTTATCCGCGATCATACTCCAATTTTCGGAAAGTATTTTCATGGTAAGGATATCCAATATGAAGATCATGCAAAGAAAACCAACTCATCCAGGCCAGATATTGAAAGAAGATTATCTCGAACCATTAGGTGTTAGTATTACAGAGTTATCCAAGGTTTTAGGTATCTCTAGGAAAACCCTGTCTAAAATCATCAATGAGAGAGGTTCGGTAACTCCAGAGATGGCTCTAAAGTTATCTAGAGCATTTGATACTAGTCCTGAGTTTTGGATAAATCTTCAGCGAAATTATGATTTATGGGTAGCAGCCAATAAGTCCAAAGACTGGGAAAAGATAAGTCCATTAGTAGAGCCATTAGCATACCATAATGCTTGAAATTCTAAATAAATTAATAAATTATGCGCTAATAAGTGAGTGCAGTTGACCGCCAATCTGCTGTGCCTTAGGGTTGCGGTTGTTGCAGCTTAGCTTTGATATTCGCTGGTTAAAACTAGTTCAATAAGCAGTCTCTAAGTATTTAGAGCAAAATACAGAAGATTCCGAAGGATATGATACAGGATGTCTGAGATAGGCACATTTTTGTGGGGACGATCTTGACAATTAGGATATACGGTGACAAGCTGTCTGAAAAATGAGAAAGAAAGACTTGTATGTCGAGATGAGTGAGGTTGATTAAGGACAAAAATGGTGGTAAATTTATACTACAACTGATCTGTTAGTCAGACAAAGAGAATAAGAATATCCTAAAAAAAGAGAAAAACAGTTAGTTCAGTTTGTCAGGGGCGTCCCGGAGATTTCACGGAGATTTCACTTGAAGAAATGATACCTGTCTGCGTGCCCCGCACAGGCAGATCGGAACTGAACCCTGT
>JAGGTJ010000014.1 GCA_021163815.1 Deltaproteobacteria bacterium | reverse complement strand
CTCTTGTTAGCCCATGAACGGATCTGAGAAAAAAATGACTTTTTCAACAGCCTGTTGACTTTTAAAACTCTTGAAGAGTTAGAGAATTGTTATGACTTTATATCCCACATGGTTCAGATAATACGAGCCTTTGTTTTTCCCTACACCGCTTGTGTTTCCAGCCTTTATATCCCACATGGTTCAGATAATACGGTCATCATGATATATCAATCTTTCCCTCTTAATTTGCAACTTTATATCCCACATGGTTCAGATAATACGTATTGCCAAGCCTGTGTGTGGCCTGCCAGTATCAACCTTTATATCCCACATGGTTCAGATAATACTTATCAAAATCATCTAGCGTAAAACTTAATTTTGCCTTTATATCCCACATGGTTCAGATAATACGCCAATATTTTAGTCGGTGATTATGACACAATGATAAAAGTACTTTATATCCCACATGGTTCAGATAATACATTCAATTATCAGCCTTGTGCGTAGTTCTATTAAATCTTTATATCCCACATGGTTCAGATAATACTGCCTCCGCTCTAACTCCCTTGCCTTCCTGAATAGATCCTTTATATCCCACATGGTTCAGATAATACTTCTCCACCAAGCAATCGGCCTAATGGTGACATGAGTCTTTATATCCCACATGGTTCAGATAATACGGTTTATCCTCCCACCGCCGTTGAGCAAGGAAAGTGCCTTTATATCCCACATGGTTCAGATAATACTAACTATGCCAAATTAAAAGCTCATGGGATAATCTTTCTTTATATCCCACATGGTTCAGATAATACTTAGGCATTTCTCTCTCCTTTTCTTATATTGCCTCTTCCACCTTTATATCCCACATGGTTCAGATAATACAAAGCATGCTCGTTTATTTTTTCTAAGACATCTCTAATCTTTATATCCCACATGGTTCAGATAATACTCATATTCAATGTAATATGGCTCATTGTTCCCTTCCTTTATATCCCACATGGTTCAGATAATACACAGGTTTTTTCAGCTTTAACAAAACTCTCATACGGCTTTATATCCCACATGGTTCAGATAATACTTTTTCCCAAATGGATACTTCCAAGCCTCTTTAGTTTCTTTATATCCCACATGGTTCAGATAATACTTTGAACACCTTAGAAGCGATTTTTAAGAAGGGCTTCTTTATATCCCACATGGTTCAGATAATACGTGCTCTATTCTCAATCTCCCCCAATTAACTCAATCTTTATATCCCACATGGTTCAGATAATACACGGGCTTCATCCCTACCCTTTTCAACGCCCTTTCTCTTTATATCCCACATGGTTCAGATAATACTAAAGCTTTCCCCGATAGCGTGCTAACCACTTAGCGCCATTCTTTATATCCCACATGGTTCAGATAATACCAACGAAAGCTGGGGCAGTTGCGCTTATTTTTTATGACTTTATATCCCACATGGTTCAGATAATACTGTTTCACTACATACCACAACCCCACTTCCAAAGTGCTTTATATCCCACATGGTTCAGATAATACATGTTAAAGCCTGAATTAAAAATACCTTTACCATTCTTTATATCCCACATGGTTCAGATAATACGCAATGTATAAAGAAAAAATACCCAATAGGTATTCCTTTATATCC
>JAGGTJ010000159.1 GCA_021163815.1 Deltaproteobacteria bacterium | reverse complement strand
AAGGCACCGGGGTAGGTTATTCTCAAGGGACGAGCCATTAGCAATCCTTTTACTGTTATAATGTGATGTGAATCTTATCGCCCTTCATCATGCTGTTTATCAAGAATGAAGACCTGACCCCCTTTGTTTTCCCTGGCCAAAGATAACGTCCTTTCATATTTCCATTACAGGGCTATGCACTTGACTCCACCAGCTACTATATGTTGTGCAAAACGTTGCTTTTTCAGGTTTTCAAGCGGTTGAGCAGGTCCATAAATGGTATTTGGCGACTGTAGGTTCTATTGACCGATGACACCCGTCAATATCTAACTTCACGGAAAAACAATCTCTACCTAAACACCTTGAAGACCGTACGCATGGACCGCTGCTTCAAACAGCAACAAACAGCATAAAGCCCGCATTTGCAACAACTACATCTTGTGGTCGGTAGAGCCAAGTGCATACCCCCGTTCCATTATTGATGAACCGCAAAGATCGCTGAGATTAACCCTCTTGTTGTTTTCAGTTGAGAGGGACGAAAAACAAAAAGCCATAACTTCTATCTGTATAGTTTTAATTTATCATTTGCCGATCTATTTGGCGCGCACCATGAATTACCGCTAAGACATCTATCTGTTCAGGCTTTATTCGGTAAATGATACGATACGGTCTCTCTATCACCTCGCGAATATCCTCTGCTTGAAATTCAGGTACCATCCGACCAGACCTTGGAAATGCGGCAATCTGCTCACTATGTTTAGTCAACCTGTCTACCATTCTTGTCGCATAAATGCGCGAATTCTCAGAAATATAGGTATGAATGTCCGCAAGGTGCTTTATGGCATTTTTAGTCCAGTGAACTCTCACTTCTCAAGCCCAAACCTGGCACGTACCTCTTTCACATCGGTTGTCCGTCCTGCATCGCTATCTTTTATCCCCGCTTCAATAGCCTGACGAACATATATTCTGTACATCAGGTCATCCCAAGTTGCATCCTCAGGAATATCTTTCAATAAATTCTGAGCTTCTACTCTTATATTGCCTGTCTGCATAAGCTGAACCTCCGATTGACTGATATGATGGGGGACGTTGTTTCATATTTCCATTTAGCTGATTCCCCCTATATTTTCCCATACTTGCGGACATAGGGGGTCAGGTCTTCATTCTTCATTTTATCCTTAACACGCTTACATGCCTGGGACACGCCGGATTCTCCAACCCACGGAGAAAGGAAAGGGGGCAGATCTTTATCTCAGTTTACCACAGAGACACAGAGGACACAGAGCCTTTTCTTTTTTTGGCCAATCGGGAGATGACGATTGGCCAAAATCAGTGCTCCTTCTTCGAGTCCCTTAACCCCCTGCCCAAAATCCCTTTCATCAATTTGAAATTTCATGGGTAATCCGGTATGAATCGTTTGCAAACTATCATTGACCGGAGAGACACCTTTACCCTGTTAAATGCCGCCTCCGGCGGCCCTGTTTCACAAGATTTAACAGGGCAGGCAATTCATTTCTTAAACAGTTCTCAGAAAATATCAAGTTCAAATATTTCTGTTTTGATCGCGTCATTATTCGAGGCTATATCCTCTGCCTGTTTTTCCCTGCAGGGGTGGTCAGGCTTCTCAGGGCTCTCGGCTTCACGAGACTCTCAAACGGCGTAATGCGAATCCTCACCGACCTGCCCCCAGTGCTCTAAAGCACAGCTTTTGCAGGCGGGTCA
>JAGGTJ010000083.1 GCA_021163815.1 Deltaproteobacteria bacterium | reverse complement strand
CCCACGGATATGAAAATACAGACTGGTTTTTTAACATGGTTTTGTGTGTTTTCACGGTAAAACCCGCATAAACTATTTTCAAAAATGCTTGCAGGATTTAGGTGATATAAAAATATAGTCTGGATTTTCAGCACGGTTTTGCGTATTTTTACGTTAAACTATCTGCAACAGAGATCAAGAGCACGAAAAGCACGCTCAGGGGTAGGAAAGGCCGCCAAAGGTATCCCATCAGTCAACGCGTCTACCTCCTCCTGATTATAGCTGCCTATAACCCATGACAGAACAGGTTTTGAAATATTGTGCTCTGATATTATAGATCTTATTGTCTTAAGGGTCGGCATCCCATTTATGCAAAACAGTATATCTACTGCCTCATCTGCGGCCATTGTCTCAAGAACATGCCTGTATACCCTTCCATAACCATGTCTGAATGCTGCAGACATGATATCAACAGGGTTATTAGGCCTATAGTAGGGGGGATAAATCTCAAGAATTTTTTTTACGCTGCTCTCCGAAAGCCTTGCCACCTTAAAACCATATTGATCACAGGCATCTATACATGCAATCCCCCCTCCCCCCGTAGGAGTTATTATCCCTACCTTCCTTCCCTTTGGAATACTGATACGAGACAGTATCCTTGTTGTGTCGGCAAGCTCCTCTGTACTTTCACAGACAATAAGATTCAGAGATTTAAAAAAGGCCTTATAAATATCGTAGTTGCCTGCCAGTGAACCTGAATGGGCAAGGGCAGCCTCTCTGGCCTGTCCTGACCTGCCCGTCTTGTAAACAATTACAGGCTTTTCATATCCACGCCTTTTCATGACCTCAGAAAAACTTTTTATATCCTTCAGTTCTTCCACATGAACGGCAATTACCCGTATATCTGCATCATCAATAAAACCTTCCAAAAGTTCTGAAAAACCAATATCGCAACCGTTACCTATATCTATGCCCTTCCCGATCTCCAGACCGGAAAAGCCCTGGACAAACAGACCCGATTGACCAATAAAGGCAATAGGGACACGGTGACGGGGGAGATCAACGAATGAAGACGTAAAAGGGGCATAGGCATTAACAACCCCCATGGAATTGGGTCCCAACAGGCGTATATTGGTTTCCCTGACTGCCTTTAACAGGTCTTCCTGGAGTCTCTTCCCAAATGTATCAGATTCTGCAAAACCGTCACTGATAATTATGGCGGTCTTTATCCCCTTTTCGGCACAGTCATATACAATACCAGGCACCAGCTTACGGTTTACCATTATAACCGCAAGATCGGGAGATTCAGGCAGCTCGCAGACATTCTTATAGACAGGCATGCCCATAATTCTATCTGCAGACGGATTCACAGGATATATCCTGCCCTTATACCTAAACCGAACAAGAACATCCAAAAGATTCAGGGAACCCTGACCTGTATTGCGCGATACACCAATCAAGGCAACAGAATCAGGACTGACAAGGTTTTTAACAAGTTCAGACATAACAACATCTACCTGCAATTCAAAGGATACGAAACACTTGTAGATATTCATAGGATTATATCTGCAAGCTCTGGTTTATTAAAAACAGGTTGAGACCTTTGCATAACGTAATAGCTCAATATCTTGGGGGTGAGGGAAAACACTGTATTGCCCCAACTTATTGAGAAGTTACGGTAATAGCTCAATAATAATTAGGGGCAAGAGGGTTTTTCTGACGCGACTGTCGGG
>JAGGTJ010000069.1 GCA_021163815.1 Deltaproteobacteria bacterium | reverse complement strand
ACCACATAATGCATATTCTCTTCACTAAGCGTCGGATGAACCATAAACATCAAGGAAGTCTCACCCAACTTTCTGGCTACTGGTAGTTTTCCATGTTTTGACCGATATCCATTAATGCTTAATTCATAACCATAGCCTATAAACGCCTCTTCCAGATATATCTCAGGGCATACTCCTGTTCCGCACGGTATCCCCCTCTTTTCCAATTCCATCAAAATGCGATCCCTGTTCCAGCCCTTTTTCAACCTTTCTGGCCGTACAAAAACATAATATTTATAGTATGAATGATAAACATTCTCAGGTGGACGTGTAACCCTTAACGCTGAAATTTTCTCAAATCCTTCAGTGAGAATATCTGCAAGCCTTCTGCGCTGCTCAACCCACTTATCCAACTTTCTAAGCATTACCCTGCCGATTGCCGCCTGCATCTCGGTCATCCGGTAATTGGTGCCAAAGCTCTTTACAAGCCATCGAAACCCAGGAGGATGACTATTGTTAAACACCTCATAATAGTCCTTGCCGTGATCCTTGTAGCTCCAGGTCTTCTTCCAGAGATCCTCATCATCAGTAACCAGCATGCCGCCTTCTCCACCGGTGGTCATAATCTTATCCTGGCAAAATGAGAATATGGCAATATGGCCAAGACTTCCCGCATGCCTTATTGATCCTGTTTCGTTATCCTCTTGCCCCTGTTTTTTCCAGCCTCCTGCATCCAGTCTCTTTATCCCTGCACCATGCGCCTGGGCACAGTCCTCAATCAGGTAAATGCCATGCCCATCACAAAGCGCCTTCAACTCATCGAGCTCGCAAGGCCATCCCGCCAGATGTACCGCGATGACAGCCTTTGTCTTGGAAGAAATAGCACTCTTCACCGTATCAGGGGTAATGTTCTGACTATCAGGATCCACGTCAACAAATACAGGGGTAGCGCCCTGCAGAGCGACACAACCGGCTGATGCCACAAATGACCTTGGCGTGACTATGACCTCGTCACCAGGACCTATACCGAGTATTGCAAGGGCAATGTCTAGGGCCACGCTTCCATTGGCAACGGCAACAGCATGTTTTACGCCTGTATAATCAGCATATTCCTTTTCAAAAATCGTTACCTCAAACCCTGTCCATTGATTGACCTTTCCGGACCGCAACACCCGTTCTACAGCCTTGATCTCATCTTCCCCGAAACACGGCCATGGAGCAAATGATTTTGGATTTTGCTTTTCCATCTTTGAATTCATTATATTCTTCTTTGCGTCTTTGCGCCTTTGTGTGAGATATCTTTTATCACCTTCGCCGGGACTCCAGCAGCCACAACATTATCAGGAATATTCCGATTCACAAAACTCATTGCCCCTACAACCGCATTCTCACCCACAGTTACCCCCGGCATTACAACACTATGACTTCCTATCCTGCAATTTCTCTTCAAGACAACCGCGCCCTCTTTGCCATCAATAGTAGAAATTGAATAAATTGAGCAATGCGAGCCTATCTGCACAAAGTCCTCAATCACCACCCCATTTTTGGCATTAATATACGTAAATGCCCCAATATCCGTCTTGTAACCAAGGCTCAAATTATCCTTATGCTGAACCATCCAGTTGTATTTGGTTAGTCTGCCCTCTTCAATCTCTGAATATTCCCAATCATTAAATCTGTCCATCATTATTATTTCCTCACGCAAAGGCGCTAAGTCGCTAAGATTTTAAGGCGATAGCCCATCGACGAC
>JAGGTJ010000125.1 GCA_021163815.1 Deltaproteobacteria bacterium | reverse complement strand
TGCGCCCTTGCCGCCTTGCACCTGTCTGCCGTGCTGGCACAGGTAGATCTTCGGCAAACTCGACACTTGCAGGATTCAGGTATTACGTCCTGTCATGGATTAACTACCTCGTGCCCATCCACAGATCAGTTTTGGACCACTAAGAGCCTGTTTGAAAATTAAAAAAAACGATAAGGAGGCTATTGTTGAATACCCTCTTATCTTTGATCATGAGGTCTTGATTCATCAGTATCAGTTTCATTCAGGTCAAGGTCAAGATCAAAAGACTTCAGACTGAAAGACAGGTCATCATCTTCTTTTTGATCATTATCTTCAAAATCTAACACCAGGCCAGGTTCTTCCGGAGACAGAGAAAACTCCTGATCGTTATCGTTAAGCCCTTCCTTTTCAGGCCCTTCTGCCTGAGATGTATCATCGAGTTCTATTATATCATTGAAGGCCTCTTCCATAGCCTCAACAGATTGAAGCTCCCTGACTTCAGGTTCTATCTGTTGATTGTCTTTGAACAGATCATTTGAAAAATCAATCTCGTTTTTTGCCTGCGTATCTAAAGAACCTGTTAATGAGCTCAACAGATAGGGAGGCTCGGGTTTCCAGGAAGGTAGATTCAGTTTTCGTCTCTCTTCACTCAGATCCTTTTGACATTTAGGACATACCTCTTCGTAATCAAAGGTGATATAATTACATTTTGGACATTTCATTTGTAAACCTCCCGTTAATAATATTGATGAACCCATAAAAAGTAGAACCGATGGCCAAGTAAAAACCTTCATATACAAGGCATAGTGTTTGGTTATGCGTGAAGGCATACAGGATGTCGAATGTATGACCAAACGCTCACAGTAGATGGAGATTTTTTACGACGCCATCATCTTTTGTTGGGAGAGAAACCACCAGCCAATCAGTTTTACGTGAAAACACACAAAACCGTGCTGAAAAACCAGGTTGTATTTTCATATCCGTGGGTGGCCAGGATGTTTTGAATCCGGTCACGCCGGTTTGGATATTATATACAGTCCCTGATTTTATTTCTGGCAAGTTCATCGCAACGTTCATTTTCAATTTGCCCCTGGTGCCCTTTTATCCATTTCCACTCTATATGGTGATACTGATTCATCTGCAAAAGTATTTCCCAAAGATCTCTGTTCAGGACCGGTTTTTTTTGGGAAGTCATCCAGTTATGTTTAATCCATCCCTTTATCCATTGTGTTATGCCTTTTATGACATAACTGGAATCTGTAATGACCAATACCTTGCATGGCCGTTTAAGTTGTCTTAATGCCTGAATGACGGCCATCATTTCCATGCGGTTATTGGTCGTTTCTTTTTCGCAGCCGGATATCTCCTTTGTTATTTTCCCGTATTTCAGGATAGCACCATATCCGCCAGGGCCGGGATTGCCGGAACATGCTCCGTCAGTAAAAATTGTAACTATATCCTTATCGGTTGTTGTCATATGTTTTTTTGTTGTTTCCATGTGGATAAAAACGGAATATGTATTTATAAAGGTAAATATGACAGTTTCAGACAGTCCTTCTCTCCATTAAGAATTATATGCAATTATTTAACCAAGGTTTACATTGTGATAATATTATTTTGTGGTCTGTCGAGTTGTGTTGTATGCCTTATTGTGGAAGGGCAGATAGGCCATGTACTAAACCGGGATGGCCGGATCCAAACCTGCCCTGTGCGCCAACGCATCTGCCTGTGCGCCAACGCACGCAGACAGGCGCAGACAGG
>JAGGTJ010000110.1 GCA_021163815.1 Deltaproteobacteria bacterium | reverse complement strand
TCATAATCATTTCCGAAGAAATCTTCCCGAACATTCACCGCATTACAATTCCAACCACAATTCATGGCTGCTTGACATAATCTCGACAAGAATATATCCTTAATAAACACGTAAAGGATATATATTTACTATGAATCGAAAAGCTTGGCGATCATTAAGAGAAAATCTGTTTTTCTCGGCAGAAGATGTGGCCCGGAAGTTTGGAATCAAAAAGACTTCCGCTCATGTTTTTTGCAGTCGGCAGGTTAAAAATGGTCAGTTTGTTCGACTGAAGAAGAATTTTTATATTCTGGAAAATCGATGGCCTTACCTGGAACGTCAGGATTTCTATATCATTGCCAATTATCTCCAGGTTCCTTCTTATCTATCATGTACAACCGCTTTGGCTTATCATGGCATAACCACTCAGGTTCAGCAGGATTGGTATGAAAGCGTTTCTCTGAAACGATCGATTAAATATGACGTGCTGGGAGTAAGGTTTCATTATTTTAAGTTGAAGAAAGATTATTATTTTGGATTTAGGAAAATAGGCTCTTTTTTTATGGCGCAGAAAGAAAAAGCATTTATCGATGCCTGCCATCTTTTTGTTCACAACCACTACGCTTTTGATTTGGACGCTCTTGATGTGGGACGTTTAGATATAGGCACGCTGGAGTTGTTAATGAAGCCCTTTCCTGATCGCACAAAGACCATGGTAAAGGAATTATGCGGGATTTGATCAAGCAGGAACAGTTTGAACTGGAAGTGCTCGATAAGCTGAACAGCGGACGTTTCCTCAATCAGATGATTTTTGGTGGCGGGACCATGCTGAGATTATGCCACGGCCTTGATAGGTATTCCGTTGACCTTGATTTCTGGTTGTTGCCTGCTGACGATTATTCACAGTGGTTTGATGCGTTGCGAGATTATTTCGAAAATTTCTACGATCTACGTGATGCGGCTGATAAATTTTACACGTTGATTCTCGAGGTGAGATCTTCGAATTATCCACGCGGGCTGAAGATTGAAATGCGTAAAAATATGGAGATAGCTACTTTAGAACAGACCATTGCCTATAGCCCTTATTCTACTATCCAGGTTTTAGTTCGATCGATATCGCTTCAAGACATGATGCGTTCAAAATTCGAGGCTCTTTCACAGAGGAAAGAAATTCGAGATGCCTATGATCTTGAATTTCTGGTCAAAAAGGGGGTAGAGGTGGAGATAACTTCTGAAAGGGCTAAGCAGGTTCTGAAGGTTATTGAAGATTTTACGTCCTATGACTACAGCGTAAAATTAGGTTCGGTGTTGGAGGCAGACCGGAGAGCTTATTATAGGGTGAGTAACTTTCGAATATTGAAAGAGCACCTTAACCTTTTAACTACTGTGCATCGTTTATGATTAGCTTGCAGTGGTAGAAGTTTTACCCAATTCTAAGATTTAACCTATTCTGGTATTTTGGCTTGAAGCTGCTCCTGCGAAAAGGTTCAAACCTGCCTATGCGTTGCCGGCATATTACAGAAGTCAGAGGTCAGAGGTCGATCCGCAGATTACGTAAATTTACGCAGATTAAATATCTCACGCAAAGGCGCAAAGACGCGAAGGGGTAAGCTTTTGTCATGAAAAACGTTAGAAAAATTTACGTTTTTTGCAACTCATGATATCAATGCAAGTTCCTGAGTTAAAACACTTAATCCCTGATTCAGCATGGAATAAGCAGCTTCGATTTTAGAGGGTTGGTCGGCACTGAACGAGGGAGTCTTTTTGCTACC
>JAGGTJ010000166.1 GCA_021163815.1 Deltaproteobacteria bacterium | reverse complement strand
TTGACAATGTCCCCTATCCACTGGACGTCCCGCACCTCTCCCTAAGTGGGAGATGATAAATTCTGGTGGGGATGAACGGAACAGAAAAGAAAGACCGGGAAAAATGAAAGTTTTCAACAACGTCCCTTATTTCACATTCGAACCAGACCAGATCAACAAAACACACGAAACCCACGAGATAGACGAAACAGACCAGACAGACCAAATAGACGAGATAGACCAGATCAACTTATTTCTCTGTTTTTGAGAGGATTAAACTCCCGGATGACACTTTGGAGAAAAGAAAATGCCCACAGCTTTAGAAATGAAGCCTGAAGAATGGCGAAAATACAAACCCGGAAGAGAGAGCAGTGCTCGCGTCGCCCGGGGTAAATATTTAGAAGAGCGCCGTGCAAAAGCCCTTGAGCTGGCCAAAAAAGCATCTTTTCTATTGCGGGAACGATATGGCGCGAAAAAAGGGGTGGTATTTGGGTCGCTGGTCGGGACGAAAGTTTTTAGTGCCTGGTCGGATATCGATCTCGCTGCCTGGGGTATAGCGCCGGATAAATTTTTCTCGACCGTGGCTGCTGTGACCGGCTTGAGCCCGGATTTTAAGATCGATTTGGTGGAGCCGGATACCTGTCGCGAGACAATAAGGGCCTCCATTGAAAAGCATGGGGTGGAAATATGAAGGAAAGCCTCAAGCATTTGGCTATGCGCATATGAAATGATCTGCCTGAGATCGAACATACACTCAACCGTGCTGTGGAAGGCGTGAATCATCGACATCTGAAGGAAGCGGCCAACCTAAAAAGGTCGCCTCAAAACGTTTCAAATAGTCTGATACCGTTGATCTGCCAATACCGCAGCTTGTTGCTATTTGTCCGCAGGTGAGTTTGCAATCGAACTTTAACCTTAAAATTTCTCTGATTTTTCGTATGGTCAACCTCTTTGTCGGCATAGTTCCTCCTCGTTTACATATGAGATATTAACTTTGCCGACGGTTTATAGGTTACCAGCGTCGCTCTCAATAAATTATATTTTTTGTTCGGGATGCTCCGGAATGCTGTTCGTGATCAATCGGAATACGCACCAAAGGGGTGAAGCTATGTCCGTGGAAAAGAAAAAAGCCATTTTACCTTTCTTTTTATTCTTGTTTTTTCTGATTTTTACTGTTCCTTGTTTTGCCCAAGAGCCAGGGTTTACCCATGAGGATCGGGAAACACTTGTCCGGGTGGAGGCTACCCTCAAGGTATTCATGGAGCAGGTAGATAAGCGATTTGAGCAGGTAGATAAGCGATTTGAGCAGGTAGATAAGCGATTTGAGCAGATGATGACCTTTTTATGGATTCTAGTGGTCATATTTACCACCCTTACCGGTGTAGTGATAGGGTTTGCCTACTGGGACAGGAGGACTATTATTCGCAAAGCCCGGAATGAGGCAATAGAAATGATTGAAAAAGAAGGGAAGCTTAGGGATCTTATCAAAGCCTTGAGAAAGCTTGCCTCAGAGGACAAAAAGCTTGCAGATGTTTTAAGAAGTTTTGGCCTATTGTAAAGAACAATTCACAATTCAAAACCCGGCCCCCTCATTATTTTTATGGGTGAATATTTGTAAGTTCATAAGGCAAGGATGTTCCCTATTCTTTTATATGAGCAATTTCACACATTTTCTACTTGACACACCCTTCCTCTCCATCTATAAGTTCATTTCGTGAACAACAACTACGAACAAGAAATCCGCTACCGCCTTTTAAAGATTCTAAGTGGGGAATCAAACCTGACCCAACGGGAGATGGCAGTAAAGTGGACCCCATGTCAAGACCGATTTTGTTATTTTTTAAGCTACATTTTCG
>JAGGTJ010000051.1 GCA_021163815.1 Deltaproteobacteria bacterium | reverse complement strand
CACTGATAAGTCACGAAGATACGGCGCCCTCCCGACAGTCGCGTCAGAAAAACCTTCTTGCCCCTAATTATTATTGAGCTATTACGTCGTATCTGTGTTGTTTAGCACATACAGATGCAGGTACCGGGAAAGAGACTGTTTATGGATAAAAACGGGGGGATTTGTATGACCTCTAAACAGGTCAATCAGCATGGCTTGGAAATGGACAGAAAGATATCGATACTTATAATTGACGACCACCCTATGTTAAGGGAGGGCCTTAAGGCCATTATGAAGCGGGACAAAAATCTCGAGGTGGTTGGTGAGGCAGGGAGGGCCGATGAAGGCATTGCCCTGGCAAAGGAGCTTTTGCCTGACATAGCGCTTGTGGATATATCCCTGCCTGACAGGAATGGAATCGAATTGATCAGGGAAATGTCTTCATCTCTGCCTGATACAAAGCTGATTGTAATAAGCATGCATTCCGGGGTGGAATACATAGTCAGTTCATTTCAGGCAGGGGCACTTGGGTATATTACCAAGGAATCTGCTTGGGCTGCACTGTTAAAGGGGATAAATTTGGTCTTAAAGGGAGAATACTTCCTTGACAGCTCTCTTTCCCCGCAGGTAGTTAAAAGACTTATGGAGATGCCTGCAAGGGAAAAGAGGATTACTGATGTATCCTATAATTCCCTGACAAACCGGGAGCAGGAGATCATGCGTATGCTGGCAGAAGGCATACCAAAGAAAAAGATAGCTGAGAGGCTTTTTATTAGCGTGAAGACCGTGGAAAATCACTGTACCAATATTATGAACAAGCTTAATCTTCACAGCCTTATAGATATAGTACGATATGCGGCGAGATTAGGTCTTATTGATGTGGATTTGTGGAAGGGTTAGCTTTTTTGCGAGGTTGAGGGTTTTGCAGAGCTCTGAATAATTGATAGCAGGAGGGATACTGTTTGGAATCGATAAAGGCGATAGGTTTTGATCTGTTCAACACGCTTATAACGGCAGACGAAGGGGCTGTTGATGAGGCTGTACGAAGACTGATAGGGAGACTGCACCAGGAGGGTTTGGACTTTGACGATGAGACGTTTTGCTCTATATACAGGAAAACCTCGCTGGAATTTATTGCAAGGGCAGAAAGAAACGGGATAGAAACACATAACCGTTTCTGGGTGAGCGCTACGTTGCAGAAATTGGGCCTTCACATTAACCCCGATGATCACAGGATTGCATATGCCCTTGTCAGCTACTTTTCTGCCTTTTTTGACTACTGTCATCTGATACCAAAAACCGTCTCCATGCTGGACTGTGTCAGGTCTGAGTACCGGCTGGCCATGCTTTCCAATTTTACCCATGCCCCTGCATGTAGGGCGCTTGTGAACTATTTCGGACTTTCCGCCTTCTTTGATGTTATTCTCGTATCAGGCGAACTTGGTTATCGAAAACCTCATCCTGATGTGTTTAACAGGCTGGTTGATAAGCTTAATGTTGAACGTGATTCCGTAATATATGTAGGAGACAATCCTGAAGCAGATGTAATCGGTGCGTTTAATGCCGGGATAAAACCTGTATGGTTTACTTATGCAAAGGATAAAAGGATAGAAATGGTTCCCGGAGAACGGGACAGGGAGGTTATAAAGCCTGAATTTGATGTCATAACCGTTAGGGATTGGGATTCTTTTCTTGAAATCCTTTAAGATTGATGGCGTCATAAAAAGTCGAGTCGATGGATAGGTAAAAATCGTAATAGCCCAACGAACAGGGGCAGGAGGCTGTTATGCAAGGGCTCTAAACCGGCATGGCCGGATCCAAACCTGCCTGTGCGCCAACGCATCTGCCTGTGCGCCAACGCA
>JAGGTJ010000094.1 GCA_021163815.1 Deltaproteobacteria bacterium | reverse complement strand
TCCCTTAAAGGTAAAACCAAGGAAGTTGATCTGGTTGGTCAATGCCACCTGACTTTTATCCTGGTTGACTTTAAGCTTGAGCTTTTGTTCAAGGAAATGTTGAACACTTGTCATCACTCGTTTGCCGGCCCGCTGTGACTTCACCAGAATGATGAAGTCGTCCGCATAGCGGACGAACCTGTGGCCACGGTGTTCGAGTTCCCTGTCCAGGTCATCCAGAAGGATGTTAGCCAGAAGTGGCGAAAGCGGTCCACCTTAAAACGTCCCCTTGGTATTCCAGTTCTCAAGGACCGGGTGGTGCAGGGACACCGCAGGGAGGAGTAATATCTCTCCTTCTTGCCAATATCTATCTGCATTCTTTTGACAATATGTTTCTTTTGTCTGGGATACGAGGGACCTTTAAGGTATGCGGATGACCTTGTAATTCTTCTGCGTGGAGAAGGAGCCAGGGGTACTTAAAAAGGTCAGAGCCATGCTTGCCCGTCTCGGCCTTGAACTTCACGAGGACAAGACACGGATAGCGGATGCCCGCCGCTTGCGACGGTTAACACACACCTGATCCCGTCTCCGCACTGATGCTCTACTCTACTCGGCTTCCCAAAAGGAAAAACTTGCAGTAATAGGCGCAACACAGTATAGTTACTGTAAGGCAAAAAGAAATTTATCAGAGGAGGGCTGAAATGATACCGTTAACCAGAATTACCTTCGACCCTGATATCATGGGAGGGAAGCCCTGTATTCGTGGTATGCGTGTAACTGTAGGGATGATCGTCGGTCTTGTCGCCTCGGGACACACCAAAGAGGAAATTTTGGAATTGTATCCCTACCTGGAAACGAAAGACATTGACGAGGCACTCGCTTACGCCGCATGGCGTGTCGAAGAAATCGACGTTCCACTCGTTTTGGCATCGACATGAAGCTGTTGATAGACATGAATCTTTCCCCAAAGTGGGTGTTCATACTGAAGGAAGCTGGCTTGGAGGCGGCCCACTGGTCCAGTATTGGCAAGCTGGACGCTCCAGATTATGAAATTATGGCATATGCCAGGTCCAATGGATATGTTGTTTTCACGCATGATCTGGATTTTGGAACCATACTTGCTACCACGAAAACTGATTGTCCAAGTGTAATTCAAATTCGTACCCAAGACGTCACTCCTGAACACCTCGGTCCGCTTGTAGTTTCAGCGCTTCACCAGTTCGAGAAGTATCTCGAAGACGGAGCGATAGTTACTATTGACCAAAAGAAACTGCGAGCCCGCATTCTTCCTTTACAGGCGTAATCATAAATTCAAAGAGCAGAACAACGCCATGCACTCAGGTGGGCAGAGTCGTGGCGTTTAACGCTTTTTTTCATGTTTTGTGTTAAATTGCCATTTGCAAAGGTCCGTTTACCCTGTCCACTGGTGATGGCGGGCGTTAAATTAAGAGGAAATATATCATGGCAAATTATGCGCTCTACTATCCATCAATTGAATTTCAAAATTATGTTTGGTTATGGAATGCTTCCCTACTCTGTAGGGATACGGGGACGCCTTTGACAATTAGGATATACAGCAACAAGCTGTCTGAAAAATGAGAAAAGGACCCTGGTTGTGCCAAGGTAAGTGAGGCTGGTTAAGAGCAAAAAGTGAGGTAAGCTTGTGCAGCGACTGATCTATCAGTCAAACTAAGAGAAAAGAAATATTCAAAAGGAAAGAACTAAAAACAGTTAGCCCAACTTATCAAGAGCGTCCCTGCCTACCCCCCTGTCAACGGTCTTTTAAAATTGAGCCATTTTCGGTCGTGAAAACTGAGCCATTTTCCTCCATATTTTGATCTTGTTTCAACGTCTCATGAGCAGTTTTTCCCA
>JAGGTJ010000070.1 GCA_021163815.1 Deltaproteobacteria bacterium | reverse complement strand
GTCGTGAATTTGATCCCACTAAAAAATTTGAAGGTGGTGAAATAATTCGCTTTTATAATTGCGCAGCACTTGGATATCTCCCATTAATTGGAGAAGGAACACTTCTTGACCAAGTCTTTGCAAATAATCTTCGAATTTGTAAGGTCAAGGGTGGTGTGGCCGAACCTAATGTAAAGGTTCGCATTTTCAAACTGATCAATGGTCAATATACTGAAATCCAAGATACTCATAAAGATGGTTTCGAAGATAAATAATACGAAGAGGAACAATAATGCCTTATTGGGTTGAAATAGAGGTAGAAAATCAAACAGATAAAGAGAGAGTTTTTACTATTCCTAAGGGCCGTATGATTTCACCAAAAGACATTAAGGACAAAGCCCAGAATCTAGTTACTATTAAAGATGTAACAGTAAAAGTTCCTCCAAAAGGTAAAGTAATAGTTACAGTACCTACCGAATGTACAGATCCATCTTATCCTGCACCTAATAATACAACTATGGATGTTACTGTTTTTGGTCAAAGAGAACGGCCTGACAACATTAAAATTTTTCCGGGCCGCTCAATGCAGTGAAAGCTAATGAGTAATATACTTATACTGGCTAACAAATCGCTTCACCTGACCGCTATTCCGCTGCGCCCTTTGGGCTTGCGTCTTGTCGGCAGGTGAGCTTTGTCGTTCGGCTCCATTGCCGTAAAAGATAGAAGGAGGTCAAGCTATGAAAAAGTTATTTGCTTTAATTTTTCCCATACTATTATTTTGGATGTTACAAAAGACAAATTCGCTGACAACTTCTGCAATAAATAGCCAGCAAACCGTTAGAAACACCAGCGATCTAATAAAAGTTGAGAAGATAATCGATTCTGGAAAGTTTACAAAGCTTACCATAAACGTAAAAGCCAATACGTACATACTTTATGATACCTTTCGCATTAACCAATCTAATGTATCTGTCATCATCGAGCCTGGAACCAAAGTTGTTCTTGCAGATCATATAAATAAACCAGTAATAGCGATTGGGAGCCGGGAAAAAACACCGACTACCACAATTGAGAACATTTACATCTCCGGTAATGGTGTTGAAATTGATGGCAACAAAGCCAATCAGGATTGGGAGGTTGAACAGGACCGTCCATGGATTAGGAACAATTGTATTGACGTAAGGAGTGTTCGACGTTTGACCATAGAAAATGTGGTAGTCCATGACGCCAGGTCTGGCGGTTTGGTTATTAGCTGGGGTTCATCGGACATCCACATCATCAATTCATCATTTAACAATAACTTTTTTGACGGTGTAGCCTATTATGATAGCAAGAGAATATACACGAATAACTGTTCTATGATTTCAAATAAGAGTGCTGCGATAAGCCTTGACAGTAATTTGCGGGATAGCATTTTCTCAGACTGTATCGCAGATTCAAATGGCGATGTGGGTATATTTATCCGATATTCAAAACAAGTCCGATTCAATAATTGTGTTATCAAGAATTCTGGTAGCTATGCCGCATTCTTGTCGCATAATGAATCAGGTAATGGGGTCCATGATATTATGTTTTCCGGTTGCCAAATCTTGAACAATCAGAATGGTGGTATTTATGTTGCATCTACGGAAGACAAATCTGCGTATACAAGCGTTGTAGGATGCGTCTTTAGAGGAAACGGTGGGGATGCCATTATAAGTGACGGGTCAATTATATGGCAAGCTGCAAATATTATAATGGAATAATCTCTACGAGCACTCAGAGGGAAAGAGTGCATAAAGGGTCTAACAATTCGCTGCATAGCGGCAGGTGCAGCGGACTTGCTACCTACTCGCCGCTGACCTTAGTCGTTAGCCTGAGGACAAATGAAGGATAAGAAAGAAAACATATTAAAGAAACTGAA
>JAGGTJ010000172.1 GCA_021163815.1 Deltaproteobacteria bacterium | reverse complement strand
TCCACATGAAACGTCGTTAGGAGGTTAGATATTATGCATAGTAACGAAATTCTGAGTCTTGGTCTGGGTTTGCAAAAGCCATGGAAAATCATCGGCCAAATTCTAGAAACGGACAAACAACCCCATGTGCTGCGATTAACTGTTAAAGCTGACAGAGATACGGAGTTTCTGTGTCCTGTGTGCGGCCGTCTATGCAAAACCCATGACTTCAAAACAATGACTTGGCGGCATCTGAACTTTTTCCAGCATCACTGCTATATTACTGCCCAGGTGCCGAGAGTTCGGTGCTCCGAACATGGCGTTAAACGTATCAAGGTGCCGTGGGCCAGAAAAGGCAGCCGCTTTACCCTGCTGTTCGAACAGTTTTCTATGGCTCTTGTCAGAGAAATGCCGGTACTGGCTGCTGCGAAAGTCATTGATATTACGGACAAAAGACTGTGGCGTATTGTTCAATATTATGTCAGCAAGTCCCTTGTGCGCCTTCTACTCGATGATCTGACGGCCTTTGGTCTTAATGAGACGGCTTCCAAGCGAGGTCATAATTACGTCACGGTTTTTATCGACCTGGACAGAAAGGATAAACCCGTCATTTTCGCCACCCCAGGTAAGGGTAAAGGTACTGTTAGGGTATTCAAGCGGTTTTTGAAGGAACACGGCGGTAATTCTGAAAATATTCTCGAGGTTGTCTGCGATATGTCGCCATCGTTTCTTGCCGGCCTAAAGGAAGAGTTCCCTGACGCCGAGGCCACCGTTGACTGGTTTCATGTGGTGCAACTTTTTACCAATGCCGTAGACACTGTTCGCCGCAACGAAACTAAAAAACGAAACCTGCCCAAGGGCACTCGCTGGTCAGTACTGCAAAATGCCGAAAGCAACCTTACTACGGGTCAGGCCAAGGCCTTGGAAAAACTAAACAGAATGGGTGCCTTTACCTATACAGCATGGAAGGTCAAGGAAAAGTTGCGCTGGGTCAGAAAAGCAACCTCCTTACGGTCTGCCAAATGGCGACTTACCCACTTTATCCGGCATATTTACGATACCGTTGGCTATGATCCGATCCTGGAGCCGGTGTTCAATGCGTTGGAAACTCTTGTACGACACAAAGGCCAAATTGCAGCCCGCTGGAATTCGGGCCACAGCAATGCCCGCCTGGAAGGGCTCAACAGCCTCTTTCAGGCCGCAAGAGCCCGTGCTCGGGGATACCGCAATACTACAACGTTTATTACCATAATTTACCTGATCGCAGCTCCAATTGATATTTTACTTTAAATCCACATAAAACGTCGAAGAGTCTGCACATATCTCTTCGAGGCGTTTGAGTTCAAAAAGCTGGGCCTGCTTGAATATCCCATTTTCATAAAAACAACCATCTGTAACCAGAACGTGCAGATGAGGATGCCATCCGAGAAAATCACCGAATGTCTATACTGCAATAATGGCCCCGGACACAGCATCCTTTTCTTGAATTACTGCCGTGAAAAATTCTTTTAAGGATTCTCATCCACAGCGACTCAGGTCAGAAAGCAGTTTTCTATTGTAAAGAAAATACCGGCGAAGAAATTGAGGACATCATTGCAAAGCCATTCTCCAAATTCCACCACCCGCTTTTGATGACACAACGGACAGAAGTGCCGACGTTTGCATGAAAACGCCAGCAAAAAATCATGTCCACACTCTCCACACTTGAGCCTGGCAAAGCCGTTATGCAAAATACCGCAATCCAGATATCGATAAATGACCTGCCCCACATATGGCCAAAAAAACCCGTACTGCTTTGAAAACCGTTCGTCATAGGCCTGTTCAAGAGTCTCTAAATGGTCTTCAACGCACTGGTTCACCCATACTTAAAGAATGCCCCACCGTTGCAGATGAGGAACAGACACCTA
>JAGGTJ010000017.1 GCA_021163815.1 Deltaproteobacteria bacterium | reverse complement strand
CAGATTCGGTAAAATCGACGCTCCGGAAGCGGTAAACTATTTTCAAAAATCACAACCTTTATGGCCGCATCAAATTGATGCGTGTTATACAAGCACAATATTTCTATAATTCGTTGATATTAAAACCATAAATTCCTTTTTGAAAATAGTTTATGCAGGTTTTAGGTGAGACAGTTTCATCGTTATGATATTAAAAAAACAATCTCAGCCATGGATGGAAGCCATCTGATATCCGACTGTAAAAATTGAATATTATTGCCAGGGGCATGTCAATAAAAACCATGTTTTATAACAAAAAGGTAATCTTTACCCCAAACCGATAGGTTTTTGGACAAAAGATGCGACATACCCTTTGGATTCAGAGATAAAAAGCACACCCAAACCCTGCAAGCGTCGAGTTTATGGAGAAAGGCCTTGATATCAGTAAATAAACCACCAGAGGTATTAACTGTAAGCAAACTGACACGCAGGATCCAAGGCATTTTTGAAAGCAGCTTCGGGATCGTGTGGATAGAAGGGGAAATATCCAACTTCCGTGCACCTGCTTCAGGTCATTATTATATGGTGCTCAAGGATGAAAAGGCACAGATCAGGACTGTAATGTTCAGATCTCAGGCACAGGGTCTGAAGTTTATTCCAAAAGACGGCATGATGGTTATTGGAAGGGGAAAGATAGGTGTATATGCTCCAAGAGGAGAATATCAGATAATATTAGACTATCTCGAACCCCTGGGGATAGGGGCATTCTCTCTTGCCTTTGAGCAACTTAAACAGAAACTGGCGGCCAGGGGAGTTTTTGCACAGGAAATCAAAAAGCCCCTGCCGTTCTTGCCTCAGAAGGTAGCAGTAATAACATCACCAACAGGCGCTGCAATACGGGATTTTCTTAAGATTATCAACAGACGGTTTGCCAACATAGAGATTGTTGTTGTCCCTGTAAGGGTGCAGGGAGAAGATGCTGCAACGGATATGGTAAGGGCAATTGACAAGGTAAATCAAACACTCGATGTGGATGTTATTGTGCTTACCCGTGGAGGTGGATCCATTGAAGATCTGTGGGCATTTAATGCAGAAGAACTTGCCCTGGCCATAAGACGCTCAAAGATACCAGTGGTATCCGCTGTAGGCCATGAAATTGATTTGACAATATCTGACCTTGCCGCTGATTTCAGGGCACCAACGCCATCAGCAGCAGCAGAACTTCTCGTAGAAGAAAAGGAGGGGCTGTTAAAAAGATTAAAAGAAATAAGATCAAGACTTGTCTCTACAATATCTCAGGTCATAAACAGCAGAAAATACGAACTTGATCATTATATCAAGCGGCTAAGGAATCCCAGGCGGACCATAACAGACCATCTGATGAGACTTGACGAACTTCATTCACAGCTTGTAAGACTTATCAATCTTGGTATAAACAGCAGATTAAAGGCCATAGAGCACGAAAGACGTACTTTGCGCCTTAATTCCCCAGCAAAACTCATAAATTCAATGAATCAAAAGATAGAATTTCACCGTCACACTATTCTTCAATCCATGTCAAGAAGACTTAACGAATTACAGGCACCTGTTCGTATGCTGGAAAAACGAATACATGATCTTGCCCCTGTATCGGTTCTTAACCGGGGCTATAGCGTTGTGCAAAAACTCCCTGAAAAAACAAGCTTAAGAGATACATCCTTCGTAAAGGAAAGAGACAGGGTACGGATCATCTTGTCCAAAGGTGAATTAGGATGTATAATAGAAAAGATTACAGACAGTAATACATGATGTTGGAGGATACACATCAGCGGACAGGGACCCTATAATACAGTATATGGATATTTTTTACGACGCCATCATAATTCGTTGATATTAAAAGTATATTTTTCTTCTTGAAAATGGTTTATGCAGGT
>JAGGTJ010000067.1 GCA_021163815.1 Deltaproteobacteria bacterium | reverse complement strand
GATATGAAAATACAGACTGGTTTTTTAATATGGTTTTGTGTGTTTTCATGGTAAAGATCTGAACGAATTGCCTGCAGAAATCAGCCTTCGAGCATTTCAAGCATAATATTTCTTGTCTTATCCATAAGTTCATATATATCCTGTTTCCCATACCCTTTTACCTGTATCGGGTTTCCTATCCGCAATTCAAAATCTGATTTCATGATTTTTAAACTGCCTTTTGGAACAATATCGTGTGAACCCTTTATAATAACAGGGACAATATCGCAACCTGATTTGATTGCAAGGCGAAAGCCTCCCTTTTTAAATGTATTAAGATGCCCGTCATTGCTTCTTGTTCCCTCAGGAAAAATAAGAAAGGGTGTTCCCTCTTTTATTTTTTTTGCAATTGCTTCCAGGGATTTGATGGCCTTTTTGGGGTTTTTTCTGTCAATAGCTGCATGCCCCACCAATTTCATTGCAGGACCTAAGGGAAAGAGCTTCATAAGTTCATTTTTCAACACAAACTTGAAAGGTACAGGGATGTGTGCAGTAAGTATAAATATGTCAAAAAAGCTCTGATGGTTACTCATAAAGATATATGCAGCATCCTTTTGCACATTGTCTTTTCCTGTTATTCTGCCTTTGATGCCACAGACCCATATGATGAATCGTGCCCATGGCCTTTCAATAAAACGAAAGGTCTCTTTGCCCCTTTTTCTCAAAATAAAAACAACTACTACTGTCCATCCACAAAATATAATGGTATTAAAGGCAATAAATGTGTTCAGGCAAAATGATCTTATCATAAGATGCCCCCGTCAAAATATCCTGACCACTCACGGGAAAATACGCCCTGGCTTTTCAGCACGGTTTTGTGGTGTTTGCTCAATAATTAGGGGAATAACAGCGAACCTGTCCCTGTTTGTCGAGCTATTACGTTTTGTGCCTTTTTACAGTAGGCCTTGCAGGATAACTATTCCACTGGCTTACAGACATCTGGCTTGTGAAGTTGTTTTATCTGTCCCCGATTTTCTGTTTCAGACCGTTAAGGCCTGCAGTTAACTGACAGAGACGTTTTTTTAACCTGTTTTTTCTGCCCTTTTAATATCTTCCCATGCCTGATTCATCTGTTCATGGGTGGCATCTTCAATCTTGATCCCAGAATCTGTTAAATACTGTTTCATATTTGAAAAACGTGTCATAAATTTATTGTTGGAAAGTCTCATGATGTCTTCAGCGTTCTGTCCCCAATGTCTTGCCAGGTTTACAATGCTGAACATAAGATCGCCCATCTCCTCACATACCCGTTCATGGTTACGTGATTGAATGGCATCTTCCTTTTCTTCGAACTCTTCCTTGACCTTGTTCCATATTTCATCCCTGTTTTTCCAGTCGAAATTCAGTTTTGCAGCCCGTTCGCTTAACCTGTGTGCCCTTAGAAGGGCGGGCAGGTTTTTGGGCACATTGTTCAGCAGATCCTCTTTTTTGGCATTCTTTTCTTTCATCTTGATTTTGACCCAGTTGTCAAGTACATCCTCGACTCCGTTCACCTTTTTGTTGCCAAATACATGGGGATGCCTTCTGATCATCTTTTCTGTAACTCTTTCCATTACATCAGCAAAATCAAATTCTTTTCTTTCTTCGGCCAGTAAGGCCAGGAAAACAATTTGAAAAAGCAGGTCTCCCAGCTCTTCACAGACATCATGGAAAGATCCGTTTTCTATGGCATCAACAACTTCATATGCCTCTTCAAGCAGATATCTTTTAACTGTTGCATCTGTCTGTTTTGCATCCCAGGGGCATCCTCCCTTTCCTCTGAGACGTGCCACCAGTTTTACAAGATCCAGTACAGCCTTTGAGAGTCTATTTTCATCCATTTTATCTGTCTTTACGCTAAACCGGCATGGCCGGATCCAAACCTGCCTGTGCGCCAACGCATCTGCCTGTGCGCCAACGCA
>JAGGTJ010000127.1 GCA_021163815.1 Deltaproteobacteria bacterium | reverse complement strand
GTATTTTCATATCCGTGGGTGGCCAGGATATTTTGGATCCGGCCATGCCGGTTTGGTCATGATTTGTCTTATGTTGATTAAGACCCACGATCGGATTTGGCCGCAAAATAAGATACGATGTTCTTTGCCACAGAATGGTTTATTTCCGGCACTGCCTCAAGCTCTTCAATACTTGCATTGGAAATGGAGCGTACATCCCGAAAATGTTGCAGTAATGCCTTTTTCCTCTTTTTTCCCACCCCGGGTATGGCATCCAGTTCCGATGTTATAAGGCCTTTTCTGGCAAGTTTTCTGTAATATTGGATAGCCCTCCTGTGAACCTCATCCCTAATCTGCATAAGAAGCATAAGGGCAGGATCTTCCCTCTGCATAATTACAGGATCCATACTCATCGGCACATATATCTTGTCCTGCATCTCCCCCTTCTTTTCATCAGCCTTGGCAATGGATATCACATCACAGATATCAGATGCCCCATGCTGATCCAGGATCTTTTTCACTGTAGCAAGATGCCCTTTGCCACCATCCACAAGAAAAAGATCCGGCAGTTCCCCCTTTTGTATCCGCCTGCTTACAAGTTCAGACATCATTGCATAATCATCAACCCCTGTTACGTTTTTTATTTTATAGTTGCGATATCCTTGTCTGTTGGGTTTCCCATCAACAAAGGAAACTACTGCACCTACAGCAGTTTTCCCCTGAATGTTGGATATATCCATTGCCTCTATAACCCTCGGAGTATTCTTTAACCCCAATGTCGATTTCAGCACATCCAGTATATCCTGCGCATGAGAATCCATAACCGTCCTGAGACGGTTTTTTGCATTGACAACAGCCATTTCAATGAGTTTACGTTTTTCACCTTTAAGGGGACAGTGTATCACAATTTTTCTGCCTGCAAGTGAAGAAAACCATTCACTGATACCAGAGATGTCATCTATGGGATGAGAAATCAGTATCTGGGAAGGGATAAATCTGGAGGAATAGTAATACTGCTTTAAAAATGCCTCAATAATCTCAGAGGCAACATTATCTTTCTCCCTGAACAGATAATTCCTGCTTCCCACCACATAACCCTTGCGAACAAAAAACAGGGAAAGGTCATAGGTATCCCTGTCTGCGGCCACTCCAACCACATCCCAGTCTTCAAGCTTCGTGGAGACCATCTGGCGTCGCTCAACAACAAGCTCTATTGCACGGATCTGGTCTCTTATACAGGCAGCTCGTTCAAAATCTTCTCTTTCCGCTGCCTCAAACATATCTTTTTTCAGTGTGCGGACAAGATCTTTGTCGCGCCCTTCCAAAAACAGGCGGACATTGTTTACTATCTCAAGGTATTCATCCCTTTGAACCTTGTTGACACAGGGTGCCAGGCAGCGGCCCATCTGATAGTTCAAACACGGTCTTGTACGCTGTGGAATGCCTCTGGTACTGCATTTCCTGAGCTTAAAAACCTTGTTGATCAATCTGTATGTACTACGTACTGATCCTGCAGACGGAAAAGGACCGAAATATATGGCGGAATCCTTTTTTATCTTTCTTACAATGCTCAAACGCGGGTACTGCTCGTTCAAATCAATCCTGAGACATGGATATCTCTTATCATCCCTCAGGACAACATTGTAACGGGGCATAAATTTCTTTATGAGATTACTCTCAAGAATAAAGGCCTCCTGCTCGGTCGACGTCAGCACGACCTCAAGTCTTTCCACCTTCTCCAGCATTGAAAGGGTTTTATGCGGCAAACGTGCCCTTGCGCCAGGCAAGAGATATGACAGTACACGTTTTTTCAGGCTTTTGGCCTTGCCCACATAAACAGTTCTGCCGGAAGCATCCTTAAACATATATACTCCCGGTGTTTCAGGTAAAAGCCTGCGCAGCCTTTTCAGATCCAGATCGTATTCAAAAGATATATCGTTATCCAAAGCTCTCCTTATAATGCGGCAAGGATTTTGATGAAAACAGCGCTTTTTATTGGCACCTAAATCCTGCAAGCGTCGAGTTTGCCGAAGACCTGCCTGCAGCAGGCAGGTG
>JAGGTJ010000028.1 GCA_021163815.1 Deltaproteobacteria bacterium | reverse complement strand
GGTATTAGTAAAAATTTTTTTAAAAATCAAAAAAGGAAGAAATCCTAATCGGGTAGCCGGGGGTTTTAGCCCCCCAGCCCCCACACCACCCCGCATGCGGATCCGCACGGGGCGGCTCATAGAAGTTACCGGACTGTAATTGGGTAATGAATGTTCACCCACAGCTCTTTGACAGACAGATAAGTGCCTGCCAGGAGCAATTCACGGATACTATTCCAGTGGGTACGCGCGTACTCGGGAAAGTCTGCGATAGACATTTTGTCCACACCGGCTGTTCCCTTGTTTGCTTTCACTCGTTTCCATGCTTTAAGCATGTTTTCTCTGGATAATATCCGCTCTAGCAGGTGGTCTTCCGGGTCGGGCGGTTCCATAACACGCCATGGTTTCTTGGTTCCTTGCTGCCTTATTCGCTCGTACAGGATGGCAGCACTCCTGTGCGCCCAGGCTTGATATACCAGCTGCCTGACTGGTCGCTTATACGACCAAGGGAAACATGGCTAAGCCGGGCAGATCTCCCCGGATAAGGACGTGAACTGTCGCTACACAACCGCAGCATTTACCCTAGCTCCTGAATCCAAGGCTTCGTTATGTTGTGCTAACTTATCCGAAGACTGGGCCTTGTATGCTATTTCTGTTCGCCTGCCTGTGCGTTGCACGCAGACAGATCGGCTCATAGCTTTGCACTCGGACTTCCTTCAGACATCGCCTCACGACGATGCCCTTGTCTTCGGCTAGTATTTTGGTTAGTATATTCACTATATTAACCGGATTCACATACAGGGGACTTTCACCCCATTAATTCACGCCCATGCTGGGCGTACACAAAACGGTTACACTGGACAGCAGGGCTCCGGTTCTCTGGGTTAGTTTTGAGCATTTTCGCAGGCTATTTCTTCTATCACGTTTGGTGCCCTGTCACCTGCTGCCAGTGAGCCGTGCCGTTCGACGAAACAAAGAAATATTGTAATAGCTCAACAAACAGGGGCAGGAGGCTTTTTCCTCCGCTTTTGGCCTCCGGGCTGGTCTCTTCAGTAACTTATCTGCGGGGGACACCCGCCCCCTCCGCATTCTCGACTTCGTCGAGCTGCGGTTTCCCCCACTGATAAGTCACGAAGAAACGGCACCCTCCCGGCAGTCGCGTCAGAAAAAGCCTCCTACCCCAGTGCTACGTTCGCTGTTATTCCCCTAATTATTGAGCTGATACGAAATATTTACACATTAACCTAAATAAGTTATCATTTGGCTATGTCGGAATATAACTATACGGAATATTTTGAAAATGAGGTATTACGAAAGCGGCCTTATTTAAAGAAGGAGTGGTGTATTCAGGTCATAAAAAATCCCATCAAGGTTGAGCGTCAAGAACATAACCGTTTTCGATTTTGGGGAGAAATCAAAGAACTTAATGGACGTGTATTAAGAGTAGTAACGCTTGATGATAAGAAGACTATTCATAATGCCTTCCCTGATAGGAGGTTCAAACTATGAAACTAAATTATTATCCTGAAACAGATTCACTCTATATTGATCTATCTTCTAAAACAAGCACAGAAAGCGTAGAAATATCCGAAGGCATTGTCATAGACTATGATAAAGATGGTCATATAACAGGAATTGACATTGATAATGCAAGTCGCAAAATCGATCTTAAAGAAATTATTCTGAACAAAGTACCCGCACAACCTCAGGCAATCACGGCTTAATCAAATGCAAGGAAAGGGGTCAGGTCTTGAATCTATCCAAAGTCTTGGCGTCTTTGCGCCTGTCTGCAGCAGGCAGGCCTTTGCGTGAGACAATAAATTCTTATGAAACGTATTTTCGATCTTGCGCTAATTATAGCTCTTCCGGTGCGCTTTAAGATTCAAGGCCTATGATTCACAGTAAAAGGGTTATCAAATTGCAAGGATTAAAGTCTGAATCTGACCTATCCGCATACAACACACAGGCAGGTCTCACAGGATATATCCTGCTGCTTGTGCTTACAGCAGTAAATCTGTTTGCACTGTTACCGTCTGCCTTTGCAGAAAAAAACCTGTTTTCTTCATGTGCAGACAATCTTACATATTCAGATTCCATGAT
>JAGGTJ010000138.1 GCA_021163815.1 Deltaproteobacteria bacterium | reverse complement strand
TGAAAATACAGACTGGTTTTTCAACATGGTTTTGTGTGTTTTCATAGTAAAACAATAAATAAAAGATATGTTCAGGTGCATTAACGCTTAATAGGGAACTCCGTGTAAATCGGAGACGGGCCCGCCGCTGTAACTCCTGTTTGTTTTCCAGATTATACACAGAAAACATGGATTTTTTCAGCCTGGTATAGTCACTGTTGGATCTTCAACGATTCTTGCAATCTATTTGATGTTGAATGTCTGATGGGAAGGCTGCTGAAAAGAAGGGGGAAGTCAGAAGACCTGCCTGGATATTTAAGGAATACTTTTCGAGGACAAAAGTTTATTCCTGCCGATCTTGAGGATAAAAAAGGGAAATCCCCGGATTGACATAACAAGTCAGCCCGGGGATTTTTTTTGGAAAACCATCTGTAATAATTTTTACGCAAAATCAATAAAATCAGGGATTGCAGGGAACTGTTCTGCAAGGGCCTCACAGTATCAGCTCAATAATTAGAGGAATAACAGCGAACGTAGCGCTGGGGTAGGAGGCTTTTTCTGACGCAACTGCCGAGAGGGTGCCGTTTCTTCGTGACTTATCAGTGGGGGAAACCGCAGCCCAGCACTCAACTCTCCAAAAAACTCTATAGAAAGCATAGTCCTTCATCAGGTAACCCAAGCCTCTCGGCAAACCATTTTCTGATTAGTAGTTGAGTGCTGGGAATGCGGAGGGGGCGGGTCTCCCCCGCAGATAAGTTACTGAAGAGACCAGCCCGGAGGCCCGGAGCGGAGGAAAAAGCCTCCTGTCCCTGTTTGTTGAGCTATTACGCCTCACAGGTAATCCTGAAAACTGCCCTGTATGTCAAAAATACAGGCAGAAATGTATATAATATTGCGGAAAAAGGCCTTTTCTGGATAAACCCTTAATTTAAACAAACTAAACAAAGGAGGTTTTAAAATGAAAAATTTTAGAAACAAATTTATGGTCTGTATCACAGCAATCATCTTTTCTTTTATCATTATCAGCCAGGCTATTGCCATGAATCATCTTGGCGATAAAAAGGCTATTGTACTGGCGGGATTTGGCACAAGCTATCCTTCTGCCCTGGTTAACATTACCAATATACAAAAAGCAGTCCAAAAAGCCTTTCCCAAGGTAAAAGTAAGAATTGCATTTACCTCTAATATTATCAGGAACATATGGCACAAAAGGCAACACGATGCCAAGTTCCTTGCAGCAAATAAGAATATTCCAAAAGAAATCCTGTATGTAAAGGGACCCCTTGCAACCATTGCCGAGCTTCAGGATGCAGGTTACAGGACAATAATTGTTCAGCCCACCCATATCTATTGCGGTGAAGAATTTCTGGATCTCTGCTCTTATGTAAAAGGTCTTAACAGCATAAAGACCATTAAGAAAAAATACTCGCCCTTTGTAAAGCTGGTAATTGGCAGACCTGCACTCGGTATGTTTGGACCAACACACGATTATCATGAGGACATGAAGATTGCAGCCAAAAAGCTCGTCAAGGACGTTATGCTTGCAAAAAAGAACAATTCTGCGCTTGTCTACATGGGCCATGGAAATGAGTTTTTCAGCACAGGCATGTATGTTGAATTCCAGCAGGTAATGAGAAGAACATACCCAAAGGCACACATATTCATAGGCACAGTTGAAGGATATCCCTCCTTAAATGATACAGTATTTGCAGTAAAACACAGCAAAATCAAAAAGATTATACTGAAACCATTTATGATTGTTGCCGGCGACCATGCCAACAATGACATGGCAGGGGATGACGATGATTCATGGAAAAACACATTTAAAAGGGAAGGAATTCGTGTTAAATGCATAATTAAAGGACTGGGTGAGAATCAGAAATGGGACAGCATCTACGTAAATCACATAAAGGATGCTGCAAGAGACAACAATATCACATTGTAATTCTATAAAAAACTCACCATAACCCCTGTATGGTGCTCAATCAATTTTTGAGTGCCAAACAGGGTGTGAGACTCTTGCAAGGGGTTCCCTTTTGTCCAATTTCTGTATCAGCTCAATAATGATGGCGTCGTAAAAAGTAGAACCGATGGCTAAGTAAAAATCTTCATATACAAGGCATAGTGTTTGGTCA
>JAGGTJ010000103.1 GCA_021163815.1 Deltaproteobacteria bacterium | reverse complement strand
GTATTTTCATATCCGTGGGTGGCCAGGATATTTTGGATCCGGCCATGCCGGTTCAGCCATATCATAGTATGTTGTAGACAAAAAGGTCTCACCCAGTTTTTTTGCACGTTCGTATTTTTATTGTTACCCGAAGCCTGAGATCTTAACAGGTCGTTATTGTTCAAGGTAGATACAAGCCTAATGATTGATTACAATATCTGTAACACATCCTGGTTTGATGTTTCAAGGTACGGTCGAATTAATCTTTTAAAAAGGCCGGTTGTTGGAATAATCAGCAACCCCTTAAGTGGAGGCAACAGAAAGGGTCTCAATCATATACGGGAAGCTGTTCAAAGACGATCTGAAGTATGTTATGTTGAGGCAGACACTTTATCGGGGATTACATCTGCGCTCCTTGAATTTTTGAACAGGCATGTGAATGTATTGGTCATTAACGGGGGGGACGGAACTGTTCATGCGGTGCTTACAGAGTTGTTCTGTCTGTTTTCGGCAGATAATATGCCTGTGCTTGCTGTTTTGCGCTCAGGCACAGCAAGCATGACGGCAAGGGATGTAGGCGTTAAAGGTGACAGGGACAAGGCCATTTCTCGCCTGTTTGAATGGATTGATTTGCGCAGACCTGCCTTTGTAAAAAAACGATCTGTAATCAGGGTGGAGTACTCATCAGCGAAACCTCTGTATGGGATGTTTTTTGGGGCACTGGCCATATGCCAGGGAATACGTTTTTGTCATTCCCGCATATACACTAAGGGCCTGTATGGTGAGGCAGCAGAGGGAGTAACACTGTTTCGTTTTATGCTTGCGACATTGGCAGGAAATGATAAATTGCTATCATCTGCATCTGTACAGGTGTCTCTTGATTCCGGTCCATATGAAGAAAACAACTTGCTGCTGCTTTTTATTACTTCCCTGGAACGATTGTTTTTAGGTCTTAGGCCTTTTTGGGGCAGCGAAATGGCTCCTCTTCATTATACGGCATTGGGAGCCAACCCTAAACATATATTATGCACCTTGCCAGGACTGTTATTGGGCCATAAAAATTCTTTCTGTAGACCCGACTATGGTTATTTCAGTCATAACATACATGAGGCAAGAGTAATCCTTGATGATGGGTTTACTATTGACGGGGAATTATACGAATTTCAGCAGGCAGAACCTGTTACGGTTAAAGAAGGAGGAAGTGCATTATTTCTTCAGATATGATTACACCATCCATTCCGGCCGAAGCCGTTTCACTTATATCGAAACAGGCATCAGGGCCTGTGCCCGTTCACATCCACATATTGGCACAGAAACTGCGCGAACGTTATGGAAACTCTGTCCTTGGCATTCTTTTTTATGGTTCGTGTCTTAGAGATCCTGACAACCTGGAAGGAATTGCCGATCTGTATCTTATTGTTGACAGCTATTACCATACGTATGATAATCCCTATCTCGCTGGTTTTAACAAGTTGTTACCTCCTAATGTCTTTTATATGGAGGTTCCGTGGCGTAACACCACCCTGCGCTGTAAGTATGGAATATTTTCTCTCGATGATATTCATGCAGGTACATCTGCCTGGTTTCATTCCTATTTATGGGGAAGGTTGTCTCAAATTGTAAGGCTTGTTTACACAAAAAACAATGAGATCAAAGATGATATATGCAAGTCCCTCGCATCTGCTGTTTTTACCTTCATCTCCTGTGTTGTGCCTGTTATGCGTGGAAGATTTACCTGTCGGGAACTATGGCAAAAGGGACTTTCTTTTAGTTATAATGCGGAGTTGCGCCCTGAAAGACAAGACAGGGCTGTCGGTTTGTTTGATTATGGATCAGATTATTACGAAAAAATAACTCATATCATATTGACTATGCCATCATTTTCAACAAAGGTAATGACCAGATTCCACGGGCTGGTGTATGAAATAAGAATTCCGATTTTAAAGTATTTTTATAGTCGGTTTTTATGGAACGTACGTTTTTTTCAGGGTAAGGTGTTGTCACTTCTCAGGCTTTTGAAAGGCTTTTTCACCTTTGAAAATGGCATAGAATATATTATTTGGAAGATTGAACGGCATTCAGGGATCAGGGTGACAGTCTCTCCGAGATTGAGGCGGATCCCTGTTGTTGGAGCAATAGCTATTTTTTGGCGTTTATACAGGTCTGGTGC
>JAGGTJ010000041.1 GCA_021163815.1 Deltaproteobacteria bacterium | reverse complement strand
GGACATAATTTCTGTAATCTTTTTTCTTAACATCTTATCTTTCTTCAACCTTTCCGAGAATCTCCAACAGGCCTTGGCTACGGCTGAATAGCTGATGTTACCAAAATGTCCTTCTTGTCTGAATTCTCTTCCTCTATTCTATTCAATGCCTCTTTGATAAATCTTGTCCCTTTCCCTTGTCTCACGCAAAGGCCTGCCTGCTGCAGACAGGCGCAAAGACGCCAAGACCTTAAATCTACAACCCACTCATTTTCAGTCATTTTTTTAGCGCCTTAGCGCCTTTGCGTGAGAAGAATGAAGACCTGACCCCAGATGTGTTTTGCTAACTTGTCCTATGTCAAGGGCTGATTCCACTCTTTTCCCCGTCCTCCCAGTCTTCAATAATCAGCCCTTCAACACGCGAAAACTCTTTTGTGTTATATGTGACGAGAGTAGCCCCTTGGGTAAGAACTGTAGCGGCAATTTGAAGGTCGTGTGGCCCTATCAGTTTGCCAGCCTTAGATAGTTCCGCTCGTATTTCGCCATAATGTATCGCAGCTGCATCATCAAATGGAAAAAAGCCAAGAGGCTTCAGAAAAAGTTCCAGCTTTTTACGATTTCTTTTTGGTCGATGGCTGTACATTACGCCAAAATAAAGTTCTGCCTTCACGACGGAACATACAAACACAGCGTTTCGGTTCAAACGCTCAAGCTTATAGCGTACGGGGGATTGCGGATTGTTTAAATAAGAAATACAGGCGTTTGTGTCGAGGAGATAATTCATACAATATGCTCCCTATGTTCGTATTCCCCTTGTGGACCCCTTTGAATAGGATCATCAGCCAGACAGCCGGCAGTGTTCTCGAAAAAGCCGGGAGGCCAAGCCTCCCTTTCTTAAAATTCATCCTCGCCGGAAATTTCATCCAAAGGAATAACAATTACCTCGACCTTCCGATGAAGCAAGTCTGCAGGCATATCGATGGAAATCGTGCTATCAACAACTTCCTTAATTTCTCTAATTACATTCATCTCTTGCCCTCCTTTTTACTTTCCAGCCATCTTTCTCAAACGCTTTTACACCTCCTCTCACCTTCTTACCTTCTTCGTTTCCCATCTTTCTTTCCATACGTCCTCATCCTCTTATCTTCTAATCTTCTCAATTTCTGCTCTTCTCCCCATCCATCACCAAAAACCCAAAACTGTTTTCTTTCTCCCTTCTCCCGCCTCCTATCTTTACTCCTTAGCGCCTTAGCGCCTTTGCGTGAGGCATAAATTCTTCCATCGTGGCCTGCCCCGGCTGATTAATTCCCTCTTTCTTAAGTATCTTCCGCACAGTCATCAAAATAATCTTCATATCCAGCCACAACGACCAGTTATCCACGTACCATACATCCAGCTTGAATTTTTCCTCCCAGGTGATTGCATTGCGCCCGTTCACCTGCGCCCAGCCGGTTATCCCGGGCTTCACTTCGTGCTGCCGGGCCTGCTCGGGTGTGTAACGGTCCAAATATTGCGTCAGCAAAGGCCTAGGTCCCACAATGCTCATATCCCCCTTTATCACATTAAAAAACTCCGGTAATTCATCCAGGCTGGTCTTCCGCAAAAACCGCCCCAGCCGGGTCAGCCGCTCCCCCATCCGGCAGCAAATTTCCGTTTTCATCCCGTGCATCCGTCATAGTCCGAAATTTATAAATAGTAAAAGGCCTGCCATGCAATCCCGGACGTACCTGCCGGAAAAACACAGGCGAGCCAATCTTAAAGCGCACCAGAAGAGCTATAATCAGCATAAGAGGGATAATAAAAAAAAGGGCGTGAATACCCAGCGCAAGATCTAAAATACATTTCATAAGAATTTATTTCCTCACGCAAAGGCGCAAAGACGCCAAGACTTTAAATCTACAACCCATTGACGACTCTTAAGATACCATCACGGATCAGCTTCGAGCCAAAATTGACCAGTAGGCCGAGTTTTTTATCAGCTAATCTGATATCTTCGCAATCTCATTTTCAGTCATTTTTTTAGCGCCTTTGCGCCTTTGCGTGAGAGAATCATACATCAGGTGGCAAGGTTAAAGGTATACTCAACTTTCAACTTAGTCTTTTCTCATTTTCTAAAACTGCCTTCCGACCTCTGTCCTCCGTCTTTCAACGACCTTACCTTTCTCTGTCTCTATTCTCCGGC
>JAGGTJ010000129.1 GCA_021163815.1 Deltaproteobacteria bacterium | reverse complement strand
AGGCTGGTTAAGGGCAAAAATGGTGGTAAATTTGTGCAGCAACTGGTCTGTCAGGCAGACAAAGAGAAAAAAATAAAGACAGTTAGTTCCGTTTGTCAGGAGCGTCCCGGCTAAAACCTGCGTAAATTGTTTTAAAAAAGATGTTATACTTATAATATCATCGAGTTGTGGTAATGCCAGACTTGCGTGTCATGTGTTTTTTTACAATTTGAAGAGATTTTTCAACCTCCAGAAAGAAAGGAGGATTTTACAATGGGCGCAAGCGGATTTTCGGAAGCTGATATCTGGGTCATGGTAACAACATGGAAGAACTGGGGTCACCGAACGATCAGGGATCTGGTTGTGAGCGAAATGTTCAAAGAGTTTAACAACACACTCATGACAAAGAATTTTTGTCACCCCCGAACATGAAAATGGCGATAGAACACGTCATCTATTTTTTTTCGTATATACTCGTTTTTTCGCATTTATCCGCGATTATACTCCAATTTTCGGAAAGTATTTTCATGGTAAAGAATAGATAAGCTGGAACATCCTGATCCGGATTGGATAGGGGTTGCATTCACCTGTGTTACCGGAGCTCTCGGGCCCCTGGGCAGTTTGTTGAGTACAGAGTCAGCCAAGTTGTTTGTTTCTGTAGCAAAAGAGGCTCTTTCGGGTAGCTATGCCGCTGCCAAACAGGCGCAACTACGGGCCAAGTCGCAGGGATACGGATATTTCCAAAAACTTCTTATTGATCACATGGACAAGTGCCTGATAAAGGCCAAAGACGTGATATATCTGAGAGGGATAAAGGCATACCGGGATGCCATCAGAAGGGATGAAAAAGACTCGATCGATACGCGCTACATTCTCGGTTTTTTCGGAGTAGATGCCATGTTTCCGCCCAAATATCTTAAATACAATCAAACGGCGAAAATTATTCTACTTGATGAGTTAGCAATCAAAAATGACATGGGGAAACTTATGCTGTCGTACTGGAGCCGGTATAGGGAGTACTTCAGGAAGTTGTCAGAGTACATGGGACTCAAGAAGAAATATGCTGGCAAGACTCGTATTACGATCGTCGATGGTCACCCGACGGCTCACTGGCCTAAACTTATGAAAGAGTACGACTATTTCAATAGGCTCTATTTTTACTTGCGCAGGAATAAACCCACGCCCCATAAGATTATGATGAAGTGGCCTACCACCATACGTTGAGTTTCTGCAACCCGCGGAACTTGGGTGGCCCGGAATACGAAAGGCAAATCGATTGGATGGTCTATGACCTATACAACCTGACGGAGGAAGAGATCGGACGGGGACGCTATTGACAATTAGGACATACGGTGATAGGCTGTCTGAAAAATAAGAAAAAGGAGGCTGGTTGTGCCAAGACAAGCGAGGCTGGATATACCCGGGACTTTGCATCATGTCATTGTCAGGGGGATTGAGCAAAGACAGATCGTGACTGACGATGAAGACAGAAAAAATTTTGTCAATCGGATGGGGAGACTTTCCCTGGAAACGGATACGGCAATTTATGCATGGGCCTTGATGAGTAATCATGCCCATTTTCTGTTACGAAGCGGTCCGCCTGGTTTGTCAACGTATATGAGAAGGTTTCTCACCGGATATGCTGTTTTCTATAACCGGCGTCACCACAGGTATGGTCATTTGTTTCAGAACCGTTTTAAATCGATGGTAGTTGAAGAGGATTTATATTTTAAGGAACTTGTTCGCTATATACATTTAAACCCGTTAAGAGCAAAAATGGTGGATTCGATTACAAAATTGGATCGTTATCCATGGTGTGGGCATTCTGTAATATTAGGCAGGGTAAAAAATGACTGGCAGGACAGGGAATATGTGCTGAAGTGGTTTGGAGAAAGAGAAGATAAAGCCAAAAGAGCGTATCGCCGGTTTGTCAAAAATGGAATAGATCAAGGACATTGTCCCGACATGATTGGCAGTGGCCTGGTAAGGTCTCAAGGAGGATGGGGAGCGGTAAAGGATGTGGTGCGGCAAGGCATACCTGATAAATCTGATGAACGGATATTGGGCAATGGTAAATTTGTGCAGCAACTGATCCAGCAGTCAGATGAAGAGAGAAAAAAACAGTTTTATGGCAGGGACAATCAAAAAATCGGCATGGATTATATCCGGAAAGAATGTAAAAAAGAAGGTGTTGATATTAGAGCATTGCAAGCCGGGAGCCGGAGACGTAAAGTATCCAAAGTAAGGGCTCGATTAATTGAGAAACTGGTTGACGAGCTTGGATGGTCACTGGTGGAAACAGGGCGTCAATTGG
>JAGGTJ010000128.1 GCA_021163815.1 Deltaproteobacteria bacterium | reverse complement strand
CAAAATTGACAAAACCCGATAATCCCGATGATGGTGATTTTGGCAGTGAAGCCTGGGCATTCATACCAAAAAATATTTTGCCCTATTTGAAATACTACAAAGAGACAAACTATTGCCATCTATATTATGTAGATTTAACACCATATGTCTTTGATGCTAGTATAAAAGGAAGTACTGCAGATATTCCTTCAGAAGATAAGACAAAAGATAGCTGGCGAACGATTCTTATAGGCGGATTAAATTTTGGTGGGGCGTGCGGAGGCAACAACACAGGAGCAGTTACGCCTCCATCTTTATCATCGCCTGCAACGGGGACGGGGAAATCTTCTTATTTTGCAATGGATGTAACGAATCCAGAGAGTCCTGAGATTATGTGGGAATTTACAGACAATAACACAGCTTTTACTACTACAGGACCTGCAATAATACACATACCCTACAAAGATAATAATGGAGAGGACGATAATTCAAAGAATGGCTATTGGTATGTTGTCTTTGCATCTGGCCCCGATAATTATAACGGAGAAGTTCATCAGCCACTATATCTTTATGTTTTAGATTTAAAGACAGGAACATTGAAAAGAAAAATTCAGTTAAGTGGAACGGCAGACTCTGTGCTAGGAAATATCAATGCCTTTGCAGGTAGATTTTTTGAATCTCAAACGGATTTAGGGAAAAACTATTCTGATGATGTCCTGTATTTCGGCTATACCTATAAAGGCAGCAGCTGGGATGGCGGCATATTACGCCTGGTAACAGGAAATGACCCTGATGTTAGTCATTGGAAAGTATCCAAACTCATAGATGGTGTTGGTCCTGTAACCTCCGGTGTTTCGCGTCTGGAAGATACAGGCAATGGAAACTTATGGGTATATTTTGGTGAAGGAAGATACTTTACATCAGACGATGACAAAGACGCCAATAGAACAATATATGGCGTAAAAGACCCGTGTTATGGCGATATATTGACGGGCGGTACAGATGCTACTTCCTGCGAAACTTCTGTAACTAAAACTAACTTGACAGATGTAACAGATATTAATGATGTTCCACAAAGTCCACCACCCTACGGCTGGTATATAAATCTTGAATCTTCATCTGGTGGATACGGTGCAGAGAGGGTAATTACAGACCCTGTGGCAACAGTAAATGGATGGGTATTCTATACAACATTTATGCCCACATCTGATATATGCGGTTTTGGTGGAAATACATATATGTGGATGGTAAATTATGACAATGGCGGCGTGCCGCAAAATGTAGGGGGCGTTATCTTTGTTCAGGTCTCAACCGGTGTAATAAAGAAGATAGAACTATCAAAAGAATTTGGTACAGGCAAAGGAGCGAAGGGTGGACGAAGACTTACAACTCCAATTGCAGGTGCGCCCTCTCCATCCAGTGGAATCACCGTTATAGTGCCTCCAAAACCCCTTAAATCACTCATTCAGTGGAGAGAAACCCCTGTCAGGAAATGAGAATGAGAGGCATTACATCCCCCGCATCAGAGCGTGGGGTGACATTAATAGAGATTTTTGTAGTTATAACAATAACTGCTATAGTATTAGCAATAGCAATACCCAACTTTTCAAGGTATGTGAAAAAATACGGTGTGGAGAAGGAGATAACAGAGATCTATGGAGATTTAGTAGAACAGAGATTTAAGTCTATGAGCACCGGTGTGCCGAACGGCATAAGATTTGATTCTGCAACGCAATATACACTATTTGAATTTAATGATGCGGACTATGATATGGTCTTTGACGCAGGTGAGGAAAAAGACCCAGTTCAGAAAAGCGGATTAAAATTTGATTTAATTTGTCCTGTCTGGAATGCTGATAACTCAATAGTAATGTTTGATGAGAAGGGAGTGTATAGAAATAAAAAATGGGGTGGAACGGGTATTACAATTCGTATAAATTCACCAGCACGATACAATTGTATTGCAGTTTCTTCTAACCGTATAAAAATGGGAGAATGGGATGGCTCGGATTGTGAAGTTAAATAAGGGCTTTACTCTCGTAGAGTTGCTGGTCTCAATGGTTATTATAGCTATATGCGTTATCGGACTGATGAATTTGTCCATTGTAATAACAAGAAATAATGTGAAAAATGAAATCAGAAATAAGGCAGTAGAGATTATTACAAACACAGTTGATAATATAACAAGCAGTGGAATTTTAGATTTTAATAACACCACTACGATAGATATTGCAACCCTTGTAGGAAATGGAGGAAATGTTACGGGTCAGGTAAGGGGAAAACTTAATCAAAAATATTACATATCTGGTAATGTTACCAGTCCTTCCACAGATGAGAAGGATATAAA
>JAGGTJ010000077.1 GCA_021163815.1 Deltaproteobacteria bacterium | reverse complement strand
AAAAAATGGTTTGGGACAATGTGTCAAAATAGCACTACGTGTCAAAATGGCAACGACTGGAAAGGGACCTGGAAAGGGAACAGGCGAATAATACTTGATATGCTTCTGTCCTCCTCTTATGATATGGGACAAACTGCATAAAGGATTGTAGAATCGGAGGAAAATTGTCATGCCGCGAATAGCAAGGATGGTCATTAAAGGGGAACCTGCGGTTTACCATGTGATTTCCCGCACGGCCCTTGATGGATACGTGATCGGTGATGTGGAAAAGGACTTTTTATTTAGACTTATCAAATGGTTAAGCTCAATCTACTTTGCCGAAGTCATTGGCTTTTGCCTCATGGGGTCCCATTTGCATCTGCTGGTCAGGATGCATCCCGGTGAAGAGTACTCGGATGAGGAAGTCAAAAGACGATTCAAAATTTTGTACGGGAACAAAAGTGAAAAAGCACTCGCCGACGGGCAAATCCCTTCCTTAAGACTGAAATGGGCAAGCCTCTCTGAATACATAAAGGATATAAAACAGAGATTTTCCCGGTTTTACAATAAGTTGCACAACCGAAAGGGTTTTTTCTGGTCAGAACGTTTCAAAAGCGTAATTGTGGAGAATGGGTAGACTTTAATCAATTGTCTGGCCTACATTGATTTAAATCCGGTAAGGGCTGGAATTGTGGAAAAACCGGAATCGTATCGGTGCTGTTCTCTGGGATATCAGATCCAGACGAATAATAAAGACAATTTTCTCTCGCTGGATTTTGGATTAGAGGAGTTCGGGGTACTGGATGCCAGGGAAAGGCTGAAGTATTACCGGCAGTTTGTGTATGAAAAAGGCTACATAGATGTATTTAAAAGGGAACAAATTAACAGCAACAGACACACACAGAGGCACACAGACTTATCCTCTCCAGACCTTGCAGAGGATAAAATACTACCGCTTCGCGGCATAAATAAAGTAAATCGGTTTCTTTATCGATCCAGATATTTTACGGATTCAGGGATTATCGGGAGCAAGGCGTTTGTGTCCTGGCATTACGGAGTTTTTAAAAACCTTTTTTCAGCGAAACATGAGAAAAGGCCGAAGACGATTTCAGGTCTGGATGGGGTGTATTCTTTGAAGAGGTTATCTAAAAAGGCTTAAAAAGGGACGCAGATTTGGACAGGTAAAAACGGATAAGGCGGAGGTCAAAGGTCAGATTGTTCACCACGAAGGGAAAAAAGCTGGAAAACTAGGCGGCGAGGAGAAGATAATCTCGAGGCCTGAGGATTTTTACACCCATGATTACCTTTCCAAAGTATTTTCCAAAGTGATGAATATCTCCAGTGAGTAGATAATCTGCTTTGGTGGAAATGGCTGCCATGAGCACTGGTTTATCTTTATCAGGAAGAGCCACGGGGCAGTCCATGTTTGGGTCCGCCTCCTGAGATATCTCCATGCCGATCACATAAGATTCGAGTTTCCTTAACTGTTTTCTGGTAGTGAGGTTCCTCCTGGCTTCTTCAATGACGTATTTAGATACAATTAGAATACATTTTTTCTTATTGCTGAGACCCCATAAACGATCCAGAGTGGAAAGGCCATAGGCTGCAGAGAAAAGGATATTCGCGTCAAGGAAGACTCTATCCATTCTTATCGGCTTCCAATTTTTTGTGAGGTATCGTTTGGGGATCTAAACCCATCTTGCGAACCTCTTTCAACGCTGTTTGGTAATCTTCCGGCGTGATCGCATTATTCAAAAGGAACTCGGCTTTGCGTTCAGAAGTGTATGTCTCTACAGGAAAAAACACCACCGGTCGTAAGAGTACTCCGTCTGGCCGGGGTTCCACAATAATAGGGGCACCTTCTTCAAACCGATAGGCCCGCCGGATTATGGCAGGAATAACGACGGTACCCCTTCTACCCAACTTAATAGTTTGTCTGTCCATAACGTTGCACCTCCGATAATCAGATTATCGGAATATCAACCAATAATCAATAGAAAAATAAGAGGAAAAGGGACAGGAAAAGGGACAGGCGAATAATACTTGATATGCTTCTGTTCTCCCCTTATGATATGGGGCAAACTGCGTAAAGGATTGTAGAATCGGAGGAAAATTGTCATGCCGCGAATAGCAAGGATGATCATTAAAATGGGACGCAGATTTGCACAGATAAAAACAGATAAGGCGGAGGTCAAAGGTCAGATAGGGCGGATTGTTGGTCTTAAGTGGATGTGCAACATCGGACAGGGATTTTTTACCACGAAGGGGAAGAAAATGCTCAATCTCTGGAGCAACTTACCTGACCACAGCTTAGAAGAATTTTGCGTACGATTTGTGATCACCTATCC
>JAGGTJ010000100.1 GCA_021163815.1 Deltaproteobacteria bacterium | reverse complement strand
AACCGCGAAAGAAAAAAAAAGGGAACAACCTTCCCCCCGACCCTGGTGCTTCAGGAAACTTGATTGCCAAGTTTGGTGGCTATTTGGGTCGTTCTAATGACCCCCCTCCCGGTCATCAGTTAATGTGGAAGGGTTATGCTCACTTGCAACTCATGTGCAACGGCTTCGAGCTCTCGGAATATGGCTAACGGTAAGAAGGCATATATGGGTAAAGGGCAGGGCTACCACCATTATCGTGCCTTGTTTCGTCAAACAACTTGTGCCCAACCTCATGCTCATACATATCTTAAGAAACCTTCAAATAAACTTCGTCCCTTCGCAACTGCAATGGCTTTTGGCTCATCACAGCCCCCAGTGATCTTCGCCACTCGGTCATTCCGGTTTTCTCCTCCACTCTGTTACCAGGCTTCTCAGGCCGGAACTTCCTCACTACTACGGACTCATCTGCCACCTTACACCGCATCGCTCAGCCTCGGATCTCTCCTTGCACCTCACTATCCACTATGGGAAACGATATAAGGCTTCCCCAGTTAAGTTTGGCCCCTTGTGAGTAATCACATCCTCAAGCACGTAACAGGATTGACCAGGTATCGGGCATCGCGTTATTTTGCACGCTTACCCTCCTGCTACGCCGAATCAGGTTCGCTTACGCTATGTACCACTCACCTCCTATCGCTTCCTTCAGACCCTACCGTTACCAGTAACGCCCTTGCGATTCGGATTGACTTCCCCCTGATCAGGGTGACGCCTGTATAACTCAGGCTAGGACTGCCCAACATGCTGGGCAAACAAAAAAACGCTACCTTTGCATAATACAAAAGTAGCGTTTTTTGAGTACTATCCTATTTTTATGTATTAGAAATACGTAGATACCATACCTCGAATTGGCCTTAACTATTCTCCATATACAATAACTGTTAGTTTGGCATAGACTCCCAAGACATTAGTACTCTCATATTCTACATGATCAATTTTAGTAATACCCCCATTTTTCATTGCTGCCTTTATGGTCGCATCTCCGCTTCCAAAGCCCAATACAGAAGTAACAGTAGCCGTGCCAATCTTGCTATACTTGCGATTATTAGCCTGAGTACTTTTACCAATATTAGTATTTGCAGGATGTAGCTCTAGAGGATAGTCCTGCTTGTAATCACCATAGATGCTACTATATACGCTCGGTGCAGGTGTTTTTACCATTGCACATCCTGTAAACAAAAAAACAGTAAAAAGCAAAACTATCAAATACCCAAATCTTTTTGTCATACCCAATTACCTCCTTTCAATTCCTACAGCCACCAATTTTGATTTATAATACTAGTGCCTGAACGCTAGTGCCTGAACGAAACCCCCGTCCAGGCACGGTTTTAAGTTTTAGGTTAAAAAAGAAACAACCTCAGCAACTTAATGATTTTTAAACAAAATTGGAAAACTATATTTTGTGGAAAACTATGGACACTAGTTAATATAAATTATAAATCTTTTGTATCAGATTTGTCAAGGAATTGATCCATCCCCATTTTTCCATTTTCCACTATATCAAGGATTAAATTCTGTTTTTCAGGCCTGACTCTCTTTTCCTTTTGATTTTCATTGTCTTAGTACCTATATTAAATCCCTAATGTAGGGCTCAATATTTGGCATCAGAAAGGAGACTGTATGCGACAGGCAAAATTTAGCGTTAAAGAGACACAAGTACATTTTTTGAATAATTTTAAAGTATAGGGCATACGGTGACACCCTTGATAATTAGGACATACGGTGACAAGCTGCCTGAAAAATGAGAAAGGAATACTGGAATGACGAGATAAGTGAGGTTGGTTAAGGGCAAAAATGGTGATAAATTTGTGCAACAACTGATCTATCCTTCAGACAAAGAGGAGCAAAATATCCCAAAAAAAGATAAAAACAGTTAGTCCGGCTTGTCAGGATGATTTCGGATATTTTCCCAAAAGATATTTTGCTCCCATTAGTTTTCCCATTCTGACAGTGGTTTGACTGTCAACCAGGTCTGAGACAGAAAGATTAAGTTCATCAAGCAGGGTCTGTAGTCGAATTCGTTCCAGAACCTGGAGCCCCTCAATCTGTGACAGATCAGAGATTAACATTACAGCAAGCCCTTTTTCAAGTACGGAGAGGTTTTCGTTTCCTGTCCTGTTGGTAAAATAAAAGATGGCCAACGTATTTTTTTCTGTGTTTAAAGAAAGTTTTTTCGTTTTGGATTGCCCTCTTTGCTCAGAGCTTGAGATTGTCCGTTACAACCTGGCCAGCATATGATATGCTGTGTATACAGACAGAGATAATACGATCAATGCGGTAATATACTTTGATTTGTATGTCACCTAAATCCTGCAAGCGTCGAGTTTGCCAAAGACCTGCCTGCTGCAGGCAGGTGCAAGGCGGCAAGGGCGCAGACGTAGTATGATCAAGTCCTTGCCACACAGATT
>JAGGTJ010000167.1 GCA_021163815.1 Deltaproteobacteria bacterium | reverse complement strand
TCTATGTACGCCTCATTCCTCAGCTTTTCCGCGCCTGGCATCTGGAGCTTTTTACTTTGCCATCCCGTTTTTTGCGAAAATCTGATTTTTTACGACGCCATCATATTATGACCTTTCAAGGAGTCGGGCTATCTTGAGTCTCAGGCCGGCCAGTCTTATGAATCCCTCTGAATCTTTCTGGTTGTATACCTCATCGTTTTCAAATGTGGCAAATTCAGGGGCATAGAGGGATGATTCGGATTTTCTGCCGGTTACTATACAATTTCCCTTATACAATTTGATGCGAACAGTTCCGTTAACAGGTCTTTGCGTCTCATCGATCAGGGCCTGCAACATTCTCCTTTCCGGGGAAAACCAGTATCCGTAGTACACAATTTCTGAATATCTTGGAATCAGGCTATCCCTGATGTGCATTACCTCCCTGTCCAAGGTTATTGTTTCAAGGGCCATATGGGCGATCCTGATTATGGTGCCCCCCGGAGTTTCATAGACACCACGTGATTTCATTCCCACGTAACGGTTTTCCACCATATCCACCCTGCCTATCCCGTTTTCCCCTCCAAGGGAGTTCAGGGTGGAAAGGATTGCAGCAGGAGACATGGCCTTGCCGTTTACTGCTACAGGGTCACCGTTTTTAAAGTCTATTTCTATATAGGTTGGCCTGTCCGGGGCCTTTTCCGGAGATACCGACATAACAAACATGTCTTCATCGGGTTCGTTCCAGGTATCCTCGAGAATGCCTCCCTCAAAACTGATGTGAAGGAGGTTTCTGTCACTCGAATACGGTTTTTCCTTTGTAACGGGAACGGGGATATTCTTTTTCCGGGCGTAATTTATAAGGTCTTCCCGTCCCTTAAAATCCCAGATCCTCCAGGGGGCTATTATTTTCAGATCAGGCCTTAATGCCATGTATGCCAGCTCAAACCTTACCTGATCATTCCCCTTGCCTGTGGCTCCGTGACTTACTGCATCGGCATTTGTCTTTTCAGCAGCCTTTACCTGCCCTCTGCCTATAAGGGGCCTTGCCAGGGATGTACCGAGAAGGTATATAGATTCATATACGGCGTTGGCCCTCATGGCAGGCCATACAAAGTCGCGGACAAACTCCTCTTTAAGATCGTCCACAATTACCTCGTCTGCTCCTGTTTCAATGGCCTTTTTTCTGATGCCTTCAAGTTCGTCTCCCTGTCCGACATCAGCCGCATATGCAACTACCGAACATTGATACCTCTCTTTGAGCCACGTCAGAATAACGGATGTGTCAAGACCGCCAGAATAGGCCAGGACTATTTTGTTTATATTTTCAGTCAATTTTTTTCTCCTGTAAACTGTGGTAGATATTTAATATTGTTTTTGTATAAAATTAAATATTGTATGTATCTTGTTGAAATTTATATTTTTTTGAATTAATGAACTCGTAAAAAGTCGAGTCGATGGATAGGTAAAAATCTTCATATACAAGGCATGGTGTTTGGTTATACGTGAAGGCATACAGGATGTCCAGCGTATGATCAAACGCTCACAGTAGATGGAGACTTTTTACGACGCCATCAAATTTATAAGAGCATGGCTTCAAGTAGGGCCTGATGCAGATGCATTTTGTTTTCTGCCTGATCAAAGACCACTGAATGGGGACCTTCAAAGACCTCTTCAGAAATTTCCTCTCCTACGTGTGCAGGCAGACAGTGCATTACAATAACATCAGGTTTTGCCATATCTACGAGAGACCGGTTTAACTGGTAACCTGCGAAGTCTTTAAGTCTTTGTTCCCTTTCCTTTTCCTGACCCATGCTTGTCCATACATCTACATTTATTGCATCCGCATCTTTTACGGCCTCTGTTGGATCTGTTGTTACCTCGACATTTTTACCTGCATGCATCAAAACCTCTTCTGATGGAAAATAGGCCGGGGGACAGGCTAATACCAACCTGAAACCAAGCTTGGAGGCCAGATTGATCCAGGAATGAGCCACATTGTTTCCATCTCCAACCCATGCCACCTTTATCCCCTCAAGTGTCCCCAGTTTTTCTTTCAGAGTCATGGCATCACTTAATATCTGGCACGGGTGATACATGTCTGTAAGGGCATTGACAACGGGTATGTCAGCCCATCTTGCCATTTTTTCCAACATCTCCTGGGAAAATGTCCTTACAACAAGGATATCAAGAAATCTCGACAGGACTCTTGCCGTATCCTTTACTGTCTCATTTTTGGAAAGCTGGGTATCCTGTTTGTTCATAAAGATTGTATTGCCTCCCAGCCTGAACATGGCAGTTTCAAAAGAGACCCTTGTTCTTGTAGATGGTTTTTCAAACAAAAGCCCAAGTGTATGCCCCTTCAGGGGCATGTCTGTGCGTCTTTTATCTGCCTTTATCTCCAGTCCTCTGTCAATAAGGGCAAGTATTTCGTCCTTTGTTATATCTTGTATGCTTAACAGATCTTTTTTCATGATAACTTCCTGATATCCAATTTGATAAATTCGTAAAAAACTGGTTTATGCCGCTTCGCTGCGTCCTATGAGGAATGAACTTGACGCTTGCAGGATGTAGTTAAATATCAAATATCATAAAATACTTACGTGACTTCCTGTGGGTTAAGTTCGTTAGAAGTAAAACCGATGGCTAAGTAAAAATCTTCATATACAAGGCATAGTGTTTGGACGTGCGTGAAGGCATACAGGTAAGTAT
>JAGGTJ010000139.1 GCA_021163815.1 Deltaproteobacteria bacterium | reverse complement strand
CTAATAACAATTTGTTCATAGGAATTGTGATTTGCCACAGCAAGGACATCACCACCTTTTGCCATCTCTACCACATCTCTGACATCATTAATGTCCATACCTATTATTGCAGCCATGGCACCAGGATTGGCTGTCGCCTCTCTGTGCATAAGTTCACCCCTTTTATTCACCAGCCTGAGAGCATCTTCAACGGTAATAACACCTGCACATACCAGAGATGAATACTCACCCAGGCTATGCCCTGCCGTCACATCCGGTTTTATTCCTGATTCAGTTATAGCAGCAAGACAAGCCAGATTAACCGCACTAACAGCCGGCTGCAAATTCACAGTCAGGGTTAATTCATCCATTGGCCCTTCAAAACACAGTTTTGAAATAGCAAAGGCACAAATTTCGTCGGCCTGTTCAAAAATCCTCTTTGCAGAGGGAAAGGCGCCTGCCATATCCTGGCCCATACCAACATATTGGGATCCTTGGCCAGGAAAAAGGAAAGCTGTCTTTTTCAACAATATATTTCTCCCCGAATAAAAAGTTTTTGTCCGTAATAATGATGATGGTGTCGTAAAAAGTTATATTTTCTGAGGTTCCCCTACCTTTTTGACAAGCTGCTGGTGCAAGACAATTTCATACTCCCTTGACCCTGGTATCAGCCTTTTATTCCGGGCAAGATCTACCATCACCTCTTTTTCTGTCCTTTCAAATTCCTCTTTTACCTGGCTGATGACCTTGTTTATTTCACGATAGATATCCTCATCAGTGCCGTAAACATCAATGACATCAGGATTATCAACGATAATTTCAAGAAGATACTGCGTCATGTAAAGAGAGATAGGATCAGGCCGAGGTACAAGATTACGTATAGGGGACACAAAATATTTGAAATCAAATTCAGAACTTCTGACCGCCTTTTTAAGTCCCGTTAAGATATCAGCAGAAACAGCAGAAGGATTTTCTGTTTCTATTATCTTTTTCATTAACAGCGTTTGTGAAAGCCTGTTATGTATTTCATCCAGTTTAAACTGAAACAGTCTGCTACGTTGAAAACTCTGTCTTTTTTCTAACTTGTCCAGTCTGTTAATCAGTCTGTCTTGAATTCTGCCTATGTCTCTTGGTTGCATATGAGCCCTATTTATAAAATCACCTAAAACCTGCATAAACTATTTTCAAAAAGAAAATTATGCTTTTAATATCAGTGAATTACAGAAAGGTTGTAGTTGCGTGACACACATCGATTTGAATGCGACCATAAAGTGCGGTTTTTGAAAACAGTTTATCTTTAGAGCAGCGCCGATTTTACCAAATCTATAGCGTTGGCACACTCGATGCTTGCAGGATTTAGGCATCATGTGCTATTCAGAGCTTATCCACAGATCAAATTCACCCTACTATTTGTCTGCAGATGCACATCTTTTTACTGAAGAAGCCGCTGCCTTTGAGCCTTTTGAATCCGCTTTTGCTTCTGTTTTGGCAGAGGCATTTTTGGCTGATTCTGTACTGGATGACTGAGTGTGAGATTTAGAAGAAGATGTCTCTTTTGACGCATAATCAGTTGCATACCATCCCGTTCCTTTCAGATGAAACGTAGATCGGGATATAAGTTTTTTCATATGCCCATTACACACCTCACAGCATTCAACCGGCGGATCAGAAATCTTTTGCAATATTTCAATTCTGTGTCCACATTCTGAACACTCATACTCATAAACCGGCATAATTAATCACCTCCTCAGCAACATAATTTCACAGTACAATACCATGGGCAAGTTCTGCAACATCGAATATTTTACAGGGTCTTAGTCCTTTTACGAGCCCCTCGTAACTACTACAAAAAAATCTTACCCAAAATCACATATTCTATGCCCCTGATATCGATCAAGCACATAATAGAGCTTTGGTACTGGCAGATTTTTTAAAATGTTAAAGGTTAGCTCATGAACAATACGTTCCTCTTTTTCTCTCTTATTGGCAGGGACATCAACCCTTTGCACAAAATTGGAAAACCTTACTATATGAACCAGTTCATGGGTAAAGACATAAACTAATATTGGTAACAGAGCAATGTTTGAATCACGGGCAACGGCATTCAGGATTATATGATCCTGAAGACAGATAAAAAAAAAGTCACGGACGCTGCTGTTTAAAACATGGTCAACCGTTACCATTGATCCCCAATTAAGCACGGCAAAGGCATGTTGGCTTACCTCATTATTATCAAGTGACCACAGGGTTTTTATATCATAACGATGCCTTTTCCACTGTTCCAAAGAAAACCTGTAATAATCCCCTGTGGCATCTTCTGCAATATCAAGAGCTTCACTTATTATTTTAAAATCATGGTCATTGAAATATCGGCGGGGCATCTTGGAATGTTACCTCATTGTCATTGATATATATCCAAGATATGGTAGTATTAGCATACCCTGGCCACCCACACGGATATAAAAATACAGACTGGTTTTGCAGCATAGTTTTGTGTGTTTTTATGGTAAGATTTGGATCTAACCTGCCTACCGGCAGACAGGCACAGAAATTGGACAAAAGAGGACGTTATGCAAAGGTCTTGATACTTCGTTTTTTGGAGAGGAACTAACCACGCGGCTATATAGAAATAGCAATACTTTTCAAGATCAAGACCTGCATAAGAGTACCTTCAAAAACATAAAACCTAAAACCTGCATAAACTATTTTCAAGAAGAAAATTATGCTTTTAATATCAACGAATTATAGAAATGTTGTGCTTGT
>JAGGTJ010000071.1 GCA_021163815.1 Deltaproteobacteria bacterium | reverse complement strand
CTTCGGTTTGGCTCAAACAAACTTCAAAAACGGTGAAACTTTAGTTTATATTTTATAAGGGTCTTTTCATAATCTTCAGTTTTGTTAGGATTCGAGGAAGGGAGATTTTTAACCGGAGGAATCTCTTTCCATGACCAAAATCAGACTCTGACCTGTCTGCCACAGGCAGGCACAGAAACTTGGCAAACCAGGAGGTTCTGCAAAGGGTTTTATGTGGAAGGGGGAATGTTTCTGTAACGGGAAAATCCCGTAAAGACCTTCTAAAACGGACCTGCGGTATTGTGTACTTATTATGGAAATAGATATAAAGACAGCGGCAAGAATGTTGGGTACCTCTGAGGCTACTCTGAGACGATGGGCTCGTCAGGGAAAGATTCCGACCGCAGAAAAATTTGAAACATATGTCTTTCGTAAGGAGGACCTGTGCAAGTGGGCAAGAGAGCGAAATATCCCTTTGATTGATGATTCTGTTATTAAGTCTCCAACCGTTGAAATCAAAGAAATACCTCTATCTGAATGCATGATAAGGGGAAAAGTTTTTTTTGGTATCAGGGGGGAGACTCCGGAAGATGTTATTGCTGTTGCCAGCAGGCTGATTCCTCTTCCTAATACCGTAGACAGGAAACTGTTGCTGGATCGTCTCCTTCAAAGAGAGGCGCTGGCCTCTACAGGTATTGGGAATGGGATTGCTGTGCCTCATCCCCGTTATCCTATTGAGGATATTCCGGCAGGGGGTATGATTACTACATGTTTTCTCGAAAAAGAGATAGACTTTCACGCAATTGATAACCAACCGGTATTTGTTCTTTTCATTATTCTTAGCCCTGATACAAAAACCCACCTGAGAATACTTTCCCGCCTTAGTTTCTGTCTCAAAGACAATGGCTTTATCCAGTTTCTCAGACAACAGCCTTCCCCTGAGGCCCTTTTTGAAAAGGTTCATAACATAGAGCAGAAGATAAACAGATCTGATGACAGGAACAAGAGAAACATAATTCTTCCATGACAGTTTCATTTTCTTTAAAAAAAATCATACACAGCCTTGATGAGCGTTTTCAGCTTATAATCGTAGCTGTTCTGGTAGGAATTTGTGGCGGCTATGCATCTGTTATCCTGAATCTTGGGCTTCAATCCGGCCAACATTATTTGATGCACCTTCGTTCTCACTGGTTTGCCATTTTTCTGCCGGCGGCAGGTGCCGCATTGTCGGTTTTCTTTCTGCAGTATTTGGTGCTGGATATAGGGGGACATGGTATCCCGGAAGTAATCTACAGTATCTCCCGAAGAGGAGGCCTGTTACGTTTTCGTTCCAGCTTTTCAAGGTTGATTTCATGCCTTTTGACTATTGCAAGCGGTGGATCTGCCGGCCCTGAGGCTCCCGTGGTTATCAGTGGAGCCAGCATAGGTTCAAACATTGCGAACCTGTTTTATCTCAAGGACAGGCAGAGAAGTGTTCTGGTCGGCTGTGGTGCAGCAGCGGCAATTGCCGCTATCTTTAATGCGCCTGCAACCGGTATTGCCTTTGCGCTTGAGGCAATTATGGGAGAATGGACTCACATAAACATTGTTCCGATTGCCATTGCTTCTGTGGTGGGCACAGAGGTAAGCCGTATGCTTCAGGGAAACCAGATACCTTTCAGGCATCACGTTTTTCATATAGGGGCAAATGATATTCTTGCCTGTTGTGGATTGGCAGTATTAACGGCGGCCACAGCTATTGTTTTTATACGTGCCATGCATTCAGTGGGTTCAAATTCTGGCAGAATTGTGCATAACCCTGTTCTGCGTGCTGCAATAGGGGGATTGCTGGTGGGTACGATAGGTCTTATCTTCCCTGATGTCCTGGGTGAGGGATATGAACACATCCGGCACATTATAGAAGGACAGTATTCCGCGGGTATCTTACTGTCGGGAATATATATACTTGCAAAAATTCTGGCAACATCGCTGACCATAGGTACCGGAGGATCAGGAGGAATATTTGCACCATGTCTGGTAATTGGAAGTTTTACAGGCTTTTTTTACTACCGGGGGTTGGCATATATGTTTCCACATGTTACATGGGCCGGAGCAGGTTATTTTGGATTGCTTGGCATGGCCGGTGTGATGAGTAGTGTTCTTCAGGCTCCAATGACGGGTATTTTTCTGATCATAGAGATTACCGGCGGCTATGATGTCCTTGTATCAGTTGTGTTGGTTTCGGTACTTTCTGCGACTATGAGTCAATATCTCGAACCCTTCTCGATTTATCACAAGGAACTTATAGAACGGGGAGAACTTCTGATGCCCCGAACAGATGCACGTGTCCTGTCTGAATTAAGTGTAATGGAACTGATTGAACAGGATTGTTATGTCGTAAGTCCGGAGATGCGTCTCAGGGATCTTATAGATGTCATTAAAAGATCCCACAGAGATTACTTTCCTGTAGAGGATCCAAAGACCAAAAAATTTGTGGGGATGATACATCTCGATGATATAAGGCCATATCTCTTTGATCAGACCCTTTATGATTCGGTACTTGTTGAAGAGATGATGGACAGGAATCCTCTTTCAGTAAGCCCTGAAGACGAATTGCCTGATGTACTGAAAAGATTTGATGAAACAAAGGCATGGAGTCTGCCTGTAGTTTATAATGGGAGATTTTTAGGGTTGATATCCAAGGCCACTTTACTGGATTACTATAGAAAGGAACTGATTGCCCAGGAAGAAAAATAGCCTGAACAGGCTGAATTAAAAGATATTTACCATGAAAACGCACAAAACCATGTTGAAAAACCAGTCTGTATTTTCATATCCGTGAGTGGCCAGGATATCCTGTCTGCGTGCGTTGGTGCACAGGCAGGTTTGGATC
>JAGGTJ010000006.1 GCA_021163815.1 Deltaproteobacteria bacterium | reverse complement strand
GCATGGCCGGATCCAAAACATCCTGGCCACCCACGGATATGAAAATACAGACTGGTTTTTCAACATGGTTTTGTGTGTTTTCATGGTAAAAAATAAAGAAGGAGAATTGACATGTAATCTTACAGATCAATTCTCCCCGTATTCATTAAAACATCTATCTTATTGCTGTCATAGATGCACTTATGAAATCAGGACTTTTAAACGATAATTTTCCCCATGACCCTCTTCCCTCGGTCTCAATCCGAAGTTTTGCCGTTACAGGAATAATAACCCACTTGTTTTTACCTACGGTTAAAGGATTTGCTTCAATAGTAGTACAACGATCAATACGCCCATTCTCATTAATATTATCATCAGACCTGTTTTTTATATTGATCCATCTGGTGCCTGCGGAATAGTTTTGGCGCACGTCAATACCTATATCCAGCCTGATCTTGGCCTCCCTGTGATTGTACCATCTATCATTGGCATATATTCCATAGTAACCATGCAAGCAAACCCATGCCCTTGGTCTTACAACCTCATAAGCGGTAGGCCAGTATGCAAACCACAAAGTATTATAGACAGTTACATCGTTGTCATCGCTATACCCAAGACTTCCTGCCCCTCTTGCATATGCCCATGGATGCATTCTGTTACCTGAAATTGCATTCTTTGGACATGAATATCCACCCCTTGTTATTCCTCCTTCATTATGTTTATGTGTACTTCCACAGCAGTAATATGGATTGGCATGTCCCCACCAGTGGCTCTGGATTCCGGCCTTGGCACTTGCCATGACAGAGCTCATGCCTATCAATTGCATACCTTGCATTTGCTCCGTTTCAACAGTCAACACCTCTTCAGGTGTACCTTCCAGCTTTTCCGCCTCTTCTAATGCCTTTGTTGATGCCTCTTCTATTTCTTTATTTGCCTTCTCCACAGTTTCGGCAGAAATATTTAAGGATTCGAGGAGGTTGCCCATTTCCTCTTCTTTTACTCTACCCATCTCAATCTTACGGGCAATTGCTGCCTCTTTAATTGCATATTCAGCATCTGCCTCTCTCTTTATTTCGGCTTCTGCTACCTCTATTTCCCCTTTCAATAATTCCATATCAAACATTTTTACCCTCCCTTATTGATGATGCATTAAAAAATCAGATAACAACGAGGTCAACTCCAAGACCCATCAAAACATTATTAATTTTGTTGTAAACTGTTACACGAGAGGAACCAGCAAACAGAAGACCAACTGCCTCTTTATCAGTGTTTAACAAAAGGGAGCCAGAATCACCACCGGCTGACATGCTTGTAGTAAGGATTTGGTCCCTAAAATAGGCAACCCTTCCTCCCCCATATCTTACAGCTATACTCACATCAGTTCCAATAACCTTTCCCCTGGTCGTCTGAGTAGTCCTTCCGCTTTTGATAACATTCATGCCTAAGCCAGCTTCCGCAGCACCTGTTGGTATGCCAATATTTACAATATCTGCCCTCACCAATCTTGTTTCAACTGGTGCAGCAATAGCAGCATCTACCAAGTTATACCTTTCTCTGTCTCCAAAGTTTATTCGCACAAACCTTTTCAACCTGGCAATAAAGTCATCAGGAAACCTTCCACCATCATATCTACCGGGCTGCAAAACAGGATCGCCAATTCGGGCCACATTTGAGTTGGCAAGAACATGATTGTTACTCAGGATATAAATCCCGGAACAACAACTATCTTTCACCAAGCATCCAAATGTACCAGCTGTAATCCGATAGTGTCCTATACTGTATCCTGGTCGGGCAGGTCTTATCCTGGCATTGAATTTTTGGGCCTCTATTATACCAATCTCTTCTACATCAAGGGAAACTCCTTTATAATCTTCAGGAAGCACAGCCTCTGCTGCCAGCTCTGCCCGAGGTACCTTTTTCTCAACATATACCTTGATACTGATTTTATCAGTCTCCTGTCCCCCTACGGTTTTAAATCCAATACCCACACCTGCTACGTTTGGATATTGAATTATTTCTTCTTCTGCTGCCTCACGAATCTCCGCTATTTTCGCTGAAATCTCTTCTTTTGCCATTTTCGCTAACCTCCTTTCTAAAAAAATTTAAGATTTCTATCCCCCTGCCATGAGTCTCCATCACCTCCTTTTATTTTCATCTCAAGTCATGATGAACCCGTAAAAAGTAGAACCGATGGCTAAGTAAAAATCTTCATATACAAGGCATAGTGTCTGGTTATGCGTGAAGGCATACAAGATGTCCAGCGTATGGCCAAACGCTCACAGTAAATAGAGACTTTTTACGATGCCATCAATCTTGGAGATCTACATTCTGCCGCAACTCTGAAAGATTGGCGAAAAGTAGATCCGGGTTTTTTTTAAAAATCGGCATACAAACATGCTGAAGCCGACACGTAAAAAAATTCCCGGCAGTTTTTTCCCTATTGATCGAACTTTTTTAATATAGGTACCCTATAAGTTATTCCAATGGCCTACAAATATCTTTATTAAGACATCATCGGAAATAACAGGTTGCTTCAATCATTCGCAAGTTGTGTATAAGAAGAGAAAAATAAGAGCAGAATTATCAAGGTAAGAAAAAGTTAAATTTTCCAAACGGAAAAAATTTGTGGTTGGTTAACAGAAACTATGAGGATATTTTTCTGTCAGTAATCTCAAAAGAGTCTGTTTGTTTTTCAGTTAAGAATGGAAAAGTGCTTCGAACTATAAATATGATTGATTAACCATACTGTCGAATTGTCAAGAAATGTGAGTGCGGAATGTGATTATGAAAGAAATGTAATTTGGAGAAAATAATAACACACACAAAAAGGCCTGTAAAGATTAATTTTGATAAAAATGAAAAAAATGTAAAAATCTTCCTAAATCCTGCAATTACGTGACATTTTATTCATAATATGATAATAAACTCAGC
>JAGGTJ010000091.1 GCA_021163815.1 Deltaproteobacteria bacterium | reverse complement strand
ATGCTGCCGGCAGATTATATTTGTGAGGGCAACTGCCTTTTCTTCCATATCATTGACAATGCCATCTACACGACAGTTTAAAAACGTATGCATCACCATTATCGGGATGGCTACCGTCAATCCGAGCATGGTGGTTACAAGGGCCTCTGAAATGCCTCCGGACATCATGCGGGGGTCTCCTGTACCGTACAGTGTAATGACATGAAAGGTGTTTATCATTCCGGTCACGGTTCCAAGCAGGCCAAGGAGGGGAGCTGTGGAACCCATGATATTCAGGGTGGGCAGAAAACGCTCTATACGTGGAAGCTCCCGTAATATTGCCTCCTGCAAGATACTTTCTATGGTTTCCCTGTCTTTTTCTCTTCGTGCCCTGATTCCTGCCCTGAGAACATTGTATACAGGGCCGTGTTTGTTTACTCTTAACATGTCTTCACATTCATCCCATCTCCCCTTTGAGGCAAGGGCATTGATCTTGCCCATAAGCTGGTCGGTTTTTGTATGCACCCTTTTTAAAAACATAAGCCTTTCTGCAACTATGATAAGGGCAAAAAGGCCTATGGCAAGAATGGGCCAAACAATAGGCCCTCCTCTCATTATCTCCTCTGTAAGACCTATATGGTGTATGATCTGTTTTATGGCGGCCCCATTTGAGATATCCATGTAAATCTCATCGGTTTTGCCATCCATGTATCTGTTGATATTTTTCCGTATTGACCAGGAGGGCAGGGCGGACAGGGTAAAAAACTGTCCGAGGTTGGCAGAGTATTTCAGAAAGCCGGTCTCCTTCCCCGTCCTGTATGAACAGGTAAACCCGCCGGGTATAAGGATGTCTCCTATCTGTTTTGTACCTGACCTGCTGATAAAATATCCCCTGTACAGGAGCACCTTCCCTGAAAGCCTCATCTCATCAAAAAACAGATCAGAGATGGTCTTAAGATCATCGATCCCCGGATAATGGTCCTTGTTCATAATAGACCTGATGGTGACCAATCTCTCATGAAAAGGCACCGAGAAGGGGGAGTGGGCCAGGGTTGTTTCAAGGTCTTTTTCCACCACCCGGATGGTATTAAAAAGATTTGCCGTTTTGGTTTTATCTGATGAACGCCGGGTTTCAAGTTTTGCCATTGCTGTTTTGAGCTTGGTTAATCGCCTCCTTAGTTTATCCGTTTCTGTGTGTAACTGTTTTACCACCTTCTCTCTTTCCGATATTTCTTTTTCTATGGAGGCACGACTGTTAAAGATCTCTTTCTTTTTTGCCTGCGCTTCAGCAAGCGCCTTTTGGTATTCTTTCTGCGCCCTTACGGATACCATATTCATGTCTGCCCCGTAGGAGGGGAAAACAAGGGCAATAAAAAGAATGAACAGTATGTATCTCATTGCTTTACCGTTGATGGCGTCGTAAAAGGTCTCCATATACTGTGTTATAGCGCATGGCCACGTGCTATGCCTTGTATATGAAGACTTTTACCTATCCATCGGTTTTAATTTTTACAGGTTCATCAAGGCCGAACTGTTTTCAAAAACTGTTTATGCCCGCATTCAAATCGGTGTGAGTCATACAAACACAATATTTTTATAATTTGCTGATATTAAAAGCATAAAGTCCTTTTTGAAAATAGTTTATGCAGGTTTTAGGTGTCATGCAGGCTCTATTTTTCATCATCAGTATGGACGGTCCCTATGGGCAGTCTTACTATCTCTGCAAGCCTTTCTTTCCGGATTATGGATATGGCCTTTTTGATATCCCCTTTGCGGGAGCCGGCAAGGGGCTCCCATCGTCTGTTTGCACGCTCATAACATCCTGCGATCTTTCCATCAGGGGTCATAAAAAACAGAGATAGTCGTCCCAACCGTAGGATATCCACTGCCACCTGCCTTTTTCCAAGCCTTATAATATCCTGATAGACCTCTACAGTGCGGCCGTAGCCGGTCTCTACCTCTACGGCCTCCATCACACGCCGGTACTTTTCGGACCAGGGAATATCCGGGGACAGGAGGCAGTGTCTTAAAGAGGTGATGCGTTTTTTCCTTTCCTCTGGTAAAAAGGGCAGGTCATGTTTGATAAAGTCGGCAAGCTGATCAACTACAGATTGCAGATAGATTCCTATCTGGTCTTTTACCCTGTAAGATTCTGCGCTGCCCTTTTTCTTTTCATGGATTCTGTTTTCCATGCTTCTGATCATCTCCAAGAGCATGGTCCTCTGTTTTGTCAGGTTGCTGGCCTCGGTCTTCAGTGAATTGTACCTGGCAACAAATCCTTTTTTTTCTTTCTCCCATGAATCAGACATCTTTTGTGTTTTTTTCAGGGTGTTAAGCGTTTTTTTTACAACCTGCAATACATCTCTTGCCTCTGTTCGGTGGGTACCTGCTGTTTTTCCGAGTGTGTAAACAGGTGTCAGGAAGAGTAACAGGGTTGCCATTATAACAGTACTTCTCATTTAATACTCCCTAAGGCACACGGGGCAGATTACAGGCCGAATTCTATACCGGCCGTCCATCTTCTTTCCGGGGCAGGGTAGTATGATGCCCCTGACCCGCCTACAACGGCATATTCGCTATACCTTCTGTCGGTAATGTTATCCACCCCGACAAAGGCCCTGATTCCCTTGTAATTATAGGACAGGCGGGCATCTGCCGTATGATATCTCCGTAGTTTGTTGTACCTGTTGGCCTGGTCGCTTATCAGATAGGTGGAACCTACCCAGTGATAGTTGGCAGAAAAGATAAGTCCGGGTATTAGGTTGTGAATCTGTATGCCAAGGTTTCCCCTGTGTCTTGGTACGGCAGGAACAAAGTTGTTTTTAAAGGGCCTTGCCCTGAATTTGGCCCTTTCATAGGTGTAGTTTGCAAAGACAAGGAATTTTTTAAGAAGGTCTGCCCTGACTCCTATCTCTATTCCCTCGTGCCTTGTCTTTGGATGGTTGGTGTTTTCATAAGTAAGGGGGTTGTAAAAAATCTCGTTTTTGATATCTGCGCGGAACATGGTCAGGTTTGCCCTGATGTCAGGGGTAAAGTAATGCCTTATACCTATTTCGTAATGTTTGCCTATTTGGG
>JAGGTJ010000101.1 GCA_021163815.1 Deltaproteobacteria bacterium | reverse complement strand
CATCTAAGAGATATTTGTACCAATCTAGCGTAATTGTCTTTTTAGTCTTTTTTATTTCCCCATTTTCTAATGCGTTATAAATTTCCTTTACTCCTTCTTCTATTGTATGTCGGGGTTTATAATTTAATATTTTGGCAATTTTTGAGAAATCAACTTTATAGGATCTTCTATCTGGATCCCCATACCATTTTAATTTAGCTTCAGGGTTTGTATTTTCTATTACTTTTTTTGCTAACTCGTAAATGGTTATATTCTGTTCATTTGACCCGACATTGAAAATTTCGCCATTGACTTTTTCTTCATCTTCATTTTCGATAACAGTGATGAATGCATCTGAAGTATCCTTTACATGCACAAAAGGTCGCCATTGTTTACCATCTCGCATAACTGGTAATTCTCTGCTTTCGTAAACCCCATATGTCATCCCGTTGATCGCGAGATCAAATCTCATACGGTATGAAAGACCATATACCGTTGCCTGTCTTAAAACGGTAACACAAAAATCAGAGTTCGCTAACGGAATGATTTCTTTTTCTGCCAAAATATTGGCTTCTGCATAGGTAGTCAAGGGATTCGGCTCTGCTTCTTCACTGAGCATTCCCTCCTGGAAACCATAGACCGAACAGGAAGATGCGAGTACATACTTTTGTACGCCATATTTCTTTGCCAATTTTGCACATCTCCCTCTACCCAGATAATTAATATCTAATGTCTTTGACGGATCCAATTCACCTGTAGGGTCATTTGAGAGAGATGCCATATCTATGACGGCATCAACATCTTCTAATATCTTTGGATTAAACCACCGAACATCATCCTTTATTGAGGTAAAGTTTGGATTATTTGCGACATGTTCGACAGTTTCTTTCCCAAAGAAAAATCTATCCAAGCATCTTACTTTATGACCCCTTTCCAAAAGCCTTTCGATGAGTACAGAACCAATATAACCCGCTCCTCCTGTCACTAATATATTCATCTCGAATCCCTCCTATATTTGAAAGCAGGTGATTTCTTATATTCTTGGAACGATTGATTGTTTTTATCTCGTTCAGATAAAATGGGATTTTCTATTGGCCATTCTATACCGATATCTGGGTCATTCCAAGCAATCCCGTTTTCTGTTTTTGGATTGTAATAGCTACTACACTTGTATTCAAAGTCATTTATCTCATCCAAAGCACAAAAGCCATGAGCGAAGCCAACGGGAACGAACAATTGTTTTTTGTTTTCTTCCGACAATTCCACGCCTATCCATTCCCCAAATGTTGGCGAACCTTCTCGGATATCAACCGCGACATCAAACACACGCCCTCTTGTCACTCGTACTAATTTATCCTGCGCTGGAGAGACCTGAAAATGCAACCCTCTAATTGTTCCTTTTACCGACCTGGAATGATTGTCCTGTACAAAATCGCACTTTATGCCATGTTTCTCGTATCTATCTTTTTGGTAAGTTTCCAAAAAGAATCCCCTGCTATCCCTAAAAACGTCCGGTTCTATTATCAAAACTCCTTCCAATTTTGTTTCTTCCACTTTCATTTTTCGTGCCCCCTTAACTTCCTTATATTACTATCCATACTGGTGATAATCTCTTCGGGGTGAAATTTTTGGAAATTTGTCAACAAGAGAATAAAAAATAGTTTCTCTATCTTTCCTCCGTATCTTACTATTTGATCCTTCCATTCCAATTGATTTCTCATTATAGTAAGACCTTCATATGGTGATAAGGGTTTCCTTCTTAAAACTTTTGTTATTTTATCGACATCCATACAGCATTTCTTTGGCCTTTCTGCTAATTGATTTAAATCCTCTGTCTTTATCGGATTTACTAAAGATTTGTCCAGCCCAAAGACTTCTGCTATTTCCAATGTAAATTCATATCTATTTAAACATTCTGAGCCCGCAGTATGAAATACTCCCCTGCATTTGTTCTCTATTAAACTTATTATCATATCTGCAAGGTCATCTGCTAATGTAGGATTGTTATATTGGTCATCTACGATATTAATGCTATGCCCTTTTTTTAATTCTTTATATGCCCATGTTACAAAATTATCTTTAACTACATCCCAACCGTAGATAACACTGGGTCTAACGACTATTGCGTCATCAACTGATTCTAGAACTATTTTTTCAGCTTCTAATTTATGTTTTGCATAAATGCTGGTCGGATTGGGATTATCATTTTCCGTGTATTTTTTATCGGTTTTTCCGTCAAAAATATAATCTGTAGATATAAAAAGCATATCAGAGCCATATTTATTACATGCTTTCGCTACATTTTCTGTACCGTCTACATTTATCCTGTGTGATTCTTCCGGCTCTCTTTCACATCTATCAACGTTGTGCATTGCTCCAGTATCCACTACAACATCTGGTCTGGTTGTTTTCATAACTTCGAAAACAGATTGTTTATTTGTTTTATCCAGCTTATATTGCTTATATTCTGCCTCTTTTTTGGTATTATACCAAGTTCCAATTCCCTTTATCCCTCTCCTAATAACTTTCTGGAGAATTTTATTTCCCACCAATCCATTACCGATAACTAATAGCTTCATGCTTTTACCTCTTTATTTTGTATTTCTATAGGTAGATGTTACTTTAAAAGATTTTTGTTTTTTTCTTTGCCCTAATTATCCCTCTGGATGCACCCCTCCTCTATCATATTCTAACCCATGAATTATCACCAATAATAAACTTATTTCCTTTTGGTAAACTTTTGTTCTTCTCTACCACCGCACCTCTTCCGATCATGCTATCAACAATATTTCTGGCATTTATAAGCTTTGTATCATCCATCAGTACCGAATCTTCCACCTCGGAGTTTATTATCTCGCACCGGTTTCCAATACTCGTATAAGGACCGATATAACTATCTTTTATGAGACAATCACTTCCTATGAGTACGGGACCTTTTATCACCGATTTTTCGTTTACCTTGGTTCCTTTATCTATTGAAACTCTCCCTCGGATCTCACCTCGGATCTCACCTCGGATCTCGTGGGTTAAATCATCTAAAATCAACCTGTTAGCTTCCAGAATATCTTCGGGTTTCCCTGTATCTTTCCACCAACCCTGTACCTTTGTCCAGCCCACCTCGTATCCGTTATCAATCAGCCACTGAATTGCATCAGTAAACTCTAGCTCATTCCGACATCACGGCTTTCTCCGGTCCCAGGCTTGTGATATCCAAACGTTCAACTCC
>JAGGTJ010000062.1 GCA_021163815.1 Deltaproteobacteria bacterium | reverse complement strand
CCAGCGATTTCGCCGGACTTTCCCGAGTGATTATACTGGGGGTAACTTGCTCATGGACGGTGAAGTTATATGCCCAGGAAACGTAGCCTTGACAAACTCTCCATCTACATTCCCCAGTCAAAGATGGAGCAGAAACCGGTTGAACGGCTGATAAGGCTAGCTGAAAAGAAAGACCGATCAATCAATTACCTCGTCGTTGAGGCGATTCTAGAGTACCTGGAGCGGGAGGAGAGGAAATGAGGAAGCAGAGATTTCTCCTTATTCTTTTGGCGTTGGTTGTACTCGCGCTTGTTGCTGCCTGTCTCAATATTGACCATTCACCCTCTCCTTCTCCATCTGCTCCCTGCAACTGCGCTGGTCCGGATCTCAACTGTAGCGATTTTGCAACTCACGCAGAGGCTCAACGGTGCTACGACTACTGCAAATCTCAAGGATACGGCGATGTCTTCCGGCTTGACGCCGATAAGGATGGGATTGCCTGTGAGTCTCTCCCGTAAAAGGAGGAGGATAATGAGTCATTCAAGAGCTACTGAACAAAAATGCACCGGCTCGGAGAGCTTGCACAACCGCGAAGGGGATTGGAGCATGTTAGGCGCTGCCAGGTGGACGCTCAAAGTTTCGGCCTAAGCCTGAAGAATAATGGGGGGTAGTGTTATGACTAAAGTGTGGCGGCCGGTGACAACGATTCTCTTTGTGCTCTTCATTACAGCCGGGTGCATACTGATCCCGTCGAATACAACATGGACTATAACCAGCAACCATATACAGATAGGAACTTACAATCTTGAGTTCTTCACCGATCTCGACCCTTCAACGGGCGCGTGGTGCGAACAACACACGAGGCACACTGAGGCTGACATCAGGGCACTCGCTTCGTTCATCGACTCCCTCGATATCGAGGTGCTCGCGTTACAAGAAGTGGAAGATGCAGCTGCGTTGGATAAGTTGCTATCGTACATGCCCGCCAATAAATACAGCTACATTATCTCCCACCAGAAAAACCAGTGCCAGCGGGTGGCAGTCCTCTACCAAGCCCAAGAAGTCTCACTGACATATAAGGGCGAAATTCCATTGAATCCTCCCGGCCACACCAAACTGCGCGACGGCTTGGTAGTGGAGGGCAAAGTTCTCCCGGATGGGTTTGATTTCACGCTGATTGTGGTCCACCTCAAGGCCTATTCCGACTATACAAGCCGAATCACAAGGGAACAACAACTCAAGCTCTTGGGGGATTGGGTGACGAACTATCTGAAAGACCCAAACAACGATCCCGATATCATCTTGGCGGGAGACTTTAATGATCCTCTCCTCACCGATGCCCAGGCGTTCTCCCTCTTGGATGAACACTCAAACTTGAGGATCTTGACGCAGGATGCACCGGACAAGGTGTGCACGCCTGACGGAAGATACTACACCAATCCGATCGACCACATTATCATCTCCCCCAATGCGCAAAATGAGTACGACGGCACAACCACCCTTGATAACTATTTCACCAATTCCACCCTCCCGTATCGGGAGAGCTACTCTGACCATTGCGTCCTGTGGTCAGAGTTCAGCACAGATGATCTGGACGACGAGTCCACACCGGGGCAGTTGCCCTCGCCACCAGACGCTACCCTTACATGCAGCGACTTGAGCTACCACGATGTGATCATTTACAAGCTGATGGTCAACGCGCCCGGGAGATACGAGATCCCCAATGAATACTTCACCCTTCTAAATACCACCGACCGCACCGTCGACCTACGCGGAATCGCGATCGCCGATGAGCAAGCCCGGTGGACCATCCCCTCTTCTATGACCGATGCGGTAATTGGACCCGGTGAAACGTGGACCGTGTACGGTTCCACGTACAACCCAACGAGCAACACAAGGGGAATAGCACTGCGGAATAAAGGGGAGACCGTCTACCTTTGGTGCGGAGACACATTACTCGATTCGTGGACCTATCCCGGCGGCTCTCGTGACGGTGTTCCCATAACTCGTCCTGGCTACTGAGGGAGAACTCAAACATCGCGCTCGCCTCATCGGAACGCGCGCAGAAGTTTACGAACTGCTCAACCGCTATCGAAACTAGTTTGCACTCTTGTTTGCGAGTGGCGCATACTCTCCCGCGTACTGTTTAGGCTCGTTTGACAGTTAGTTGGTCTCCCTGCCCCACTGCCTTAAGCTTCTTGTCCACAATCTCGCGCAGGTTCCTCCCCGGCTTGAATGCGGGAACCACCTTCGCTGGAACCTTAAACTTTTCGCCCGTACGAGGGTTAATCCGATTGGAGGCCTTACGAGCCCGCGGTTCGAACTTGCCAAATCCGGCGATGTTCACTGCTTCATTGGAAGCGAGCGCCTGATTGATGAGTTCTATAGCGCCGTCAATCGCCTTGCGCGCGTCCTTCTTGGTGAACCCAGCCCGCTCAGCCAGCCGTTCCACAAACTCCTGCTTGTTCATGCGCTACCCCCTCAAACAGTATCTGTGGATCGATCATGTATAACATGAGCTGAACTATGGCGTCAAGTCCTGATGTTAACCTTCTCCCACGGACACGCTGACCACGTATTCCCGTAAGCTAGAAACGCCGGCCCCTTCGAGAAATTTGATAAAACCTCGTCGCGCCTCATCCCGCTCGTGCTCGATCTCCTCCACCAGCCGCTCTGTCGCCGCAAGCTCACGGGCGCGGGCGGCACGCTCGTTCAACACGTTACACACCGCCCAGCCGGGGGCGGGGGCGAGCGGGATGGGGCGCGGGGGGGGTGTAGCGGATGGGTGGAAGCGGACGGCGTTTCCAATGCCGCGAGCTTCCCGCAACCGCAGGATAAGATCGTGCACAAACACAGCGAGCCCGCGGCCCGCCTTTAGCGCTCCTTTTTGCATCGCCTTCCAGACTGCCGCCCCTATCCCGGTGAGAATCATCCGCTTTCGGGCCGTGGTGATCTCATACTCGGCCAGTTCCGCTCGAATCTGAGCCATCGCCCACGCAAGGGCCCGCCGACTTGGGCGATTGGTTTCCGGGCGACGGTTAGTCCCGTTAGGGCTAAAAGCTTTTAAATCTCTGGTATTACTCCTTATAGGCGCAAGGGGAACACAAATCTGTGGAAAACTTGCAAGCGGGCTTCTCCAACGTAGTTGCCATACCTGTGCCTGATTTCCGCCGCTATCCGCCGCTAAGGCTATCAAATGCGCTCCTCTCAGGCGGCGTAGGGCCCGCCAAACGGCCGTTGTTCCCAGTCCGGTTACTTGTGCTA
>JAGGTJ010000076.1 GCA_021163815.1 Deltaproteobacteria bacterium | reverse complement strand
TGCTGGCACAGGTAGATCTTCGGCAAACTCGACGCTTGCAGGATTCAGGTATCATGCATAAAAATTGATGGCGTTGTAACAAGGCGGTTTGTGGCACTTCGCCAATCCACGGGTAATGATGAAAAAGGCACGAGACTGCATGCCAACACAGGCATTATAACCATTTACAGCTCTTTCCATAATTCCCCGCTCAACGAAGGGTCATAACCGCCAAGTGCCTTGATACGATTTTTAAATTCCTCTGACCGGATTGTTTCAAGGGCAGCATGTATGAGCGGCTCATTTATTATGGAAGAAGGGACAATCAAATCATATTGCTCCCTCACAACAGGCACAAAGTCAAGATCAAGGGCCTTTGCAGCCGCATATATACCCATTCCACAGTCAAAAGAGCCCGTCAGCACCCCAACTGCAACTGCCATATGCGTAAATTCTTCACAATCATAGCCCCTTATGGAGTCAGATGAAATCCCTGCCTGCTCAAGTTTGTAGTCAAGCAATACACGTGTGCCGGAACCAGCCTGACGGTTTATAAAACTGACATCTTCCCTTTGTAAATCTTCTATTGCATTTATCCCCTTTGGGTTTCCTTTTTGCACTATTAATCCCTGATCTCTAAGCACAAGATGAAACAGACAAACCTTCATCCCTTTTATGTACCTTTTGATATAAGAGACATTGTATTCCCCCGTTGACGGATCCAGAAGATGGCTCCCTGCCATGTGACAGGTTCGCTTCCGGATAGCCATGATCCCGCCCAGACTTCCCACATTTGCCGAAGACACCCTTATATTATTACCCTGACTCCTTATCTCATCTGCAAGGATATCTATGGTAATATCATGACTGCCAATAACCACGAGGGTGTTTTCAAGTTCTTTCCTGCTGACAAGAAGCTCTGCATCAACTTCATCATCACGGCAAATACCCTCTGAAAGCATTGGCACACGGATAATACCCTCTGCCCTTGTCATGGTGGTAATAGAACCTGCGGCCCTTGCAAGCGGTGTAGCTACGTAATGATCTTCCACCTTGCCTATATTAACCCGCAAAAACTCCTCCAAACCAAGCTTGGATGGAATATCACGGGTTGGCTTTACCTTGATCCTTTCACGTTCAGGAGGGGTTAACCCCTGGAGGGAACAGAGAAGGGGCGTTACAAAATTTTCAAAGGATATACTTGCAGACACAGGATAACCCGGCAGGCCAATAACAGGTTTCCCCTTTACCATGCCAAGAACGGTGGGTTTCCCTGGCATCATGGCAACACCGTGAACAATAAGACTGCCAAGATCCTTTATGACATGCATTGTATAGTCCTTGCTGCCTGCAGAAGACCCTGCGTTTATTATTACAACATCTGCATCAGATTCACAGACACTGGAGACAATCTTACGTATCTCATCCACAATATCAGGAACAATATCATAAACAACAGGGATTCCGCCTGCATCACTGACAAGCCCGGATATCATCACAGAATTAAACTCTATGATCTGTCCTTTTTTCAGATGCATCCCCTGTCTTACGTCACAATAACTTACCAGCTCTGAACCAGAAGGAATAATGGCAACACGAGGTTTACACCATACCTTTACGTCATATACCCCTGCTGCAACAAGGGCACCCATATCATAGGGAGACAGCGGATGATTCTGGGGAAGAATCATCTCAGTTGCAACAATATCCTCTCCTACCTTGCGAACATTGTTCCACGGATAGGAAGAGGCGTTGATTTCTAAGTGTTCATCATCAATAACATGGACCTTTTCGACCATGATAACAGAATCAAACATCTCTGGGAGAGGCTCCCCGGTATTTATCCAGACAGCATCCCTGCCAACAGTCAACACCTTTGGATTCCGTTCAGTAGCGCCATAGGTTGTTTCGGCCTTTACTGCTATACCGTCCATTGCAGAAGCATGGTATGACGGAGAAGAAATTCTTGCAAAAACAGGTTCGGCAGTTACCCTGCCTAAAGAATCTTCCGTCCTGATTGTCTCGGGTTGAGTACGTCTGTCCATGCCCACTGCTGAAAAAAACATCGCCCTCGCCTCTTCCAGCGGTTTCATGGATAGATATGTCTGTCGTTTCATCATAACACCTCAATGCCCAAACCTGATTCGTGGATGGACACTACTTAACAGCTTACGGGACATGCCGATCTTTCTGACATTGCCATATGCGTCGCAAAATTGTTTTTGATAATACCTTCATGAGAAATAGCCCAGTCATATCTGACAGGATCATTTCTACAAAACCCTTTCAGCTTTTCTGTTATCTCCCTGGCAACTGCAAACGATGGGGTTTTTCTCGATGTAAGGCCAAGTTTTACGGCAGACTGAAATATATGTGTATCCAAGGGAATAACAAGTTCTGCCGGGTCTATAAAATTCCACAGGCCGGTATCAATATTATCCTCTCTTACCATCCACCTGAAATACATGAACAGCCGCTTACAGGCAGATGTCTTTAAAGACACGGGGACAAGAAATCTAACATCGACGTACTGCCTCATAGTAAGATCAACCAACCTGAGGAAATCCCCCTCGTTATAGTTACATTTCATAAAGCAACCGATAGAACCGTAATCTTCTATCAACTGCCTTGTAATACGCAAAAACCTGTAAACATCCAGACCCGATACAAATCTATACCTGAAAGACAAAAGAGCAGGATCAGGCGCTGATCCCAATGCCATAACATATTTAAGCGGGCTATTCTCCATAATCCTGAGAAGGCTGTCTATTGCCTTGAATATCTGCGTTACCCTGCCAAAAGCAAAGGAAGAAGCCACAAGCCCCATCAGTTCTTTTTCTACATCATCTTCAAAAAAATAGAGATACCTTAGAGGATCATACTGAACATATTTTTTGTTGTTGTAGATATGATACAGTGTGTCCAATCTCTCTTTCAAGGTTGTATTCCTGTCACTACATAACATGATTTTGTGCACATCCTCAGACCAGTTTTTGATGGCATCGGAAAAAACACCATATACTGTGAACATTTGGTTATACAACTGACATCCTGTATACCTTCACGCATAGTCAAACAGTACGCCTTGTATATGAAGATTGCTACCTATCCATCGGTTCTACTTTTTACAGTGCTATCCATTTCATTAAAGAGATATCAATTTCATCTTCTGCCCAACATCTGAGCTATGCAGCGCGTTTTTTGCTTTCACACCACCAACACGTTAATCTTTTATTTCAATCTCATTTTCTCGACACCATTCCTTAAGCACCTGTTTCTGACGAGTATCCTCAAAATGATACCAATCTTCGAGCATGCCTTTAATTTCAACCTAAATCCTGCAATTGCTATTAATTTGAAAATCTGAAACTGTTTGCTCCTCG
>JAGGTJ010000059.1 GCA_021163815.1 Deltaproteobacteria bacterium | reverse complement strand
ATGAAAATACAGACTGGTTTTTCAACATGGTTTTGTGTGTTTTCATGGTAAAGTAATATCTTGTTCAAGAATCTGTTTTTATACAGGGGAAGTTAAAGCCCCTCTACCATTTTGGCTAGTGTATCTGATACTGATTCATGAATTACGAGGTCAGCCTTATGATCAAGTGGCGTGGTATCCCTGTTGATTATAATAAGCCTTGAACCTTTGTCAACTGCCTGGTTTGGTATGGAAGCTGCAGGATATACCACCAGTGAAGAACCTAATACTATACACAGGTCACACTCTGACGCACATGTGTATGCCCTGTCCATTTTGTCCTGAGGCATTGCCTGTCCAAAGGATATTGTATCGGGCTTAAGAAATCCTGAACATACATCACAATATGGGACCTTAATGCCGGAATCGAGACGTTTTTCTATTTCATCTCTGTCATAGCTTTTTCCGCATTTAAGGCATGATACACTAAATGCTGTACCATGAATTTCAATGATTTTTTCTTTGGAATTTCCTGCCTTATGGTGAAGACGGTCTATGTTTTGTGTTACAATACATAAGAGCTTACCGGCATCTTCTAAGGCCTTAATGGATAGATGTGCCCTGTTGGGAACAGCGTTTTTCATGTTTGCATAAAACTCTTTGCTCATTGCCCAGTATTTTTCTCTTGCCTTTTCATCAGAGAGAAGCCTTTGAAAATAGAAGTCTGACGGATCATATTTATCCCATATTCCTCCGGGGCTTCTGAAATCAGGTATACCTGATTCGGTACTTAATCCGGCTCCTGAAAATATTAGTATTGCTTTTGCTGAACGGATCATATCCTTGCCCTTGTTAATAAGGTCTTGATTCATTTGTGTCCTCCTTAATACTTTTTATCCCGTGTCTCAGGGACTACGGGTTGTAGACCTGATTCTGCAAGAGGGTTCCAAAAGTTCTCATTTATGGGTTGAAAACTTTGCGGTACCGAAAGATTGACATGTAGATAAATACTATAACTGAATTTTCGGAGTAGTTATTATGAAATTATCATTTTTTAACTGGTTAGGCAACTTTGCTATATTTTATATAATTATACTTGCAATACTGGGCATACCAGTAATTGCCATCTTTCTCGTGTTGGGCATTAAGACGTTGTTTTTATGGCGGTATTGGATAATGGGCGGAATGGCCTTGACCGTATGTACTGTACTGTATGTAGTGTACAAACGCAGGAAGAAATACAAACAGGCATTGCAGAAGGGGAGTAAGCAGTTGGAAGAGCTTCTTAAGCTGGCCATGAAATCCGGCAGAAATGTGGATATTTCTGTTATGGGGGGGCTTGTTAAGATATCATGCACGGCTTCACAAGGCAAAGGTGCCCAAGATGTGTTGCCGGAACAAACAGACAAGGTATATATGTTGACAGACTCGCATTCTTCAGAAGATGTAGGGCACAAGGAGGATGACTCTGAGGATGAAATAAACAGGGTCTCTGTTTTTCATCCATAATGCACCACTGAGATGCCAGACACAGTGAAGAATAATTGTTTAATATGGAAAGGGAATCCATGTTTATGCGTTTTTTCCTTTTACTGTCTTGGGAACAAGCAGTGTCTGCCCTGCTCGCAGGTAACTGCCTTTCAGGTAGTTTAATCTTCGAATTATTTTTGTGGTAGTGCCGAATTTGGCGGCTATCTTCCACAATGAGTCTCCTCGTTTAACCACATATTTGACAAGCTTTTTCTTTATGCCCCTCCTTGATAACGTCCTTGAAAACCGATAATAGTGTCTGCCCACAGGGATCTTAAGTATGTGTCCTGTCCTTATATGACTGTTTCTGAGCTTGTTCATGGCCATGATTGATCTGACATTGGTATGGTATCTCCGGGCAAGACGGGATAGGGAATCTCCTCTTTTTATTCTGTATCTTATATAAGGTGGTACAGGGGGGTGCCATATGGGAATGTCTTTGATTTTTGCAAGCAGCACCGGGCCTTTTCCCTCGGGGACCTTAAGATTAAATGGCCTGTTAGGAGTACAGTTGTGTCTTAGTTGGGGGTTTAATTCTTTCAGGAGACTGTATCTTACATCGATCTTTCTTGCCATGGCTTTAAGGGAAACCTGCCTATCGACAGAAACGGTTTCGGTTTGTATTGGCTTATCTACCGGAGGCAGTTCAATGCCATAGGCCTTTGGATTTTTTAATATATGCAGTACCGCAAGAAACTTTGGCACATAGAAAGCGGTCTCTACGGGAAGGGTTGTATACAAATCCCAGAAGTTGTCCAGATAGTTTATTTTTTGTCTTCTGATACATCTCAGAACAGTGCCTTCTCCACAGTTGTATGCAGCAAGTGCTGTTGTCCAGTCACCAAATATACGGTGAAGTTCCTTAAAGTAAGCTATGGCTGCCTGGGTAGATTTTTCAGGATCCATCCTTTCATCAACCCATCTATCCCTTTTCAGGCCAAACTTGTATCCGGTTGATGCAATAAACTGCCATAGACCAAGGGCCCTTGCCTTTGAAAAGGCATGAACCTTGAATCCGCTTTCAATTAATGGAAGCCATGATAATTCTTCAGGAAGCCCCGCCTTTTTAAGTGCAGCGACAATAAAGGGACGATATTTTCCTGACCTTTTGTATGCGGCAATAAAAAAGGATTTTTCCCTGCCCGTGAATAAGGAGAGGGCCTTTTTTACATGGGTGTTCATGTTAAGGGGAATAGCCTTTTTAAAACCATTGGCAGTTATAAATCTGGATGAATAAACCTCGACTATGCGTTTGGCAATGGTAAATCTTAGATCATCTTTTTGCTGCAGTATGTCAGGATTATCAGATGACACCTTGAGTATGAGTGAAAAGGCGTTGTCCAGTGTGTCTATTGCGTTATCAAGGTCACCATGTTCCCACGAATCATTTGCAGCCTGACAAAGATCAAGCGCTGAGTCCAGTATGTCCTGGTCTGTGATGTCGTCGGGATCGGTAACGGTGGTAATATCTTCCTTGTTTTTTCCAAAAGGCGATAAATTACTACCCTGTTTGTTGTCAAGGGATTCTTTACAATCTGTTGGTTTGTCAGAAAAGGCCCTCTTTTTTGAGATGTTGGAAGTTGCACAGGCTGTACAGAAAGACAGTATGAAACAGATAATTACTGTTATCTTTACCGTGGAAACACACAAAGCTATGCTGAAAAACCGTGGTGTATTTTCATGTTTGTGGGGGGTTGAGATATTTTGAATCCGGCCATGCCGGTTTAGTCCATTGCATGATATCTTTTGATGTCTGATTTCTGTATCTGTCTGTACCTTATCTGTCTGCTCTTTTGATGGAACGGACAGGTGTGTATAGAGATCAGGCCTAAGTTTTGGTCCTTGAAATATCGAAAACATTTTTATTGTCAAAATTTTCACCTTTTTTGAAACTGAAGAAGATTGTTTTTTTGCACAGAATTTATTTTACCATAAAACACACAAAGCTATGCTGAAAAACCGTGGTGTATTTTCATGTTTGTGGGGGGT
>JAGGTJ010000056.1 GCA_021163815.1 Deltaproteobacteria bacterium | reverse complement strand
GGGAAAAAAAGTAGGATCAAAAATAATTTCACCACCCTTTTCCGCCCTCTTGCCCGCCCTTTTAAACATTTCGTTATATACGGCCATTCTCTTATTCATGTCGGATGCGGTTTTCTGATCAAAAACATCCTCATTTTTCAAAACATCAAGCCTTATGGTATCAGTCCGCAGTACCTGAAACCCCTTTTCTTTGGCAATCATTTGTGACGTGATGGTTTTCCCGGAGGCAGGCAGCCCGCAGGTTATCAGAAGCGTGTTATCAGGAAGTTCTTTTTTTGCAAAATCTCGAATAGTTTGTCTCATGGTAAAAACACATGGTTGCAGGGCAGCTTTTAGAAATCTGTCAGATATGAACGGGCAAGGTTGAAATACTTTTTTGCATTCTCAAGGATTGCCTGTCTCTGCTTTTCATCAATTGTTTCATCATTGATCTGAAAGCTGTTTACCTTCCCTCTTACAAATGCCCTGTAAACCTTGTAGAAAGGGAGGAACATTTCAGCCGTCTGGTCATCTTCCTCTGCCTTTTCTTTGTAGATGTCCCAAAGCGTTTCTGATTCCTCTTTTCCATCATGATATTCAAGATCCATCAACAGAAATGCAATGTCTGCAATGGTATCACTGTAACGAAAGCGCTCGTTAAATTCTATACAATCTATCACCGACAGGGGAGTTGTAAAACATATATGTTCCATGTGAAGATCACCATGACAGTCCCTTATCCTGTCCTCTTTTATCCGTTTTGTAAAAAGATGCCTGTTGTTTTCATAAAATGCGTTTGTCCAGGCCATGATCTTCTCGAAGCTTTCTCTGTCTATGACATCTCCAACATAGGGCTTAACCTGTTCAAAATTTTCATCGGTATTGACCCGGAAGCTTTCAGGTTCTCCGAACCTTGAGATTTCCGAAGATGTCTGGGCATTTTTATGAAATCTGGCAAGAACCGTTGCTATTTCCTCAAGCCGACTTTCAGATAATTCACCTCTTTCAAATATCGATTTCATGAGCACGTCGTCGGAAATTCGCTTCATCCTGACTGCATAATCAACGATATCTCCCCTGCCCTTTTCCCCCATATAATATCTGTCTTTATCCTGAAAAACAGGAAGTACATTAAGATATATATCTTTTGCAAGCCTTCGGTTCAAATTCAGTTCTTGATAACAATAATACTTCCTTTTTTCAAGGGTAGAAAAATCCAAAAAACCGAAGTTAACCGGTTTTTTTACCTTGTAGACAAAATTGTCGGCGATAAAAACAATTGATATATGAGTTTGGACTATATCAATTTTATTCGTTTTATCAGGAAATAAATAAGGTTTGTTAAAGTAATCAATAAGGTTTGTCATTCCTGTTCTCCACAAAAGCCAAACTGTTCAGCGACAAAGAGAGGAACTGGCATGGTTCCCATTATAACCGGATTCTGATGGCAATCTGAACCACCTGTTACCATAAGACCTTCCGTCCTTGCAAATTTCAGATATTCGGAAACAGTCCTGGAATCATGGCTTGAATGCCAGCATTCAATACCATCTATGTAAGGCAGCATGGCATCCTTTATTATCCTGTGCTGCTCTTTTATGGATTTGGTGAGGGAAACAAGAGATGTGCCATTTGGATTGTTTGGATGTGCCAGAACAAGAACACCACCAGCATTCCTTACAAGCTCGGATGCCTCTTTGAGAGAGACAGGCATTTTGGGCACATTGCATTTCACAAGATATCTGTCAAAGGCCTCCTGCCTGTCGCCGACTATGCCCTTTTTTACCAGGAAGTCTGCTATGTGAGGACGTCCGAATGTACCATCAACACTCTCTTCTATGGCAGCAAGATCTGCCTGTGTAAGGCATGGAATACCATTTTTTGAAAGCTCATCGTTAATCTTTTCCAGTATCTTTGCACCCCTTTTACGTCTGTAGCGTCTTAATTCATGAAGTTTGTCCATAAGAGGCCTGTTGTTAATATCGTAGCGGTATCCCAGGACATCAAGAGATACGCTTTTCCCGCCCTTGTAGTCTTTGTGGGAAAAGGCGATATTAAGTTCCACTCCCGTTACATAGTATGCCCCTATATCACGGGCAAGCATCATTGCCCTGTTCTGACAGTCAATGGAATCATGGTCTGTGATGGAAATCACCCTGATCTTTCTGCGTTTGGCCTCCTTAAATATATCGTCAAGAGACATTTTTCCATCAGAACAGTCTTTTGAGTGTATGTGAAGATCTATCTTTATCATTATATCAACCCGTTGTGCATCTGTAACCAAGATGGTTTATTTGAGAACAAGGCCCAGAAAAATTTTACCGTGAAAACACACAAAATCGTGCTGAAAAACCAGGCTATATTTTCATATCCATAGGTGACCAGGATATTTTGGATTCGGCCATGCCGGTTCTGTTACAAAAACAGATCATATTCAATCTGATTGACATTTTACGATCTGTAACCTATGAAATTGTACTCAGATTTGAGAAAAAGTTACCATCAAAAAAATTTGATTATATCAATAGAAAATTTGACTATACAGGAATTATACCATAATGCTCAACAAAATAAAGCAAACCACGGATTTTTTGAATAACAGGCTTCAAAACACACCACGGATAGGGATAATTACAGGAACTGGTCTTGGGGGGATTACCGAAGAAATATCCGCAAACACTGAAATCTCTTTTAACCGTATTCCAAACTTTCCAATATCCACCGCACCAGGCCATAGGGGAATGCTTGTGGCAGGCACGATAAAAAACATAGGTATTGTTGTCCTTAACGGGAGGTTCCATCTTTACGAAGGATACACTCCGCAGGAGATAACCTTTCCGGTTCGTATCATGTCAGAGCTTGGAGTCAGATATCTGCTGATTTCCAGCGCGGCAGGAGGACTGAATCCACAGTTTGAGACCGGAGACCTTATGGTGGTAACAGATCATATCAATCTTACAGGGCAGAATCCGCTTACAGGGCCCAACCTTGACGCCCTGGGGCCACGTTTCCCTGATATGAGCAGGGCCTATGATCCCGATCTTGTAAAACTTTCCGAACAAAAGGCCCTGGAATCGGGGATTCTGCTCAGAAAGGGTGTGTACGTGGGACTTCTGGGGCCAAGCTTAGAAACACCTGCGGAAACAAGATTCATAAGGATGATAGGCGCAGACGCGGTTGGAATGTCTACCGTGTCAGAGGTTATTGTTGCAATTCACTGTGGAATCAAGGTCATGGCAATTGTTGCCATAACTAACATGAATCTACCTGACAGCATGAAAGAATCTTCAGCAGAGGAAATAACTGCAACGGCAGAAAAAACTGCCCCATTGCTATCGACCCTGTGGAAAAACATCATCCCCGCCCTGCCCCTTTAAGGGCATGTCAATGCAAGCCTGATTGGCCGTAAAAGCACACAAAACCGTGCTGAAAAACCAGGTAATATTTTTTATGTCCGTGGATGGCCAGAATATTTTGGATCTAACCATGCCGGTTTAGACCTGTTTAGTATCAGCTCAATAATTAGGGGGATAACAGTGAATGAACTGCGGCTTCCCCCACTGATAAGTCACGAAGATACGGCGCCCTCCCGACAGTCG
>JAGGTJ010000010.1 GCA_021163815.1 Deltaproteobacteria bacterium | reverse complement strand
GCTTTTTTAATCTTTTAATTATCTTTTTTATTTAAAAAACCTTTTGTGCTACAAAAAAAGAAAGGAATGGAACCCAGCATATTTTTGACACAGCAGGCAAGCTCGCCAGTATTGTCGATCGTAATGGCAATACTATTACTTTTGCTTATACTGGCACTAACCTAACCACTATCACAGATCCTTCAGGCAGAGAATTTACTATTTCTTACAACGATAACAATAAAATTATTAGTATTACTGCTCCAGGAGATAATACCTGGACATACACTTATGATGGTGACGACCTAATCAGCGTTACCAATAATGCAGGTCAGACTATTTCATATACCTATTATTCAGATCATAAACTGGCCTCAAGGACAAATGCAGAAGGAGGTACGGTCACTTTTGATTATTACAGTGATGGTAAAACCCATACAAATTTATTGCCAAACGGGGGGACATATCTGTTCAGTTACAACAGCCCTTTGATAGTAACCACAGTAACAGACTCCGAGGGAAACGTTACTACCAATACCTATGATCCTAACGGAAATCTTCTTACCACAGTAGACCCTGAAGGTGTTACCATAGAGTATGAATATTATGCAAATGGACTCTTGAAAAACATCAAGAAATCAGGTATCAAAAAAGCAGAATTCACTTATTTTCCTGATGGGAATATTAAGACTATTAAAGATGCATATGGAAATATTACAAGGATGACCTATGATGAACTCGGGAGACTGACCAGTAAAACAGACGCTAATGGGAATACCACTACCTATGAATACAACAACTGGGGTAAATTAACAAAAGTCACTGATCCTATGGGTTATGAAAAAACATATACCTATAACTTAAATTATGATTTAGCGTCTGAAACTGACAAAAATGGTAACACAATAAGTTATCAATACGACCCACTTCGTAGGGTTTCAAAAAAGAACTATCCTGATGATACTGAGGAATCTTATTCATATGATGCAAATGGTAATTTAATAAGCATCACGGATAAGCATGGAACCATTATTCAAAGCTATGATAAATTAAATAGACTGACAAAGGTAGTAGATGTCTTCGGACAAGAAATCAGTTACACTTATTATCCCAATAGCAACAAAAAGACTATGATCGACCCACAAGGTGGAATCACTACCTATGAGTATTATAGGAACGGGCTGCTTAAATCTGTGACTGATCCTGCAGGATACAAAACTGAGTATTTTTACCAAAATAAATTGCTTGATAGGGTTGTTTACCCAAATAATACTGAAACCAATTATGTATATGATTTAAATGATAGAATTATAGATCTTGTTAACAAGAAAAGCGGTGGTGAAATCATATCAACTTTCCATTATGAATACGACCCTGTTGGGAATAGGCTTAGTATGACGGATAATGAAGGAATACACACTTATCAGTACGATAAAATCAATCAGGTAACTAGAGTAGATTATCCTGATGGATCATATAATGAATATTCTTACGACCCTGTTGGAAATAGACTTACATTGACAACTTCTGAAGGCATTATTGCATACACCTACGACAAAAATAACAGAATACTCTCTGCTGGTGCCACGACCTATACCTATGACAATAATGGAAATCAGATAGCCAAAACAGAAGGAGGGATAACCACAACATTCCAATATGGTTATAAAAATCAGTTGATAAAAATAGAATATAACGATGGTCACATAAATGAATTTAGATACAATACTTTGGGCCAAAGAATAACTAAAACCGATAACAGTGGTACCATACATTTCATTTATGATGGTCCTAATATGTTAATGGAGACTAATGAAAAAGGAATCATTAGGGCCAACTATGTAAATGGAATATTAGGCATGGGTGCTTTATACAAGAAAAGTTCTACGGATACATATGCATATTTTATGAAGGATGTTCTGGGATCAATAACTGAATTGACTGACGATATGGGGAATGTATTAGCTTCATATAGTTATGATATTTTTGGTGCGATAAAATCTGCAACTGTAATAGATGATAGAGGAATCAAACAAAAATTCACGGGGAAAGAACTGGATGATGATTCAGGGTTATTATATTTTGTAGCCAGGTATTATGATCCTGAAGTGGGAAGATATATTTCAGCTGATAGTTATACCTGGGGGCCTGATGATGAGAGAGGAATTAGCAATAATCGTCAAATAATAGCAAACAAGATTTCAACCATAGGTGCAGCAGAGGCCCTATTTTTAAATCTTTATATTCATTCAATTAATAATCCTATCAAATACGTTGATAAGAGTGGTAAATTTATTTACACTTGGCTAGGTTATTTTGCCTTTATTTTCTTTTTAATCTCCGTTGCAATTGGTAAGCTCATAGTGGTTCTTGGTGTAGGAACATTTTTAGGATTGACAGCTGATGCATGGTTTTGGATTGGAATAATCGCTGCAGTAATATGGGGCGTCTTAACAATAATCGATGCTCTATCGACAATAGATCAATTTGAAAAGAAAATTAAAGATATAACAGACGAATACTTTGAACAGTTAGACAAGCTATGAAAGCAATATACAAAGGTTATAACATAAATCGGATAATTTATATATTATTCATCTTTATCGTTGTTTATATGTATTTGCTTTTTAAGATTAACAAAACAGAAATTAATTTAAATAATATTTTATTCATGAACAGAGCTACTCCTGCTTTATTAGGATTGTTATTCAGTCTAATCTTAAATGAAATAAATAAAATCTCATTCCTTGAAATAAATAAAAACTATTTGAAAACTCGAAGAGGGAGAATTTCATTTAAAGATGTAACTAGCATCATAAATTTTAAAGGCAATAAATTGTCATTTACTAAAATTATGACCAAAGAATACTTTATTTTAGTGCCAAAGCTGATAAAAGAATATCTAATAGCTGAAGGTGCAGGAAAGAAAAATTATAAATACTATCATAAATATGATAAAGCTTACAATAATTTATTAAATCGTATACGAGATTTGGTAATAAACGAGAATAAATGGAAAGATACCAAAATAAGATGGGAAGTCTTCTTAAATATATTTTTTATCTTTCACGTAATAATAAGCTTGTTTTGTTTGTTGTATATTCTCCCAGATTATAAAATGGGGAACATACAATTGTCTCCATTAGTTGCCCCCTTTTATAAGATACAAGTTAAACTGTTATATATGATGCTAGCAATAATACCTTTTTATATATTTTCTATTTACAATCCTGGCATCATAATATTGCCGCCTAAAACGAATTTAAAAAAAATAACGATTGGTTTTGTCATTTTGAGTATTCTAATGACTATAGTAGACATAATATGTTTAAAAATAACATTCTGGGTCAGCTCATGATACCTGAAGGAATGGAGGTAAGGATGTAAATTGCTTTAAAGTAACAATTAACAATCAACTAGGAGTGTGTATTATGTTTAAGAAATGTCAATTAATAATGCTATTTTTCACGCTTCTTACGTTTTTATTTGCTATCAACATTGCTCAGGCTGGTACCAACCAGGCCGCAGCTTACCTGGAAAGTGTGCAAAATCCTGATGGCTCCTGGGGGTCTGATCCATCTACTATATATTTTGAGACTACCGAGACTGTTAAGACCCTGCGCTCACTTGGAAGAACCGGGAGTGCCTATCAGAGAGGGGTAAATTTTATTGCCAATTATGAGATTGGAGGGGTTGAAGACCATGCCAGGAGGGTTGACGCCATAGAGCCGGCCGGTAAGGATACCACA
>JAGGTJ010000120.1 GCA_021163815.1 Deltaproteobacteria bacterium | reverse complement strand
TCCCTGACATCTGCCACCGTGTTTTTGTATTTTCCAACCTCTTTTTCCAGGGTATTTATTCGCTGCATCAGGATCTTCATCGTATTCCTTAGCTGCCTTATTTCATCCGCGGTATCAGACATGTTTTTTGCCAACAGTGGAGCAGGAAAGCATAGTATTGACAGAAACATTAATAAAACAATGGACCAGATGGTTTTTGGAACATAATCTGAAATCTTCATGGCTTTTCCTCCTTAACTTAACGGGTTAAATAGATTTCCTACCTTGAATAAACTGATTATAAAGCGCAAAAACAGGCACCTTACTGTATCTTACGATCTTTTTTATTTCCTCCCAAAATAGTGTATATCTCTGTTTTACCTTATTTTTGCACCTGTCCGTTATGATTGTCAGACAGGGCGGAATTGAATTGTGATTCCTGAAATTTATCCCTGGAATAAACCGGTACAGCCGGATTCAAAACATTCTATCTACCCACGCGTATAAAAAATACAGCTTGGTTTTTTCGCACGGTTTTGTGTCTTTTTACAGTAAATTTGATAAACCAGCTTTTTACAACACCATCATAATTAATAAACTGTCATTTTTTTGTGCCCTGTCCCTGATTCGTTTCCTTAAAATATCTATTAGTGCAACCGTGACAGTTTCCAGCACATCCGCTGCACCCGCCTCCCTCATTTTTGCCTGTCATGGTTTTATACAAAGATCTGCCAGCCATGGCGGCTGCTACACCTACAATTCCAATAACAATTATGTTTTCAAGCATGTCATCATCTCCTATCCGATTCCAATACCAAGACGGCTTCCTATCTGATAGACTATCATGGTGATGACCCAGGCGAGCAGTGTCAGTCCTCCGAACTGGTAAAACGCATATTTCCATGACCCACTTTCACTCTTCATAACCGCAAACGTTGCCACGCATGGGGCTACAATCAGCATAAAGAGCAGGATGCAAAAACCTGTCAGAGGAGTGTATCTTGATCGAAGTTTGCTTCTAAGGGATTTTGATGTTTCGTCTGCTTCGCCGACAGAGTAAATGATGCCCAGTTGTGACACAAACACCTCTTTGGCAGCGATAGCGCCTATAACCGGGGTAACAAGTTTCCAATCAAACCCAATAGGCTTGAATATTGGTTCAAATGCATGTCCTATGCGGCCTGATATACTGTATTCCAAAGCTGCCTCCGCCTCAGCATTATTTATTGCAGTGAGTCTTTCAGCCTTTTCCTTTTCTGGAAGGTTGCTGGTAGACACCGCGTTGCGTTCATTTTTAAAATGACTTTTGGATCTCTCGGGCAGGCCAGGGAATGTTGTTGCAGCCCACAGCAAAATTGATATTCCCAGGATGATGGTTCCCGCCTTTTTGAGAAATAGCCAGCCACGTTCCCACATATGGATAAGTACGCCTTTTAGAGTGGGTATCCTGTATGGGGGCAATTCCATTACGAAGGGAACCGACTCTCCTTTAAACACAGTGCTGCGAAGAAGTTTTGCGCTTATGATTGCCAGAGAAATGCCGATCATGTAGATGATCCATAACATTGGCGCCTGCCAGGCCTGCGGAAAAAAAGCAGGGATAATAAGTGTGTAAATCGGCAGGCGGGCACCGCAACTCATAAGCGGGGACACAAACATAGTTGTCAACCTGTCCCGCTCATTTTCGAGGGTGCGGGTGGCCATGATGGCGGGGATAGTGCAACCAAATCCAAGCAGGAGTGGGATAAAACTTTTCCCATGTAACCCTATTTTGTGCATCAGACGGTCCATGATGAATGCTGCCCTTGCCATATATCCAGAATCCTCAAGAATAGCGATAGACAGAAATAGCAGCAGGATATTGGGCAGGAACACGATTACACCGCCTACGCCACCAATAATCCCATCCACTATGAGAGACTTCAGTAAGCTTTCCGAACCTACGGGCCACCAGCTCTGAATCACATCGCCCGACCAGCCAAAGAAGTTATCAATCCACTCCATGGGGGGATCTCCGAGGGTGAAGGTTAACTGAAAAACAAGATACATCAACCCCAGGAATATTGGCATGCCAAGAAGGCGGTTCATGACTACAGAGTCTATTCTGTCCGAAATTGTATGACGGATTTCTATTGTGGAACGTACAGCTTCCTGGCAAGCGCCGGAAATGAAACCATATCTGGCTCCGGCGATAGCGGTTTCGGTGGATTCCCCGAGCACCTTTTCAAGGTGCTCGATACTCTTTTCGACCTGCTCGTTGATTTTGGGGGATATAACCTTGGCCCGCAGTTCCCTGTCATTTTCAAGAAGTTTTACGGCCAGCCATCTTGCATTGTATTTTCCAGCAACCGAACGATTTTTCTGGATCAGGTTTTCTATTTTGGCAATTTCTTTTTCGATCTCCCATCCGTAATTCATTATCGGCATTGCCTGATGATGAGCGCCTCGAATATTTGCCTTGGATGAAAGAAGATCGGCCGATGATTTTTCATCTTTGTGGTTTGTGTCTGATGTTCCATTTGTTGCAGTTTCAATGATGGCATCGAGAAGCTCTTTCATTCCTGTCCCCTTGTTCCCTACTGTCTGTACAATACGGGCACTGAAGAACCTTGAAAGCTTTTCAGTATCGAATTCGTATCCCCGCGCTTTGGCCATATCGCTCATGTTAAAGGCCAAGACAAGAGGTACACCGAGTTCCATAAGCTGAACTGCAAGATACAGGTTTCTTTCAAGGTTAGAGGCATCGATGATATCGACAACAACATCTGGCTTTTCGTCAATAATAAAGTTTCTCGCAACCATTTCTTCAGCAGAATAGGCAGTAAGACTATATGTCCCAGGCAAGTCGACGATATGCAGTTCAATATTGCCATGAAGACAAAGACCCTCCTTACGCTCCACCGTCACACCGGGATAATTACCGACATGCTGGCGAGCGCCGGTTAAGTTGTTGAATATAGTGGTTTTTCCTGCATTAGGGTTGCCTGCAAGGGCAACTGTTATTTTGGATTTCATGACGTTTGATTTTCCTCCTATCTTCTGTTTGACGAGCAGATTTGCCGTAGCGTAAAATTTTAGGCATACCGAAACTTCATTGCAAAAAAAATTACATGACTATGATCTTCTGGGACATCCTACGCCCCAGCATTATACGACTGCCCTTTACCTCTATAAGAAACGGTCCATTCATAGAATTGCGGAGCACTTTGATTTCCACGCCAGGGACCAGTCCCATGGCAGCCAATCTACTCTGGAGCCTGTGGCCTGCATTCACGGTGACGATCCGTACCCACCTGCCTGCTTGTACAATTGCTAACGGCATTACTATTACCTCCCAAGCTGATTTGACTGCCAACTACAACATCTCTATTTCAATCCCCTCGGCCTCATCTTTCCGCAGGGAAAGATGATAGCCCTTCACCTTGATATCAATAGGGTCACCGAGCGGGGCTATGCCCTCCACTTCAACGACAGACCCGGGAGTTATTCCCATCTCAACAATTCGCTTGTTTATTTCTCCCCGGACATCGATTTTTAATACCCTGCCTTTTTGACCGGGTTTCAAATCTTTCAACTTAGCTGTTGTCATTGCCTTTCTGCCTCCTTTTTGCTTACGTCTCCTTACTTCTTCAAGGGTTGCTAAAATACATCTCTCACAGTTTTCCAATGTGTCGCTCTGGTCACAGTGATAATTGAATCCTGCGATCCACTTTGAGCCGGCGCGGGGACAAACTTCAACAAATTCGGCAAACTGGATAAACCGCTCCAGGATGACCTTGGGTATAGAATGCTCCATGCGACAGGCTGCCTTGTCTGCATCCAGCTCATTAAC
>JAGGTJ010000049.1 GCA_021163815.1 Deltaproteobacteria bacterium | reverse complement strand
GTGGGGGAAACCGCAGCTCGACGAAGTCGAGAATGCGGAGGGGGTGGGTATCCCCCGCAGATAAGTTACTGAAGAGACCAGCCCGAAGGCCCGGAGCAGAGGGAAAAGCCTCCTTCCCCTGTTTGTTGATGTATTACATAATATCAACTAATTCATATCCCGCCAGTAAAGAAGCTTCCCCTGATCTACAGGAATGGATATTGCCAAAGGAGGCTGCATTCCCCCTCCACCCCCCTTTGGGACCTGTATATACAGGGTAGGTGGAGCAACAACAGGAGGAGAAGCAATACCTTTCCCCAGGCTGATAAATTTCTTATGGGGATCGAGGGGATTATTGTTGATATCATATTCTAGGCCACCCTCACCTCCGCCATCCTGATATCCACCACAGTCTACATTATCCGGTCGAGAAGAACATTTGGTGGTCACTGTCAACCCATACAGCTTGCTGGTCCCCATACCACATCCACCTGATGACTGATATGTGGTAAAATAAACGACTCCCCTGTATGCAGTTGGATATGACAGGACCTTCTCTCCTGCAGGAAAACCATCTATATGAGCGCTACTCTGGTCGTTAGGGTCAGCAAGATGCCAGTACTGCCAGACAAGCCTGAACCTGCCATCTGCAATCTCCTGGGTCGTACATGGAGAACCGTCATCAAAGCCACCACTTGAATCATCATATGCCCTGTCCTCAATCTCATAAAAATAGTCAACAGAGGTACTGTTTGTAGGATCGTTTTCATCCCCGGTGCCAAACAGCACAAACCTACGGCCTCCACTGACACATTTAAGATCCCAGACTGCAGGGCGATAATATATTGGTCTGGGATGTTCAGGAACATACAAAGTCTCCACCTGGGGATTCCAACCGGAATTGGCATTGAGACCCGTCAGTTTATACAGTGTTCCATCTGTTCCCCCAAAGTATGCCACTTCAATGAAGCCCTCCAGACTGGGATCAACAGGTGTCCTTGTAAGATAATCAACAGGGCTTTTGTTTATATCGAGAAAACGCATAGTACGAATCTCTGAAGGAACATTGTTGCTTGAACCCCCTACCGGTAATTCCTTTATAATCTTTCCTGTCCCGGCATCCAGGATATAAATACGGTTGCCGACATTTTCAGAAGTGGAATAGCCGCCTCCGACAAAGATTACACTGGTATGAACCCCATTGATGTTTATGCGGCCAAACGCAGGTATTGACCATGTTTGCCCCATATCTCCGGAAATATCTGCCCCTGGAAAGCCCGGGGCGCTCGAATCTGTCGAGCTGTCATCCGTCATTTCCCACATAAACTGTGGATCGGACGGATCGGTAACATCAACTGCAAAGTAATAGTTTCCACCCTGTCTTAACCCACACACAACCATTGTCCTCCAATCGGGAGAGGCATCTGTTCCGACATTAACATCTGCCGCCTTTATGGGCAAATCCACGGTGAATCTATGCCCCTCCTTGAACTCATGTAGCTTGCCAAGAATACAGTTTGGTATCCATGCCCATGCCTCCTGTCCATTGCTTTCATGTATGGCATGCAACATACCATCATTGGCGCCGACATAAAGCATTGTTTCCCTCGATGCATGCGCAGTCTTAAATGCACTATATCCGGGCTGGGAGCTGTCAAAATTGGGTTTGGTAACCACTACGGAAACAGAATGGTAGATATCTCCAAGCGGCCAGTCAGGATCACGGGTTCCTACGTACTTTCCGCTGTCATATCCAGGATCAAGCGTGTAGTTTATCACCGCCGTAGCATCGGCATCTGTATTGGCCGTCCCATCTCCGTCTATATCATCACCATCAGGATTCACCAACGGTTTCAGATCGCTGAGATTGACAGTGGAAAACTCCTCCCTGTTACCACTTACAACGGTGTAGACAGTACCCCTGCCATTCTCCTTTATCTCACATCCTGCATCCGCATCAAGGTCGGAATCAGTATCACAGTCACCTGCCCATCCCGGTAGTTTACTACCTATAGACCCATCTGCGTTTACTTTATATCCCTTCAGATGTCCTCTCCATATGGGATAATCAAAGTAGGTATAGTATATCTTGAGATCATTTTCTATTGTGTCTCCCTCCCTCAACGAGGTTATAGTCGGAGCCGAACGTGTATATGAATCACTGACAATGTCACCCATAATGTCATTTGTCAGGACAGAGACAAGTTCGTCAACATCGGTTGCATAGTATGCATGACCGGTCCCGCCGGCGGCCGCTATGGCATTAAGAGATGCCTTGCTGGCCTCATCAAGGCCAAATCCTATGACATATGTCTTTATGGGCGTGGGCCTGTTATTTACAGACAGGTTATACAGATCCGCAGCGGCAGATACAGGGTCCCCGTCACATGTCTCAAGCCCGTCCGTTAAAAGAATAATATAGTTGTTCCTGCATTCTCCCAGTGAATAGCTGTCCTGGCTTATATAACTTCTGTAGTAGGCCAGGGCATTTTCAAGGGTAGCCCCAAGGGGAGTTCCCTTGCCTGCAATTGCCTGATAACTGTTTACTGCAAGGGAATTCGTATAGGGCATCATTGTCTCCACATATCTTGTATCCCCTGGATATAAGACCCTTGAAAGATTTATGTAGCCCTTTATGATGTTAATATTATTTCCATCCTCATCATCTGTGGGTACTACAGTACCATCTATTACCTTGTATGGTAGATTAACAAAGATTACCTGGTCATCTCCCTTGCGGTTTGCGTTGTCATTACCCACGTCTGCAGGAAAAACCTCACCAGGCTGCATGTCATCACGCCATTTGGCCTTGTGTTTCCAGCTTGAATATTGATATATCCATCTGTTGCTAATATTGCCATTATAATATGCCCTTATGTTGCTCCAGGCATGAGGACGATCATCCGTCCCTTCACCCGGATACCTGAAGTAGGAATTATCAAAGATTACCCTTGTAATTGTCCCTGTATCACCGTTTGAATTAACAGGCCCGGTTATCCCTCCCTCAGGGACCATTGTCCAGTTGACATCAGGATCAGGGTTTGTGCAGGACCAACTTCCATTGCAATACCCCTTTGAAGGGGTTACTGCGCCTGTAACAGGATCAATATAACCTGGTGTATCGGAATCTGTTATACCATAATCCCCATATGTGTCGTGCCATCCACTCTCGTAATACCACCCTGAACCGCCGGCAACACAGCCAGGCGCATGCTCCGAATCACAATTTGTATCACGGTGCCATGTGTAACCATTGTAGGAATACGGATCGGGATACGCATATCCATTACAGTCATTGCAATCATCTACATTAAAATATCTCCACTGATAATACTTGTATCCTCCTTCATTAGGTTCTCCCACATTGCTCCTCAGCCGTATACGATACCTGTTTGGAAGCGAGTCTGTGGGCGAGGAGCTGATCTCTGTCACTTTGTAATGTATTGTCTGGGCAGTACAGCCTCTGCTATAGGGCCTGTCTATCAGGTAGCCTATGCTGACATCTTCATAATGAACACCCCATGCGTCAATGTCATAACCGTTTGCAGGACCATCGGGATCATAAAAGTTCTCATAGGTATCCCTCCATCTGTAATAATATGCGCGACATCTATCCTGGGTATTATATGTGTGTTTTCTGTAATATCTTGCACGTACCCTTGAAATACGGGCAGACATGTAGGTGGCAAAACCCATATTAAGCAGGTACCTGCCATTGCCATCCTTGATTGCATTGCTGTCCAAAAAGGTATTCAGTGCCTTCTTTGCCTTGTAAAGCTTGCTGTCCGGGTGATTGCCACCGGTGGCATACTTGTTATCATCATTGGAACCAATAATACGGTAGCGTGTTGTGTAATCACATGCCTGCGGAAGAGGACTGTTAAGACGCCAGTACCTGCTGCCTGTACTGTAGCCATAAACCAGTCTCCTTTCCCCCTTGTTTGTCCCGTCAGTTATC
>JAGGTJ010000097.1 GCA_021163815.1 Deltaproteobacteria bacterium | reverse complement strand
GAGGTCCTTATGCCTTCTCTGCTGCAAAGGCCCTGATTGCCCATTCTGATCTGGATGCAAGGAGCATAGCGGAAAAGGCCATGAAAATAGCTGCTTCCATATGCGTTTACACCAATGATCAGATTATCATAAACGAATTGGGGCAGGAGGAAGAGACCAAGAAAGACAGGTTAAAATAATGAAAAAAACAGATGAAAACAAAGATCAGCTTATGCATGTCCTGACACCAAAAGAGATTGTTTCAGAACTGGATAAATACATCATTGGCCAGCATGAGGCCAAACGTTCAGTTGCCATTGCACTAAGAAACAGATGGAGACGTCAGCAGGTTCCACCGGAACTCAGGGATGAAATTGCCCCAAAAAATATCATAATGATGGGCCCAACTGGCGTTGGCAAGACAGAAATAGCAAGAAGACTTGCCCGTCTTGCCAGTTCTCCGTTTCTTAAGGTAGAGGCAACCAAGTTTACCGAACTGGGATATGTAGGCCGTGATGTGGAATCCATGATAAGGGATATTACTGAACTGGCAGTAAATATGGCCAAAAAACAGGAACAGGATGAAGTGAAGAGCAAGGCAATGGCCTTGGCAGAAGAAAGGATGCTGGACATTCTCCTGCCTAAGAAAACAGAGGAAGAGATAGACATCGGGGAAGAAGATAACGAACGTACCCTTGAAATTGTCAGATCAGAAAAATCGGGAAAATCTTCCACCCGTGAAAAGCTGAGAGCCATGCTGAAAAGCGGAAAAATGGATGAACGTTATGTAGAAATAGAGGTAGAAAGCAGCAATATGCCAATGGTCGAAATCTTTTCCGCGGCAGGTATGGAAGAGATGGAACTTAATGTAAGGGAAATGTTTGGAAACGTCTTTCCTAACAAAAAGAAAAAAAGACGCGTAAAGATACCTGAGGCGATGGAAATACTTTTCCAGGAAGAATCCCAGAAGCTTATAGATATGGACAAGGTAATAGACAATGCCATTCGTATGACGGAACAAAACGGCATTATCTTTCTAGATGAACTTGACAAGGTGGCCGATTCAGAGTCCTCTTATGGGCCGGATGTGTCAAGAGAAGGGGTTCAGAGGGACCTTCTTCCCATAGTAGAAGGCTCCGCTGTCGCCACAAAATACGGGATGGTTCATACTGATCACATCCTTTTCATTGCATCCGGAGCCTTTAATGTGAGCAAACCTTCTGATCTTCTGCCAGAACTTCAGGGAAGATTCCCCATACGGGTAGAACTCGATTCCCTGACTGCCGAGGACTTTGTAAGGATCCTTACAGAACCAAAAAATGCCCTTATTACCCAATACAAGGCCCTGCTCGCAACAGAGGGGATAGAGCTGGAGTTTAAGGACTCCGCTGTGCAGCAAATTGCCGCCATGGCCAGCATGGTAAACGAGAGGACAGAAAATATAGGTGCAAGACGTCTTCACACAGTAATGGAAAAACTCTTGGACGACATATCCTTTAATGCCCCTGATATGAAAGAGAAAAAAGTTGTCATAGACAAGAATGACGTAGAAGAAAGACTAAAGGATATCCTTGAAGACGAAAATCTGAGCAGGTACATTTTATGATCGATCAGAATGAACGGGCCAAAATTCTTATCGAGGCACTTCCCTACATACAACGATTTAACGGAAGCACCATGGTGATAAAATATGGTGGACATGCCATGGTAAATGAAAAACTGAAACAAAAGTTTGCCCTCGATATCATTCTCATGAAATATGTAGGGATCAATCCCATTGTAGTACACGGTGGAGGCCCACAAATAGGAGATTTTTTAAACAGGCTGTCCATTAAGTCCGAATTTATCGGGGGTATGCGTGTAACAAACAAAGAGGCCATGGATATTATTGAAATGGTCCTGGTCGGTAAGGTCAACAAAGAAATAGTCAACCTCATAAACCATAACATGGGGATGGCGGTGGGCCTGTCAGGCAAGGATGGAAATCTTGTTACTGCAAGGAAGATGAAATATCTGAAAAAAAAGGACGGGGATCAGCCACCCGAGATAATAGACATAGGTATGGTTGGAGAAATAGTCTCCATCGACACCTCGCTCCTTGAAAGCCTGATAAAGAGTGATTTCATTCCTGTTATTGCCCCGGTAGGAGCAGGAACAAACGGCGAAACCTACAACATAAACGCAGACATTGTTGCAGGTCATATAGCTGCCTCGATGAAGGCAAGAAAACTCATTCTCCTGACAGACACCAAGGGCGTACTTGATGAGGAAGGCCATCTTATTTCCACCCTCAAAGATGACGAAGCGGCCTATATGATAACAAACGGAATAATAAACGGCGGTATGATTCCCAAAATAAACTGCTGTATAACCGCTCTTGCAGATGGAGTAAAAAAGGCCCATATCATTGATGGCAGAAACGAGCATGCGATACTTCTTGAGGTCTTTACCAAAGGTGGAATAGGAACAGAGATAATCAGGTCACAATCATAAAAAAAGACCGGAAAACAAGATGGTAAGAGGAGATTTCTCCTCCTGCAGTCTTTCTTTTATTTATTGAGCTGATACAAAGGAAGAAACATGGACAAGATAAAAACAACCATGGAACGCGCAAACAAATACATGTTCAACACATATTCCAGGTTTCCCATTACCCTGGTACGGGGAAAGGGCTGCCGGATATGGGATGAGCAAGGAAAAGAATATCTTGACTTTGTTGGCGGTATTGCCGTTTGTGCCCTTGGACATGCCTCAGATCTTGTTACAGACACACTGAAAAAACAGGCCGAAACACTTATTCACGTCTCTAACCTTTACTACACCGTACCTCAAACGGATCTGGCACAGATGCTGGTAGAAAATTCTTTTGCAGACAGGGTATTTTTCTGTAACAGTGGTGCAGAAGCAAATGAAGCAGCAATCAAACTCGCCCGCAGATATATGAACATCAATTTCGGTACAACAAAAAACACCGTTATATCCATGGACAATTCATTTCATGGAAGGACGATGGCAACACTTTCTGCAACCGGCCAGAAAAAGGTCAAAACAGGCTACAATCCTCTCCTTGAAGGCTTTAAATTTGTTCCATACAATGACCTTGCAGGTCTTGAACAGGCCATGGATGAAACCATATGCGCCGTCTTACTTGAACCCATACAGGGTGAAGGAGGCGTTGTCTGTCCTGATCCTGACTATCTGAAGGGGGTAAGAAATATTTGTGATGAATATAACTGTCTTTTGATATTTGATGAGGTACAGGTAGGAATGGGAAGAACAGGGAAACTGTTTGCATATGAACACTGTGGTGTCCAACCCGACATCATGACACTTGCAAAGGCCCTTGGGAATGGACTTCCCATTGGGGCCATGCTGTCCGTGGAAAAACTTGCCCGGGCATTCGGACCTGGAAGCCATGCAACCACCTTTGGCGGAACCCCCCTTGTAACTGCCGTCTCACTTGCTGTTTTAAGATCACTTATTGAAGACGGGTGGATTGAACATTGCAGAAAGGTAGGAATCTACTTTAAAGATGCCCTAAACAAACTGAAGCAAAAATACAACTTTATTAAAGAGGTAAGAGGAATGGGGCTCATTCTTGGCATGGAGATTGACAGGCCCTGTGCACCTATAGTTGAGGCATGCATGGAAAAAGGTTTTTTAATAAACTGTGCCCATGAAAATGTCCTTCGCTTTTTACCTCCTCTTATAGTAACAAAAGATGAAATCGACATGTTGATCAATGCCATGGATGAGGTATTTACAGATATGACTATCACATAGTTTTCATTTATAAATGGCTATTTATCCGTACAGTTACCTTCAATCCCACTGCAATATACTACAGTGGGATTCTATTTTTAAATTGATGGCGTCGTAAAAAGTCTCCATCTACTGTGAGTGTTTGGTCATACGTTCGACATACTACCTGTATGCCTTCACGCATAACCAAACACTATGCCTTGTATATGAAGATTTTTACTTAGCCATCAACTCGACTTT
>JAGGTJ010000157.1 GCA_021163815.1 Deltaproteobacteria bacterium | reverse complement strand
TTTGTGGGTAAAAACAACCTTTTTTACTGAAATCTTGTTAAAGATGGGTTAGCCGTTGGTTTTACTTTTTGCGGGTTCATCATGTATAATACAATCCCTGATTTTTTGAATATGATTATCAGTCGTCTCTCAGATGCAGGATATGAGGCCTATATTGTTGGAGGTGCAGTCAGGGATATTTGCATGAACCGCCCTGTAACTGACTGGGATATAGCTACATCTGCATCCTCTGAGAAAATAAAGGAGATCTTTCACACAGAAAGACTTTTTTCCCTTAAACATGAGACAGTTACCATACTTGACAAGGAAGGTGTCCATTTTGAGCTGACTCCGTTCAGGGGCAAATCCGGTATTACAGGAGATCTCATGTTAAGAGATTTCACGATTAATGCCATGGCATTATCGCCTGGTGAATCCAGGATCATAGACCCTGCCAATGGCCTGGATGACATCTCAAAAAGACTTATAAGGGCAACCGGCTGTCCACAGGACCGTTTCCATGAAGATACCATACGGATTATCAGGGCAATCAGGTTTGCCATATCACTTGACTTTAAGATTGAAGATAACACGATACGGGTTGTCCGGCAAATGTGTTCCGATCTTAAAACAGCAGCTCCTGAACGTATAAGGGATGAATTGGACAAGATTCTTCTCTCCTCACTCCCCTCAAGGGCCTTCAACCTGATGCTTGAAACAGGTATCCTAAGAATTATTTTCCCTGAATTGATCAAAGGATACAAAATGGCACAGAACGTATATCACAGATATACCGTTTATGAACATATTCTGAAAACAGTAGACAATATCCGGCCTGAACCTCTGTTAAGGTGGGCCGCCCTGCTGCACGATATTGCAAAACCGTATGTCAGAAAGAGGCTTGATGGACGATGGGTGTTTTATGGACATGAAGAGGCAAGTGCAAAACTTGCGGAAAAGATACTAAAAAGACTAAGATTTAGCAGAGAAAATATCAGGGATATAACAAATCTCATAAGGCACCATTTTATAGACTATGATTTCAGATGGAGTGACGGCGCAGTGAGGCGTCTGATAAAAAGGGTGGGAAAAGATCTGATCATGAAACTTATTGAACTGCGTAAGGCCGATCTTGTTGCACACGGCATAAACAATGACTGGCGTCCCTATATGGATGATCTGGAGAAAAGGATCCTTGAACAGACAAAAAGGGGCCTTGCCTGTATAGATATAAAAGATCTTGCCATAAATGGGACCACTATAATGCAGCACCTTGGACTTCCCCCGTCTCCTGAAGTGGGAAAGATATTGGCTGCCTTGAGAGATATGGTTATAGACAGGCCGGAGCTTAATACGGAAAAAAAACTTATCTCCCTGTTGGTACCCATCTACAAATCGGTTTTGGGGGTGAAAAAGTTTCCAATCCAAAGATGAAATAGTTTGTTCAGGGTCAAGGTATGCAAAAATTTTAACAGAAGCCATGAAGGATTTTGAGAATTGACAGTTGAGGATGACGTGTCTGGCTGCAGGCAAGCGAAGATATTGAGCAAAAAGGCCATTTGGATGAAAATTCAGCCTATTGACATAACCTTTTTTATGGCTTAGTTTCCAATCTGTAAACGGCTTGTTTCCATGAGGTATCTGTGTGTTATATTCCGGACAGGTTGATCCCCGTGAAACAGGCCTTATACATTTCACGGGACAGGTGCAAAATTGCGGAAAAAGGACGTTATGTATAAAGGTCTTTTAGAGATAAAAACTGCTATGGAGGGCAACTTAACACTACAATGGCATTTGATAAAAAACTGACAAAGATACGTAACATAGGCATTATAGCACACATAGATGCAGGAAAAACTACGGTCACAGAACGTATCCTTTACTACACAGGGCGTGTCCACAAAATAGGGGAGGTCCATAACGGTGAGGCCACAATGGACTGGATGCCTGACGAAAAGGAACGGGGCATTACCATTACATCAGCCGTAACTACCTGTAAATGGCGGAATCATAATATCAACATAATTGACACCCCTGGTCATGTGGATTTTACGGTGGAGGTGGAACGTTCCCTCAGGGTGCTTGATGGAGCTGTTGGTGTGTTTTGTGCTGTTGGAGGAGTTGAGCCACAGTCTGAAACCGTATGGCACCAGGCAGACAATTACAATGTCCCGAAAATCGCCTTTGTCAACAAAATGGACCGTATTGGTGCTGACTTTCACATGGTCGTAGAGATGATAAAGGATCGTCTTGGTGCATATCCTCTTGTGCTTCAGCTTCCCTGGGGTGCAGAAAGCGATTTTAAGGGCATAATAGATATATTAAAGATGAAGGTAATTGTATGGGATGAAGAATCTATGGGTGCTAAATTTACAGAACTTCCTCTGCCATCGGAAATGGAAGAAGAGGCAAAACAATACAGGGAGATGCTTCTTGAAACAATAGCAGAAAGAGATGATGTTATCATGGAGGAATATCTGGCCGATAAAGAAATAAGTATGAACGAATTAAAACGTGCCATTCGCTCTGCAACAATAAATTCTGATCTTGTTCCTGTCCTGTGTGGTTCTGCATTAAAGAACAAAGGCATACAACCTCTGTTGGACAGCATTGTGGATTTTTTGCCTTCACCTGTTGATGTTCCACCTATAGCCGGAACAATTCCAGGCACAGACAACAAGAAGACTTTCCCGGCAGATCCTAAGGGAGACCTTGCCGCACTTGCCTTTAAGGTTGCTATGGATGCAGGGAGAAAAACAACGTATTTGCGAATATATTCGGGGTCTGTAAAGGTTGGAGATACGGTCTACAATTCGGCAAAAGGCATTAAAGAAAAATTTTCACGTCTTTTAAGAATGCATTCCAACAAAAGGGAACGGATAGAACAGGCCTGTGCAGGAGATATCGTGGCATCCATGGGACTAAAACGAACCACTACAGGAGATACACTATGTAATGAAAACAATCCGGTTTTGTTAGAGCCTATATGGTTCAATGAGCCTGTTATAAACGTTGCACTGGAGGCCAAACGGGTTCAGGATCAGGAAAAACTGCTGGATTCTCTTGCCAAACTGGCAGAGGAGGATCCCACCTTCAGATTCCGGGTGGATGATGACACCGGCCAGACAATTATCTCCGGAATGGGAGAACTGCATATCGAGATTCTTGTAAGCAGGCTGAAAAATGAATTCTTTGTGGAAACAAACCAGGGCAAACCCCAGGTCGTATACCGTGAAACCATAAAAAAACCTGTAGAACACGAGGAAGTTTTCAAACGGGAGATAGGAGGAGCTTTGCATTTTGCAGGGGTAAAAATCATGCTTGATCCATTGCCCCGGGGCAGTGCCAATACCTTTGTCAATAAGTCCAACAATCCTGATGTCCCGAAGGAGTTTATATCTGCTGTAAAAGAGGGGATAACAGAGGCTGAAAGAAGCGGCATTATTATGGGGTACCCGGTAATTGATATAGGAACAACACTTCTTGATATATATATGAAGGAAGAATCCGATGCAATGGCCTTTAAGATAGTCTCTTCAATGGCCTTTAAGAATGCCTGTCAAAAAGCCGAGCCACTTCTTCTTGAACCCATAATGAGAGTGGAAGTAACATTGCCTGAACAGTTTATGGGTGAAGTTATAAATGACCTTAATGCGAGGCAGGGAAAGATTGAACAAATATCGGCAAAGGGCAATGTTCAAACAATAACGGCGATGGTGCCCCTTTCAAAGATGTTTGGATATTCCACTGCACTCAGATCTGTTTCCCAGGGCCGTGCAACATTTGCCATGCAGTTTAGCCACTATGATAATGTGTAGCATATAACCTAAATTAAACCACATCATATTTTACCTAAATCCTGCAAGCGTCGAGTTTGCCGAAGATGCAAGGCGGCAAGGGCGCAGACGTACTCCGATACTTCAAGTCCTTGCCAACACCGCAGATTCGGTAAAATCGACGCTCCGGAAGCGGTAAACTATTTTCAAAAATCACAACCTTTATGGCCGCATCAA
>JAGGTJ010000063.1 GCA_021163815.1 Deltaproteobacteria bacterium | reverse complement strand
AGCACGGGCTCTTGCGGCCTGAAAGAGGCCGTTGAGCCCTTCCAAGCTGGCATTGCTGTGGCCCGGAATTCCAGCGGGCAGCAATTTGGTCTTTGTGTCATACAAGAGTTTTTAATGCATTGAACACCGGCTCCAGGATGGGATTATAGCCAACGGTATCGTAAATGTGTCAGATAAGTCACCATTTGGCAGACCGTAAGGATGTTGTTTTTCTGACCCAGCGTAACTTTTTCTTGACCTTCCAGGCTGCATAGGTAAAGGTTCCTGTTCTGTTTAGTTCTTCCAAAGCTTTGGCCTGGTCCGCAGTAAGGCTGCTTTCGGCATTTTTCAGTATGACCCAGCGAGTACCTTTGAAGAGACTGGAACGCTCTTGACAATTAGGACATGCAGCGACAATCTGTCGGAAAAATGAGAAAGGAAGACTGGTATCTTGAGATAAGTCAGGCCGGTTAAGAGCAAAGATGGTGGTAAATTTGTGCAGCAATTGGTCTATCCTTCAGGCGAAGAGAAGAAAAATATCTAAAGAAAAAAATAAAAACAGTTGGTCCAGTTTGTCAGGAGCGTCCCGGAGATTTCCCGGAGATTTCCACACCTGATCCCGTTTCCGCACTGATGCGCTACTCTACTCGGCTGAATAATAAAAAATAGATAACCGTCTGTTAAATCATGATAATCTTTGAATGGGACGAAAAGAAAGCAGAACAAAATATTAGAAAGCATAGTGTTTTTTTTGAAGAAGCAGCAACAGTATTTAGTGATCCTTTTTCAATTACAATTTATGATCCTCTCCATTCCAAAGATGAAGATAGATTTGTTATTTTAGGTATGTCAGAAAACAATAGCCTATTAGTTGTTATACATACTGAGCGTGGCGACAAAATCAGAATAATTAGTGCAAGAAAAGCAACAAAAAAGGAGAGAAGGCAATATGAAAGTAATGAAGGATGATCCAGATATGCTAGAAGAATATGATTTCAGCAATGGTATTCGTGGTAAGTATGCCTCTAAATACAGAGAAGGAACAAATATAGTTATGTTGGATCCAGAGTTAATTGAATACTTCCCAGATTCAGCATCTGTAAATGAGGCTCTCAAGTCATTGGCCAAGCTTATGAAAAAATATAGAAATAAAAAAGCCGAATAAGTCGGTGCAGTGGATGCCTAAACCGCTGCGCCTTCGGCTTGCGGTTTGGTGCCACTGACCTCTGTTGTTAGAAACAAAAAGGAGGATGCTCTTATGAAAAAAGTTGGAATAATTCGTTGTCAACAAGTGGAAGATATGTGTCCCGGCACTACATGCTTTAAGGTTGCTAAAGAGGGTAAATTAGCATTTGAAGAAATTGGTCCTGTTGAAATAGTTGGATTTGTTTCATGTGGAGGATGTCCTGGGAAGCGAGCGGTTGCAAGAGCAAAGCTTATGGTTGACAGAGGAGCGGAAGTAATTGTTTTTGGGTCCTGTATTTCTAGGGGTAATCCTATTGGGTTCCCTTGTCCACATTTTGCAAAAATGAAAGATACAATAATAAAAAAAATTGGACCAGAAATACAAGTAATCGAATATACGCATTAAACAGTTTATAGCAAAAGGGTGCAGTTGACCGCCAATCCGCTACGCTTCTTGGCGGCAACTGACCCATTTAGATTTTTTTAAAGGGGAAAGGACAGGGACGCCCTTGACAATTAGGGCATATGGTGACATCTGTCTGAAAAATGAGAAATAAGGGGGCTGGTTGTGCCAAGACAACCAGGTAGGGGCGCACAGCCGTGCGCCCCTACCTGGTTAAAAGCAAAAATGGTGATAACTTTGCAGTTTGTCAGGAGCGTCTTGGATATTTCCACCTGATCTTATCTCCGCACCGATATCCTTACTCTACTCAGCGCTCAAAAGGGTGTTAGATTTTGAAATGATATTGACGAATGACGTAAATAATCATATCCTATTTTCATGATCAAAGCGTTCAAATGTGAGGATACTGAAAGGCTTTTTAATGACGTTGAAGTGTCTATATTTAAAGCTATTTCGAGAATTGCAAGAAGAAAGCTTGAAGTACTGAATTCAACATTATCCCTGCAATCATTGTGTGTTCCTCCTGGAAATCGGCTGGGGCAATTCAGTATTAGAATTAATGACCAGTGGAGAATTTGTTTCAAGTGGCAGGGAGGAGACGCTTTTAATGTTGAGATTATAGATTATCATAGAGGATAAGGATATGGCAAAGAAATTGGAACCAATCACGCCAGGTGAAATTCTCTTAGAAGAGTTTATGAAGCCTAGAATATTACTCAGGCTCAATTGGCCAGAGACATTAATGTACCACCTAACCGAATCAGCCAGATTATCCATGGGAAGCGAGAAATTACGGCAGACACAGCGCTACGTTTTGGCAAATATTTTGGTATAGAGCCTGAATTCTGGCTGAATTTACAGGTGCGGTACAACATGAAGGTGGCTAAGGCCAATATAGAGAAAAAAATAGAAAAGGAAGTAAGGCCTCGCAGGTATAAAGCACAAGTTTCAGGTCTTGTAACAGCATAACCTATTGTTTTTAAAGAGAAAACATTAAACATTGGTGATCGGCGGCGCCGAATAAATCGCCAAGCTGACCGCCAATCCGCTACGGCCTTCGGCCTTGCTTCATGCCAGCCACTGACCCATGTCGGCTATTAAAGTGGTATTGTTTTAACATGAAAGCCGTGATATCATATCTTCATGATATTATCACTTAAGAATGTTGGTACACAAGACATATTCAATGATAAAAATACCAGAAGAGTCAGGAGAATTTGTCCTGAACAGCTTTGGAAATTGGCAAGAAGAAAGCTGGATCAACTTGATTCAGCAGGGAAAACAGAAGATTTGTTGATACCGCCAGGTAATAAACTTGAGGTCTTAACAGGGAATTGCAAAGATCAACACAGTATCAGAATAAACAGGCAATATCGTATTTGTTTTGTTTGGTCGGCAAAAGGGCCATCAGAAGTAGAAATAGTAGACTATCATAAAGGTTAGTAAAAATGATTAGAATACCCACACATAGAGAACCAACGCATCCAGGAGAAATGCTTTTAGAAGAATTTTTGAGGCCAATGGGTATGACCCAAAAAGAGCTTTCAGAAGGTATCAAGGTCCCCTATCAAAGGATCAACGAAATTATAAATGGAAAAAGAGGTATTACGCCTAGTACTGCCTTGCGCTTAGCAAAGTTTTTTGGGACATCAGAAGATTTCTGGCTTAATTTGCAGCTTAGATGGGATCTTTATCGAGCAATGAATAAGGAAAAAGATGTTTTAAGGCGGATTAAGCCGTTGAAAATGAGGCATGAAGTAGCAATGGCATAAAAGAATCAGCAAGCCCAACAAATCGCTCAAGTTGACCGCCAATTCGCTACGCTCTTTGGTGGTAACTGACCCATGACGTTAGGCAAAGATAAGAAACAGGAGGAACGTATGAAATATCGAGTTATTATTGAACAAGATGAAGACGGAATGTTTATAGCAGATGTTCCTTCTTTACTTGGCTGTATTTCTCAAGGAGAAACACGGACGGAGGCTTTAAAAAATATATAGAAGGCAATTGAGGTTTATATTGAAAGCCTCAAGGCTTACAATGAACCTGTTTTACCATCCATAGATGAAGAAATTGTAGAGGTGGCAGTGTGAGTATACTGCCACGAATATCAGGGCGCGAAGCAGTAGCAGCTTTGTCGAAGATAGGCTATGAAAGAGATAGACAGAAAGGCGGTCACATAGTTTTAAGGTAAATTGAACCCCCTCACAGACGTATCGTTGTTCCGGATCATAGGGAAGTAGCAAAAGGAACATTAAGGAAGATCATAAAGCAAGTTGGATTAACTGTTGAAGAATTCAAGCAGCTTTTGTGAGAATACCATTTGCCTAACAAATAAAAGACTATTCACGAGTTGAGAAACGAGAGCTCGGGACTAATCCATGGTTCAAGAAGCCGCGGGCCATAGGGGAAAAGGTTGATGGCGTTGTAAAAAGTCTCCATCTACTGTGAGTGTTTGGTCATACGCTGGACATCTTGTATGCCTTCACGCATGACCAAACACTATGCCTTGTATATGAAGATTTT
>JAGGTJ010000075.1 GCA_021163815.1 Deltaproteobacteria bacterium | reverse complement strand
AAAGATAGATTAATTAAGAGTTTTTGTTGACAGAAATTATGAGGGATAGTAATATAGCTTTTAGGGAGTAGAATATATGGTTATATGGTTTGCAATATTGGCATCGTCGGAATATCAATGACTGCGGGAAACGTAACTATATCTAATACTTAATGATTTTATGATGTAGAGATATGACGGTAAATTCAGATTATTTTTCAGGCATAGCTCAGGAATTACTCGGCAAACTCAATCGGGTCAGCTATTTGATAAAGAAGTCAAACTTAAAAAGTGGTGAATACCACGAAGAAATTGTAAAACACTTCCTGAGAGGGTTCATGACAGGAAGGTATGCATTGAAAACTGGGTACATCTATTTTGATGCAAAAACGACAAGCAAGCAGGTAGATATCCTGTTGATTGATGAAAATGTTCCATTTACTTATCTGTTCCAAGAAGGTGACTTTGTAGTCGTGCGCCCAGAACCGGTTCTAGCTGCAATAGAGATCAAGACAAGGCTGGACTTAGGTGAATTCAGAAAAGCCTTTGACAACATCGTCACTGTGAAAAAAATCAAACAGAAATCTTTGGGGCACTATGGACACATCTTCGGCTCTGTATTCGGCTTCTTCTCCAATAAAGTGGTAAACAACACAACCCTTGACACTTGGTTCAAGGATAGCCTCCTTTCAAAGCATGCCAGCGATGAAGGCATCCTATGGCCAGACGAAATATTCTTTTTTGACAATGAACTAACTCTAATTCTTCAGGAAGCTCCCCCTACAAGCAAGCGTGGGAGCTATTTTTATCAACCGATTTACTCCTCCAGCGGGATTAACTATAAAGCGTGGCAACTTGCTCTTCTGGTCGGGATTTTATTTAGCATTTGCGATAGCGAAGATAAAAAACAGAAAGGCAGATTTTCCACATTCAACCTTGAAACATTCATGAAGTCTGATGGTGTGATAATTGACACCCAGAGACTTAGGCCAGGCGAAGGGCTTTTGATTGAGTCAGAATAAAGGGATAGAATTTAGAGGTGTCTGACACCATATAACAAGGCAAATTCAGCCGACTCGTAAAACTCGCGGCTGATTTGCGACGTTAGGCTTGAAGAAAATCGTCATAAAATGAGCAAAGAAAAATATTCAAGTGATTCTCCAGTTCACAAAGCTAGTGAAGATAGGTTTTCAAGGTGGTCATTCGCAGAAAGAATCGCAGATGTCATATCTTCAAGAAAGGATCCTGATTCTATTACAATCGGGCTTTACGGGACCTGGGGAGAAGGAAAAACTTCTGTTCTAAATTTCATTGAAGAATCAATAAATGAAAAGGGAACAGTAATTACTGTAAGGTTCAATCCATGGTTATTTGGCAACGTTGAATCATTACTACTCGGCTTTTTTGATATTTTGGCTGAGGCCCTAGATACTAAGCTGATAACAACAGGTGAAAAATTAAAGGATATTTTAAAGAAAACAGCACCTGGAATTGCATCAGTAGCAGGAGTTCAAGGACTTGGCGAGGCGGTTGGTGCATTCTTGCATGGCCCAGATATTATTCAACTTCGAAATCGCATTGAGAAAGAGCTTGAAAAATCCAAAAGGCGTATTCTGGTAATGATTGATGATGTTGATCGGTTAGAAAAATCTGAAATTCAAGCTTTATTTAAACTAGTTAAACTTGTTGCTGATTTTAAATATACAGCATACATCTTAGCCTTTGATAAAGATGTTGTCGCTGACTCATTATCTGAGAGTTATTCTGGTGCGAATAAAAAATCTGGTGAGCAGTTTCTTGAAAAGATAATTCAGATACCATTACATCTACCTGCTGTTCCAGTCAAAGACTTACGTCAATTCTGCTTTCAAGGAGTGAATGAAGCTCTTACTGCTACTGGGATTACATTATCAGAGCAACAAGTTCAGGAGTTTGTTAGGCACTTCACTCTTGCTTTTAATGAAAATTTAACAACACCGAGAAAAGCAAAACTTTATAGCAATATTTTAATGTTCTCTCTTCCTATGCTGAAGGACGAAGTTAATCCGGTAGATTTAATGTTGATAGAAGGTGTTAGAATTTTTGCACCAGAGTTATATGAAGCAATCAGGAATAATAAAGAGTCTTTTGTTGGCACTTTTCGTGATTCTTATCATTACAATGTTGAACCGGAGAAACAGAGAATCAAGGAAATGGTTGACGACGCTTTGATTCGCTCTGGGATTAAGGATTCATCTGGCTATATAGAATTACTAAAGAACATGTTTCCTAAGTTACAATCCGTGTATGGAAATATGCACTATGGTAGCGATTGGTATCAGAGATGGAACGAGGGGCAGCGTATTTGTGCTGAAGGATACTTTGACCGATATTTTACCTACTCTATACCAAAGGGTGATTTTCCAGATTCTACTTTAAACCAACTTGTTAGAGACATAGTAGAAACAGGCGATAATATTTCACTAGAAAATAATCCACTAAGAAATGCACTTACACCAGACAATGCTGGAGCTCTAATACGTAAGCTCAGAAATAGAGCGGCCTCACTGGATCACATACAATCTACCCACTTGTCCACAGCAGTATGCCTATTAGCCACTGAATATCCAAATCCCGAGACTATGTTTGGATGGGATACCCCTCACACACAGGCAGCAATGTTAATAAGCGATCTTGTCCAGAATTTAGAAAGGAATGAAAGGGTCGCGATAGTTAAAAAACTTATTAAAAAAGCTACTAGCCCAGCATTTCAGCTTGAGATATACAGATGGTTGCGTAGAGAAGAGAGTGATAAACCAGAGAAAGATGCTTTCACTTCTAAGGAAATAGATGAAATAGGAGAAGTGCTTGCAGATTGCTTAGAAAGCTATATTAGGTCAATCGATGATATAACAATTGAAGGTAGCCGGATATTGCCTTATTTATTTTATATACTTACTCAGTACTCGAGAAGGCAAGTGATCCATGACCATATTAAGAAAGTTTTAGATAGAGATAAATCAGTTATTGTTCGTCTGCTTGATGCTTATACTCCTACTGCTTGGGGGATAGAGAACGGTTTATCACATAAATCAGATTTTGAAAGAGATCAGTATAACTCAGTAACAACAGTTTTTGATCCAGAATTTATTTTAGATTCCATTAAGCAGTATTTAGATGAACTTCCAGATGACCAAGAAGACTTCCCCAGAGATTTTGAGCATAATAATAGGTCAATTGTTTTACAGCAGTTTGTTTGGATTCATCGTCGTGTATTAAGGGAAGGAGACAAAGAAAAAACTTAACAATAGGGTGCACTTGACCGCTGTTCCGCTGGCGCTTCACAGCGGCAAGTGACCCATGTCGTTAGCCCTATAGAAGAAAGGAGACAATCTATCATGGCATGCTACATAATATCGTATGACTTAAGAAAAGATCGTGACTATGAATCACTATACGAGGCAATAAAGTCATATGGAACATGGGCTCATATTACAGAATCAACTTGGGCGGTTGTGACTTCTCAAACAGCCGTTCAAGTGCGAGACTATCTTTTATCTCATATGGATCAAGATGATGGCCTCTTTGTTGTAAAATCTGGAATTGAAGCTGCCTGGAAAAATGTCATCTGTAGAAGCCAATGGCTTAAGGATAATTTATGATGAGTCAAACAGATAGTACGTCATCTAGTGAGATAAGAGTTGTACGAGGGAAATTTGATTCTCTCTCACTTTACGAAGTTACTGATAATGAACTCGAAATATTAGAAAGAGGTTCGCCAAGCTCAATTTATTTGAATTTCGCAATCCTCTTGTTGTCTGCCGGTATTTCGTTTCTGATAAATCTTCTTTCTGTCAATATTCAATCTATCAAGACATTTACCGTTTTTGTTGTTTTCACGGTAATAGGAATACTAGGGGGCATAATTCTATTGGTCATCTGGTACCGACAAAGGCAGTCAATGTCAGATATCATCAGAAAAATAAAACAACGCATCCCCAGTAGTGAAATATCAAAAGAACAAAATAGTGAATCAGAAGGCTAACAAATCGCTCCACCTGACCACTATTCCGCTGCGCTCCATAGCGGCAGCTGAATTTGGTCGTTATATTCCCCTCGAAAAACCTCTTGCATTTCTGTTTCACATCAGCT
>JAGGTJ010000164.1 GCA_021163815.1 Deltaproteobacteria bacterium | reverse complement strand
AAGCCTCCTACCCCAGCGCTACGTTCGCTGTTATTCCCCTAATTATTGAGCTGATGCTGAATAACCCCGTATAATCTGTCTGCATTCAATAAAACTTTCATAGAGAGTTTATTATTTTAAGGAGTCTTTTTTCCTCCTTATTCATCCTTGCCTCCTCTTCAGATGATTGTTCATGGTCGTACCCGACAAGGTGGAGTAACCCATGTACGAGAAGACGATCTACGGTATCCTGTAAGGATTCTCCAAGATCCCTGGCTTCTTTGAGTGCCGTATCCAATGAAATGACAATGTCTCCAAGCATTGAAGATGACAACGTCTCTATGGGAAACAAACCAGAGTCTTCATTATCAGATGATGTAATCATGGGAAAGGCAAGGACATTTGTAGGGCCCTTTCTGTTAAGGTATCGAATGTTTAGTTCTGTGATACGGTCATCATCTGTAAACAGGATACTCAGTTCCTTATCATGATAACCCAAGTCTTCTAATGCCCTCTCCATTTTTTTTGTTACCAGGTTTTTGTCTATTTCCTGACTTTTCTTTTCGAATGTTATCTGTATTTCCATTTTTACCGGTTGCTGTTACCTTGGCGTCTGACTCTGGATATTCAATACGATGATGATAAATTCCACCTAATATCTGGTTAAAACTGTTAGCAATTTTATGAAGATCTTTCAATGTAAGTTCACAGTCATCCAGCTGCCCGTCAAAAAATATCTTGTTTATTACCTTTTGAACAAGGCCCTGTATCCTTGCCGGTGCTGGATCCGGAAGCGCCCTTGATGCAGCTTCCACTGAATCGGCCAGCATTACAAGACCTGCCTCTTTTGTCTGTGGTTTAGGGCCAGGATAACGAAAATCTTCTTCCTTTACAGGTACCGCCTTTTCACCCTTTTTTGCGTTTAATTCTATTGCCTTGTTATAAAAAAAACTTATCAGGCTCGTACCATGATGTTGCTGTATGATATCTATGATCTCTTTGCCCAGTCTTTCTTTTTCTGCCATTTCCACGCCGTCCTTGACATGAGATATAAGTATCAAGGCACTCATGGATGGTGCAAGCTTGTCATGTTTGTTTTCACCACTTCTCTGGTTTTCAACGAAATAAAGAGGCTTTTTTATCTTGCCGATGTCATGGTAGTATGCAGCAACCTTTGCCAGCAGGGGATTGGCATTTACAGCCTTGGCAGTAGCCTCGACCATATTGCTGACAATTACACTGTGATGATATGTGCCTGGGGCATGAACCATCAGCTTCTGTAATAAGGGGCTATCCAGGCTGGCCAATTCCAGCAGTTTTATGTTTGTTGTGTACCCAAAGGCCATTTCTATCAGTGGCTGAATCCCGGTGGTAATAATTCCGGCAAAAACACCGCCTGCAAATGCCGATACTATTGCTATTGATGCCTCTATGGTGTTGTAAGATGATCCGGACAGACTCTCTACACATAGGGCAAGAATAATGCTGAACATTCCTACCTTTAGTCCGGCCTTGATAAAAACACTCCTTTCAGTGCTCTCTTTAACATAATATGCGGCGATTAATGATATGACAAAAAAATAGATAAAGAACTCAATTCTGGAGCCAAGAACAATGCTGGATAGAACAGAAATTGCTATGGCAAAGGCGGTCGCAATTCTGATCCCCAAAAATATGCAGATAATCATTGCCCCATTGGTTACCGGAATGGTAAACAGCAATGCCCTTGGATTAAAAAAATCAATTCCCTGGGCTATTTCACCCACTATGAAATTTCCTGCAATAACGTACAGAAATACTACTATAAGGGTGAATATAAACAGCAGAAAGTCTTTTAAAGGAGTGTGAGGTCGTTTCTTGCTCAGCATTCTCATGGCATACATGGTACAAAGCATAGAGCTGATAAGTATGGCCATGATAGGTGCCTTGCCGAGTATGCTGTTTCGCTGAATAAGCCGGTTTTGCTCATTTAATTTGATCAGATTTTCATGTGTGATTCGCTCTCCTTCACGTACAAGCATCTCGCCCTTTTTTACCTTAAAATAAAAGGGCCTGACGGATCTATATGCCTTATCTTTCCTTATTTCCGTTTCCCTCTGGTTAAAAGTTACATTGGGGGTAACAAGAGAAACGGCTATCTCACATACCGCCTTTGCCAGCCTGTAAGACAAACCATTATCTTCAAGTGCAGGTCTTTGCCTTATGATAAATCTTTTTACTGTATCCAAATCATAGAAACGATCCAGATCGTCGACCTTGACATCTCTTCCTGTATGTATGTCATGGAGAAGGATTCCCTTATTTCTGTATGTCATCATGGTTTTTTTGTCATTGACTATCCCGCGTTTCATAACAGAAAGCAGGAGCCTGACAATAGACTCTTCGGCTTTTTTGGGGAAACCCTCTGTCATTAAGGCTGCAAAGGCCTTGTTATTAACGGGGATATCAAGAATGGCAAAAAAACTGTCTTGCAATGATGGTACATTATCATGTAGGGATTCTGTGATTTTGTTTGTATTATTCGTGTTGTTGGGTTTTGAAACTTTGTCTGTCTGCTTCTTTTTTTGATTTTCTTTTTGGTATTTTCTGGCTATGGCAAAGGCCTTTTTTACCCTCTCTATTATATCTGAAGCAGATGGATCAAAATCATATACAGGGATTACTGCCTTAACTGCCTCTGCACGCTTTTTTTCCGATAATTCCTTGTTTTCAAGCAGAAAATCCCTTGTTGCCTTGATATTATGGTCTGCAATATCCCCTATGTGGTAGACCCTGGGATATGTAAGGATATTGGGATATAGAAGAGCAGACAGAAGAATGCTGAGGACAATCAGAATAATCCAGGGTATTGTCTCTGCAGCACTATATCGGAAGCCGAACATGCTGCCTCCGTTTTCAGAAACAGAAGGCAACTCCTTCTTCTTTATTGATCTAACTTTTGTTTTCTGCCTTTTCATATGCATCTATTATTTTCTGAACCAGCGAGTGTCTGACCACATCATCCCTTGAAAAAAAGACAAATCGGATACCTTCTATATTCCCAAGTATTTTTTTTGCCTTTAAAAGTCCCGATTCTGTTCCCCGGGGTAAGTCTGTCTGTGTGATATCTCCTGTAATAACCGCCCTGGAGTCAAAACCAAGACGTGTAAGAAACATTTTCATCTGCTCGTGAGTTGTGTTTTGGGCCTCATCTAAGATAACAAAAGAATTGTTTAATGTACGGCCTCTCATAAATGCAAGGGGCGCAACTTCTATTACACGCTGTTCAATAAGATTCAATGCCCGATCAAATCCCATCATATCATAAAGAGCATCATACAGGGGTCTTAAGTAAGGATTAACCTTTTCACATAGATCTCCGGGTAAAAAACCGAGATGTTCACCGGCCTCCACTGCAGGTCTGGTAAGGACAACACGGCTTACGTCCTTATTCATAAAGGCAGATATGGCCATGGCCATTGCAAGGTAGGTTTTGCCGGTTCCTGCAGGTCCTATTCCGAAAACAATATCATGTTGTCTGATACTGTCAATGTAAACTTTTTGATTTGCAGTCTTTGGGGCTATGATTCTTTTTCCGGAAGAGATTAAGACCTTGTCCCTGAATATATCTTTCAAATCAATTGACTGGTTGTTACTCAGAATCCTGATGGCGTAGTCAATGTCTCTTTCGTAAACAGGATAATTGAGTCTTATAAGACCATAAATCTGTTTCAGTACAATTTCTGCCAGTTCCACTTCCCATCTGGCCCCTTCCAGTAACAGTACATTTCCCCTTAAATGGATTGAAACGCCTATTTCCTTTTCCATTATTTTAAGGTGAGTATTATGTTCTCCACAGAGGGCCATCATAATATCATGCTCGGGGAAGGATACCTTTTTGGCTATGTTTACGGATTTGTTTGCAGTCATTCCCTGTAGTGTCCTGTTATGAATTGCCTTTTATCAGCAAACGGCTGTTTTTCATAATATCTAAATCCTGCAAGCGTCGAGTTTGCCGAAGGTGCAAGGTGGCAAGGTCTTGTGATAATATGCAAAAATCTGTTGAAAAAACACAGAAAAAATTGCGTACCCGTCTTATAAAGAACTAAAGTTTCACCGTTTTTGAAGTTTGTTTGAGCCAAACCGAAGATTTTTCTC
>JAGGTJ010000141.1 GCA_021163815.1 Deltaproteobacteria bacterium | reverse complement strand
CCGGGCGCAACAGGGCCTTATCCAGAACATCGGGACGATTCGTGGCAGAAAGAACAACCACGCCTTCGCTACTGTCAAAACCGTCCATTTCGACAAGAAGCTGATTTAAGGTCTGTTCCCTCTCATCATGTCCCCCTATGGCTACAGACCCACCTCTCTGTCTTCCTACGGCATCTATCTCATCTATAAAAATAATGTATAAAAATAATGCAGGGAGCCTTTGCCCTTGTCTGATCAAACAGATCCCTTACACTGGTGGCACCAACCCCCACAAACATCTCGATGAAATCAGAACCGCTTATATTAAAAAAAGGGACATCTCCCTCTGCTGCTACCGCTCTTGCAAGAAGGGTCTTAGAAACTACTTCTGGTTTTACAACAATGAGAGACCACACCAGAGTTTAGGTGACAAAACACCTGCCTTTACCACTTGTTTTGTAACTTAGCAACTGGTTCAAATTTTGGAATCCATTATACAATACACATGACAAACTACCGCGAAAATCTTTCGTGGATATTCTACTGCACATGGTTGCGTGATTCTACGAAACATAATTTCGGTGGAACCTCAGTAGTTCGTATCTCTGCAGGTCTGCTGCATAGTTGGATACAGGTCATGTCCCACTGCGCCAACACCTTCATTGAAGTGGAGCACATCACGTACCATGCATATGTCCCAGGTAACAGCTGTATCAGGGTTTAAGAACACTACATATTCGCCTCTTACTAGCTTAATTCCTTGGTTCGTGGCCTTTGAGAAGCCCTTATTCTCATTGTTCAGTATAACCTTTACATTTTCCAGGCCCTTAAGAAAGTCCCTCGTCCCGTCACTTGAGTTGTTGTCTATTATTATGACTTCGTATGGAATAGTTATTTGAGTCCTTATGCTATCAAGACAGTTTTCAATATAGCCGAGGGAATTACAGGTTACTATCACAATGCTAAGAACAGGCTTGAATAATTCCTCGTGGTATACCCATTTTTTCTCTCCACCCGGTGTTTCCTCGATCCTGAAGCCGTCCTCTATAAGATATTTTTCGTAGTCAGGCTTTACCCTGTCTCCCCATCTCTCAAATAAGATTTTTGCATTATCATCCATCTTATTCTGTTTGCCCTCGGTTTTTCCCTCGAAAAGGGTGAGCACGCTCCTGGGGTTGTAGAAGACTCTCTTGCCTGACTCTCTGACCTTGAAGCATAGGTCAATGTCCTCGCAGCCGTTAACAAATGCTTCGTCAAAGCCACCCACATCGAAGAATATGTCTTTTTTCACCAACATGCACGCACCTGTCACCACCTGGAAATCCCTTGGCTTATTTGCAGGTGGAAAATCAGAAGGATACCCCCTGTAGATATGCCTGGATAGTAACTTGCTGTCAGCGATTGCAAGGCCTGCGTTCTGGATGGTGCCGTCTGGAAACAACAACTTGCTGCCTACCACGGCAATGTCCTTGTCAGCACCAGCCACCCTGACCAGCTCATCAAGCCACCCTCGTTGGGGTATGGTATCATTATTCAGGAAGACCAGATATTTGCCGCTGGCCTTTCTTGCCCCCTGGTTACATGCCTTTGCAAAACCCAGGTTTTCTTGGTTGGTAATGATTTTCACGTCACCTTCGAGGCATTTAAGAAACTCTTTTGTGCCATCGGTTGAACCGTTATCTACAATAATCACCTCATAGAGACCATCTGGGGTATTTTCTATAAGTGCCTCAAGGCATTTCTTCGTGTACTCAACCTGGTTGAAGACAGGGATGATAATGGAACACTTCATTGTTCTATCCGCTGTATTGTACCTTCTCTGGTATATCGCGTGTATGTGTGCTACTTCAAGCCGCGGTATATCTCCCTTACCGGAAAGTGAATTTATAGTTATCCATTGGAGCCCTATGAACTCCGGGATATGTAGCAGGGGATATTTTTCTCCTATACGAAGCCAGAATTCCTGGTCACCGTCAGCCACATACCTCTCGTCAAAATAACCTATGTGGTCATGCACCGATTTACGCCACATGGGATGGGGACCAACCATACAGTTCTGCAGTAGATCCTCAAAGCGATACTCAGGCCATTGGTAAGTCCTGAAGTGGGTATTTTTTTCAAATGTTTCGTGTGGGTTGTGTGTGAGGTATGTATTTCCGTAAACGAGTGCACACTTTGGATTATCATCAAGGGCTCGGGCTAAGACCTCACAAGCCTCTCTCTTGAGGTGATCATTTGTGCTTACGCTTATGCAGTATTTACCCGAAGATGCCTTTATCGCGATGTTCCACGCTGTATAAATCCCAATTCGCCCTTTTGTGCGGATGTATGTGATATTTGCATACCGTTTCTGGAATTCCTTTACGATCTGCCCTTCATTCTGAGGAGATGCAGCATCAACAACCACGATTTCCAACTTATCAGAAATAGTCTGATCCTCCACGTTCTCTAAACACTCACGCATAAACTCTTCCGAGCAATAGGTGGAAACGATGGCAGACACAAGATAATCTTTTGCCTCAGCTTTTCTTATCTCTACTATCGCTTTATCTTCTTCTTTATCTTTAAGTTCCCCCCAAGCAAGGGTTACACCTTCATCTTCGGGATTCTTGCTCAAATAGGATAGATAGACAACTCTGGCTTTATTGACCTCTCCAAGGGCCTTGAATATGTCGCCCAGATTCAGAACAGCATCTCGATCATTCGGATCAATTTCTAAAGCTTTTGCAAAATACTGCAAGGCCTTTTGGATTCCGGACTGCCAATACACTACACCAAGATTGTTGTGGGTTTCTGCATAGTTTGGGGCTATATCAAGTGCCTTTGTAAATGCATATAATGCACCTTTCAAATCACCCTTTGCAAAGAGGTCTTCACCTTGTTGATTCAGAATTTTTGCCTGTGTAAAGATGTCCTTCCCGATACGTGAATGATCTTTTAGTATCCGTTCATACAACTCACTATATGCCTTGGCCTGCACTTCAAGGGTGTATTCCTTTTCTACCTTGGCCCTACACTGTTCTGATAATCTGAATGATCTTTCAGATGACATGGCCCACCCAATACCTTCAATTAAGTCATATATATCCTTGGGTTTCACCAGATAACCGGTCTTTTTGTGCTCTATCATATCCGGTATCCCGCCGATATCAAAACCAACCACAGACACACCACAAGCCATTGCCTCTATAACAGTATTAGGGAGATTATCCTCAAGGGAGGGAAGAACAAATACATCAGCCGCACTGTAGGCCATTGCAAGCTGATTCTCATCTGTTATCGAACCAAAGTTTAACATTGGATACATTGAGTCTATCTTTGTCCCCTCCGGGAGATGTCCAAAGAATGCAAGTATAATATTGTCCCTCTTGCCTTTGAGTGGAAGCTTATTAAGGGCCTCTAAAAGGTATCTAAACCCTTTTCTTTCGTTCACAACAGAATCTGCGCCAAACAAGATGATCTTTGCAGATTCAGGAATATTTACTGCCTTGCGGATTTTTGTCTTAGGATATGGCTTAAATATATTTGTAGGAAGTCCATTTGGAATGACGTTTACTGGAAAACGAGAAAATAGCTTGCTTTCAGATGCACATTTGCCAAGCCACTGACTTGGGGTAACGATATTTATGTTTAGAGATTTATAGGCATCGAATTTTTGTCTCCATACCTGGCGTGAAAGGTCATCGTCAATATCAGATCCTAACTGAGGACATGCGCCACAGGATACCTTGTATTTTAGACAATCTCCAGCATAATGACATCCACCCGTAAAGGGATTCATGTCATGGAGCGTCCATACAATCGGTTTGTTCCCTATCGCTAAAGGAACGCTCAAACAATCCATACACCCTGCCACCCAGTGGAGGTTGATTATGTCTGCATCTTGTATCTCGCGGACACGATCGAGCCTCACATCTGAAACAGCATCTGTAAACGTTTCAAGGCCGGCAGGTCTATTGGGATATTCAAGCATGAGTTTTTGCCATCTGACAACCTGCTTATTCCACACAGGAGAATAGTATACAGAAACATCCAGACAATTTGTTATTCCACTGGAATAATCATTGGGTAACACTTTAACACTCGGATCTCCGCTTTTTTTATTCAGCACAAGCATGGTTGAATCCACACCAATTGCTT
>JAGGTJ010000137.1 GCA_021163815.1 Deltaproteobacteria bacterium | reverse complement strand
TGATAAACAGTAAAATTGTTATTTGTTTTTTATTCGTTATGTCCATGCTTATGGTAACAGGCTCTACCTGTTATGCAAAAGATATTAAAGGCGTAGAAGATCCATCTTCTTACATAAACCCAGGATCTGCTTCATACCACATTGGGTGTGGGGATATTCTGGAGATCACTACCTGGAAGGAACCTGATTTTTCGAGAGATTCCGTGCTGGTCAGAATCGATGGTAAAATAAGCTTTCCCCTATGTAATGATATACAGGCAGCCGGGCGTACGCCTCTTGAACTGAAAAAGGCCATTGAACAGAAGCTGAAGGCTTTTATAGAGAATCCTGTTGTAACGGTCAGTGTTGTTAACCCTGTCAGTCAAAAGATATATATCCTGGGAGAGGTGATGCATACGGGCGAGTATCCACTTGTAAAGCATCTGACGGTTCTTCAGGCCTTTGCCCTTGCCGGTGGTTTTACGGAATGGGCATCAAAATCAGAGATCATCCTGTTAAGGCAGGATGGTAAACATGATAAGATCATAAGGGTCAATTACAAGGACATAATTAAAGGAGAGGGGCTGGATCAGAACTTGAGACTGAAGGCAGATGATACGATAATTGTTCCGTAACCATAACAGGAAAAGGTATCTGTGTTTTATGGGCTATTGCCCTTTGTGGATAAAAAACATGTAAGGAGATGGTAAAGAATGATGAAATATTCGGTTAGCCCTGGGGGTGAAAGATTTGCCTTGCCAGATAGAAAGGACTATGAAAAAGAGTACAGGAGACTGTCTGTTCTTGCAGACGAGAAAAGACGAGATGGCTTTGAGATAGTGGTAGTGATGGGACTTGGCTTTGTAGGGGCTGTTATGGCTGGGGTGGTTGCAGACTCTGCAGATAAAAAGACCGGTATCCCGAACAAGTTTGTTATTGGAATGCAGAGGCCGAGTGAGAGAAGTTTTTGGAAGATTCCTGTTTTTAACAGGGGTATATCACCGGTTGAGGCAGAGGATCCAGAGGTGGCAAATATTATAAAGAGGTGCGTGATTCAGAAAAAGACTCTGACTGCGACCTTTACCTATGATGTCCTGAGCCTGGCAGATGTGCTTGTGGTTGATGTTCAGTGTGACTTTGTGAAGGAATCCCTTGGTGATATTAAGACTGGTAATGCAGATATCAGTGCCTTAGAAGAGAGCTTCAGGATCATTGGAGAAAAGATTGATCCTGATTGTCTGGTCCTTATAGAGACGACAGTTCCTCCGGGGACAACTGAATACGTGGCCTATCCGATGATTAAAAAGGCATTTAAAAAAAGGGGGATAGAAAAGGAGCCCCTGCTTGCACACAGTTACGAAAGGGTCATGCCTGGCAAGGAGTATGTGCGATCGGTGAGGGATTTCTGGCGGGTGTGCAGTGGAATCAATGAAGAGAGCAGGAAAAGGGTGGTACGGTTTTTGTCCGATGTCCTGCACGTGGAAGAATATCCCCTTACGGTTCTTGACAGACCCATTGAAAGCGAGACATGCAAGATAGTGGAAAACAGTTACAGGGCCACTATTTTGGCGTTTCTTGATGAATGGAGCCTGTTTTCCGAGACAAACGGTGTTGATCTTCTTAAGGTAATAGATGCTATCAAGGTGCGTCCCACGCACAACAATATTATCTTTCCAGGTCCTGGCATAGGTGGATACTGTCTGCCCAAAGATGGCGGGCTTGGTATGTGGGCATACAAGCATCTGTTAGGTTTTGATAATGATATATTCAAGATCACAACTGAGGCCATCAACATTAACGATACAAGGGCAATTCATGCGGCTCAGCTTGTACGTGATGCCCTGAGAAATATGGGAAGTATTGTTGCTGCGTGCCAAATAACAATTCTTGGCGTGTCGTACAGAGAGGATGTGGGCGATACAAGATACAGTGGATCTGAGATCCTGCTGCGGAAACTTGTGGAAATGGGCGCTGATGTCAAGGCCCATGATCCATACGTGAAACACTGGTGGGAGATCGAAAAACAGGATACCTATCCTGCTGTTGGGGTCAGCAGGGCACAGTTTTTTCGTAATCAGTCACAGCTTGAGGATTTTCGTATGACCCAGGATTTGGAAGAGGCCTTGAGGGATTCGGACGCTGTTGTGTTTGCTGTGCGTCATCAGCCATACCTTGAGCTTGATCCGGACGAGCTGGTAAGGATGACAGGTAAACCTGTGGCAGTGATTGACTGTTTCGGTATCCTTGATGATGACAGGATTGAAAGATATTTTGAGTTGGGTTGTGAGGTAAAGGGCCTTGGCAGAGGTCATATCAAGCGAATTAAGGACAGGGTAATAAAACGAGGGCCGAATTAAGTTCTCATCCATAGATGTCTCTTATTCATAGTGGGACCTTTGCATAACCCTTTGTTGTTTGTGTAATACGGCATTTGGCTGATGTTAAAAGCATAATTTCCTTTTTGAAAATAGTTTGTGCAGGTTTTAGGGGTAATTTTAATGGGTGCAAGGTAGGGTTTGCCATGCAAAACAGAGGTCTTATAAGGCCGTACGGTGGAAAACTGATAGATCTGGTTGTTGACAATGACCGGGAAAATGCAATTAAAGAAACAGCCCTGCATTTACCCGAGATGATCCTGTCTGACAGGCAGATATGTGATCTGGAACTGTTGGCCTCCGGGGGGTTTTCTCCCCTTGCCAGTTTTATGACAAGGGATGATTACGAGTCTGTTCTTGACCGGATGCGCTTGAGTGACGGGACGTTATGGCCACTGCCTGTCTGCCTTGACATACCGGAGGATATGGCAAGATCTGTCAGGGTAGGCGAGGATCTGTGTTTGCGTGATCAGGAGGGCTTTCTTCTTGCAGTTATACATGTAAAGGATATGTGGCCCGTGGACAGAAAACATGAGGCCATGAAGATCTTTAATACCCTTGATACAAGGCATCCAGGGGTAGAATATCTGTTAAATGAGGCAGGAGACTATTATATAGGCGGTTCATTAGAGGTCGTGAGGCTTCCTCTGCACTTTGACTTCAGGCAGTTCCGCAGGACTCCTGCAGAGGTGCGTCAGACCGCCTTAAAGGAGGGATGGCACAGGGTTGTTGGTTTTCAGACGGAAAACCCTGTTCATCGGCTTCAGTTTGAGATGACAATCAGGGCAATGCAGGAGGCAAGGGCAAACCTGTTGCTTCTCCCCGTAGTCGGTACAACAAAACCTGGTGATTTTGATCATTATACCCGTGTAAGATGTTACAAGAAAATTCTACCGTATTATCCTTCCGGTACTGTAATGTTGAACATGTTGCCCCTTGCAATGCGTATGGCAGGGCCAAGGGAGGCTGTCTTTCATGCCATTATAGCGAGGAATTATGGCTGTTCACACTTTATAGTAGGAAGGCATCATGCTGACCCATGTTATGACGGACAGGATGGCATGTTTTATAAAAACAATGCCGCAAAAGAACTGGTTTTAAGGTACAGCGAAGAGATCGGGGTAGAGATTGTCCCATTTGAAGAGATGGGATATATCCCCGATGAAGACAGATATGTCCCTTCAGACCAGGTATCTGAATCCTGCCGTACCCTTACCATATCCGGTTCTGATATAAGGGAACGGATACGTACTGGCAGGCGTATCCCTGAATGGGCATCTTTCCCTGAGGTGATAGAGGAGATATCGAGGACCTACCCGGGACCTAAAAAACAGGGTTTTACAATATTTTTTACCGGTCTTTCCGGGTCAGGGAAATCGACATTGGCAAAGGTGTTGTATTCACGTTTTATGGAAATAGGTACTCGTCCGGTAACCCTGCTTGATGGAGATATTGTCCGGCAGAATCTATCGAAGGAACTTAATTTTTCTAAGGAACATCGTGACCTGAATATCCTGCGTATAGGGTTTGTTGCAAGTGAGATTACCAAGAACCGCGGTATTGCAATCTGTGCGCCAATAGCTCCATACGCTGCTACAAGGGCCAGGGTGAGGCGTATGATTGAGAATTACGGTGGCTTTATCGAGGTCCATGTGGCTACGCCTATCGAAGAATGTGAGAGGCGGGACAGGAAGGGCATGTATGCCAAGGCCAGGGCAGGGCTTATAAAGGGATTTACCGGTGTGGATGATCCCTATGAAGCGCCTGAAAGACCTGACGTACGTATTGATACAACCGGAATTACCCCTGAGGAAGGGGTTCAGGAGATACTGCTGGTCCTTGCTCAGAAGGGATTTGTATAATACATCGAGTGGCTTACCATAAAAACATACAAGATTGTGCTGAAAAAACCAAACCGTGTTTTTTTGTCGGTAGTCAGGGTATCCTGTCTGCGCCTGTCTGCGTGCGTTGGCGCACAGGCAGATGCGTTGGCGCA
>JAGGTJ010000156.1 GCA_021163815.1 Deltaproteobacteria bacterium | reverse complement strand
ATCTTATACAAAAACTCTCATTCAAGAAAACTCTGTATAGTCTCTCGGCAAATTACCAAGTGAAGCCAGCGGAGGGAATCGAACCCACGACCTACTGATTACAAATCAGTTGCTCTGCCATCTGAGCTACGCTGGCATAAACATACAAAAACTGTAAACGAGAGATTATATTATCAACACAAATAATTGCAAGAGACGTATAAGGAAAATATCATATATTATGCTCCAAAATCAAGCATTATATAAAAATAAACAAGTTTTCCTTTTAATTTCTACCTAAATCCTGCAAATATCAAGTTTACCGCAGATGCGAAGATGCTTGCAGGATTTAGATAAGAAGCAATTGACAAAATCCCAAGGGGTGCCATCCTGTTTGCCGTTGTTATGTCCTTTTTTCCAGGCACCCAGTTAGATCCGGCAGGATGCACCAAAACAATTCTCATAATCTCCTCTTATCCCCTTATTTTTCTTAACAGCACATAAATCGTCCCTGTGCCTCCATCATAAGGCATTGCCGTAGAAAATGCCAGGACAAGATTTTTAATCGGCTTACGGTTCAGCCAAAGAGGCAAAAGTTTTTTAAGAACTGGAATATTGTTTTCGGAATTGAGGCCACGCCCATGAATAATAAGAACACACCTTAAACCAAGGCTGTGACTTTTGAGCAAAAAATTTTTCACGGTGTCTTCTGCCTCCTGTCTGGTAAGACCATGAAGATCTACATAATCCTGAACAGGAAACATGCCTTTTTTCAGTTTTTTCATTAGATTGGGATCAAAACCTCTCACATGCCCTTCAATGTAATCATCTCGGAATGTTATATCCATATCCACAGAACCCGTTACAAGGTCATTGAGATATGCCATTGCCTCAAGCTCATCAGAATTGGCCCTGTGCGCCGGACGCACACGTGTGTCCGGTTCCTTTAATACCCTGTTTTTGTCAGAGTTACCTAATGGGACAACATCCTGCATCGCTCTGATAAATATAGCCCTGTCAGAATCATATTTGTTGGCTGGGAGGCGTGGCCTTTCTATGGGGGGCACAGAAACCTGCTTAAGCAAAGATTTCAAGGAGCTAAACACAGGATTAAATTTCTCCCGTTTTTTTTGTCGTTTTGGTGTGTTTACCTTGGATCCTCTCCTTTTTTTACGAGACATTTAAAAACCTCACCTACGTATAAGAGCAGTACCCATCCATAATGGTCACACGCCCCTAATATAAAAAATACGATTTGATTTTTGAGCCCAGTTTGTGTGTCTTTTCACAGTAAATACTGTATTTCTAGGATAAGGAAAACAAAAATTTATCAAAAATAACAAATTATCTGTTTTCAAGAAATACAACCTTTGATTAAGCTTTAAAAAACACCATGTTGTGTGATACTCTCCCATAAAATATATCCCCATCCCCAAAGACTGGATATAAAGTGTGAAACCTAAAACCTGCATAAACTATTTTCAAAAAGGAATTTATGGTTTTAATATCAACGAATTATAGAAATATTGTGCTTGTATAACACGCATCAATTTGATGTGGCCATAAAGGTTGTGATTTTTGAAAATAGTTTACCCTTAAGGAGCGTCGATTTTACCGAATCTGTGTGGCAAGGACTTGAAGTATCCATAGTACGTCTGCGCCCTTGCCGCCTTGCATTTTCGGCAAACTCGACGCTTGCAGAATTTAGGTGAAATGCCCCCTTTCTGATTAAAACAACTCATTTTTCAAGGTGCCCAATGGATAACAGAAGATTGAAAGGCCTTACAGATCTTAAAAAAGCAACAAATTATTCTCTATCAGGGTTGCTCTCTGCATGGAAGCACGAATCTGCCTTTAGAACAGAGTGCGTACTGACAATAATCATGATCCCCGCAGGACTATGGATAGGTAACACTCTCATTCAAAGACTTCTTCTTGTAACCTCGTGCTTCGTTGTCTTAACCGTTGAACTGCTCAACTCTGCAATAGAAACCATTGTTGACCGTATTGGCCGTGAATTTGACCCTCTGTCAAAAAAGGCCAAGGACATGGGATCTGCCGCTGTCTTTGTAAGCCTAATAATTACCCTTATCATATGGCTTGCAATTATTCTTGGAAATTGATGGCGTCGTAAAAAATCTCCATCGACTCGACTTTTTACAGGTTCATCACAGTATTTTGATTTTCAGTACAGGGAGAAAAACATGAAGGTTCTGCTCGTTGAAGATGACTTGGTAATTGCTGCCTTTGTTACAAAAGGCCTTAAGGAGGCAGGATTTAATGTCCACCACACACCTGATGGCAAGAATGGATTTAATGCCGCTGTAACTGAAAATCATGATATAGCCATTATAGACATAATGCTACCAGGTATGGATGGACTATCAATTGTAGAAAACATGCGAAAACTGGACATTAATACCCCGGTGATAATACTGAGTGCAAAAAGAAGTGTAGAGGACAGAGTAAAGGGACTTCAGACGGGTAGTGACGATTACCTTACCAAACCATTTTCCTTTACTGAACTTTTGGCCCGTGTTCAGGCCCTGATTAGAAGGACAACGGGTGCTTCAGAATCAGTCATCCTTCAGGTTGAAGATCTGTCAATGAATCTTATTACACGTGAGGTTACAAGGGCAGGAAAAAAGATAGCCCTGCAGAACAGGGAGTTTTCACTCCTTGAATATCTTTTGAGAAATACAGGGAGGGTTGTATCAAAGACCATGATAATGGAACATGTGTGGCATTACAATTTTGATCCCCAGACAAATGTGGTTGAAGTAAAGATATGTAAGCTGAGAGATAAGATCGACAAAGGATATGAACCCAAACTTATTCATACTATACGAGGAGTAGGTTATGTGCTTAAAAAAAATAATTAGCCATATCTGCACCCTCCCCTTTATACTAACTTCATTATATGCATTTATAATCTCACTAACATGCCTGTGTGGTTTTCTAATATGTTATGTCAGACTTACTACCACAATTCAGAAAGAAACAGACAGGGAGATTCTGAATGAATTTTCTGAATACTCAAGACTGTTAAAACTTAAGGATATAGACACTGTAAAAACAGCCATAAGACTTGAAATAGAATCCGAAGGTATAAACCGCACATTTTTTCGTATTATGTCAACAGACGGAGACATATTATTTTCATCAAACATGTCATGGTGGGGAAACATACCCGTAGACACCAACATATTGAAATATATAGATAAAAACGCAGTCCCCGTACTCAAAACCATACATATAGCACATCATCACGATAAAGTCCGGATCGGCTATGGGCCTATCGGTAAAAAACTGATTCTGCAATTGGGCAGATACATGAAAGAAGACAGACAGTTTCTCAATATATTCAGGCGAACCTTCAGAACCTCCATGATCATTGCAATTGTCCTGTCAACCTTCATTGGATGGTTTCTTGTCAGACGAACCCTGCACGGAATTGAAAACGTAACCCATACAGCGCTTCAGATATCAAAAGGACAATTTGACAAAAGGGTTCATGCAACAAGCAGAATCAGGGAGATAGAAGAATTGAAAACGGCCTTTAATAATATGCTTGACCTTATTAACGAGCTGTTTAGAGAATTAAAGGAGATAACGGATGATATTGCCCATGACCTAAGAACTCCTATTGCAAGAATTCGTGGGGTTGCCGAGATGAGCCTGATAACTGATAACACCATTGAAGAATATAAAGATATGGCAGCCAATACCATCGAAGAATGTGATCGCCTGCTTAACATGATAAACACAATGCTTGATATCAGAGAAACTGAAGCAGGCACACACAAACTGAAAAAGGAAGAGATCAATATCTCTGAAATGTTGCGTGACCTCTGCGATCTCTTTGAACCTATTGCAGAAGAAAAAAGGATTTCTCTTGTCATAACTGCCCCCACGGAAACTTACATCCATGGGGATGTTCCAAAGATACAACGAATGCTGGCAAACCTGCTTGATAACGCTATCAAATATTCACCACCTGGCAGTACTGTCAAAATCACATTAAACAGCAATGACAAACAGGCCATTATTACCATCTCTGACACAGGCATAGGGATATCAGATAAAGAAATCCCAAAAATATTTAATCGTTTCTACAGATGCGACCAAAGCCGTTCCCGTGAGAAAGGCTCAGGTCTTGGCCTGAGCCTGGCACTGGCAATCGCCAAGGCCCATAGGGGCAACATAGAGGTTACAAGCCAATTGGGTAAAGGCAGCATATTTACGGTATCCCTTCCGATGTAATCTTGATAGCCATTATAAAACAAATGTTAAACGTAATAGCTCAATATCTTGGGGGTGAGGAGAAACACTGTATTGCCCCAATTTATTGAGAAGTTACGGTAATAGCTCAATAATAATTAGGGGCAAGAGGGTGTTTCTGACGCGACTGTCGGGAGGGCGCCGTATCTTCGTGACTTATCAGTGGGGGA
>JAGGTJ010000108.1 GCA_021163815.1 Deltaproteobacteria bacterium | reverse complement strand
TTATGATTTTTGAAAATAGTTTACCCTTAAGGAGCGTCGATTTTACCGAATCTGCTGTGTTGGCAAGGGCTTGAAGTATCATAGTACGTCTGCGCCCTTGCCGCCTTGCATCTTCGGCAAACTCGACGCTTGCAGAATTTAGGTGTTACGAATTTAGCAGTAGTGATTCAATATTGTGCATTTGTAACTTGATATATTGGTCAATGGTGAGACGTTTTCTGAAGTGCCAGTTTTTGAGAACCCACATATGAGCCATCATGTTGATATTGTAAGCCATTAAATCGACATCTGTTTCCCTGAATATTTCTTTTTCTATTCCCTCTGTTATGATGTTGCCAAAAAGATTGCTGAGCTCTACTTCCAATCGCATTATCTTGGATTTGGAAGCCTTGTCCATGGAATTGGATTTTTGGTAAATCAGCAGGACCTTTTCATTTTGTTCATCTACAATACGGAAATAGATATCCACGGCTATTTCTAATTTGAACTTTGGATCTTTAATGTCTTTTTTAATCTTTTCTTTAAGATTGTCCTGGAAGACCTTCAGTACATCTTCCATGATCATACTCATAATTTCCGATTTTTTCTTTACATAATGATATGTCACAGGCAGGGAGATGCCCGCCTGTTCGGCAATTTCTTCAATAGTGGTGGCATTAAATCCCTTTTTTGCATAAAGAACGCTTGCCGTATCAATAATCTTTTTTCTTACCTTGTCAGAGGCGGTAATCTGATCCAGTACCGTCATTTTTTTTGTTGTCTTATCCATCTTTGCTCCTTCCTGGAATCTAAAACCCTTTACTCATCCAACAACTGTTGTATAATTTACCGTAAACACACACAAAACCGTATTGAAAAACCAGACTGTATTTTCATCCCCGTGGGGGACCAGGATATTTTGAATTCGGCCATACCAGTTTTGCGGCGTCATGTCAGACTTTGGTATGTTTGATGTATTTTGTAAAAAAGTCCATGCACTGTGTGTGTCTGTATAAAAATTATGGATGAATGCTAATTTGATGATAAACCAACTATATTCAGTATATCTGTCACAAAAGGCTAAGTCAATGTGATTGTGACGATAAACAGGGATTTGGCCTGGCCTGTCTGCTGTCTTTTCTCTTTGCTCATTGAGCTGATATGCGTGTTTTTAGGATACCATCATATCTGGAACTGATCTGTCTGTATTGATCCTGTCAAGGCTTATCGTCTGTTTGTGGATAAATATGGGACAGACTAAGGGGGATTTGACAATGTTTTGGAATGCCTTTTTGTTGGCATTGCGTGATATTCGAAGAAATGCACTACGTTCTTTTCTTACATCCTTAGGGATTATTATCGGGGTTGCTGCTGTCATTACCATGGTTACTATGGGTAATGGGGCAACGCGGAAAATAACCTCAGAGATTCAAAGTCTCGGCACCAATCTTTTGCAGGTAAGGTTAGGACAGGGTTTTCATGGTCCTGGAGGAGTACGGCAGGTTGTAACGTCGTTCAGCGTAAAAGATGCAGAGGCCATTGCTGCAGAGATATCAGGTATTGGGGCGGTTGCACCAAAGGCAGAGAGCCTGACCCAGGCTATTTACGGAAACCAGAACTGGTCTACTGTTGTTGTGGGAAGCAACAATGGCTTTATGGAAGTTCGTGACTGGCCTGTTTGCAGGGGACGGCAGTTTACACGTGGAGAATTGAAAGCAGGTAAGGCCGTCTGTATCCTTGGCAGTACGGTTGTTACAAAACTGTTTGGTAATGAAGATCCGATAGGGGCCGTTATACGTCTTAAAAAATTGTCTTTCAGGGTAACAGGTGTTTTTCAGACAAAAGGGCAGTCTACCTTTGGCCGGGATCAGGATGATTTTATTCTTGTTCCTCTTCGCATCTATCAAAGACGTATTGCAGGAAATACAAAGGTCAGCAGCATATATGTTTCTGTGAAGAATGGTTTTTCAATAGACAGGGTAAAACAGGATATAGAACGTCTGATGAGGGAACGGCGTCATATTCACAATGGGAGTGAAGATGATTTTCATATTCTTGATATGAGAGAGATCGTAAAGATTCTGTCCGGAACAACAAATGTCCTGACTTCACTTTTAAGCGCTGTTGCAGGGGTCAGTTTGCTTGTTGGCGGAATTGGCATCATGAACATTATGCTGGTTTCTGTGACTGAAAGGACACGTGAAATAGGGATACGATTGGCTATTGGTGCACTGGAGAGAGAGGTTCTTATGCAGTTTCTTGTTGAGGCGGTTGTCCTGTCGTCTCTGGGTGGAACAATAGGGATCATTTTTGCGATGATTTTGTCTGTGTGGCTGTCCCGCGTTCTGCTTGTTCCATTTGTTTTTACTCCTGCAATTATAGTTGTTGCCTTTTCATTTTCGGTTGCAGTAGGGATTTTTTTTGGTTATTTCCCGGCACGTAAGGCTGCCAGGCTTAATCCCATAGAGGCGCTTCGTTATGAGTAAAAAACCTTAAAAAGGGCACACTCAAATGCCTCGCTGAGGAGCCCGGTATCCCCCCTCAATACCTTCAGGAGAAAGGACAATCTGCCAGACATTATTTCTTCTGGCTCTAAACGATGCTGCACAGGAGAGCAGATAATATTTCCACATTCGGTAAAACTGATCATTGTAATCTTTTTTCAAGATATCCCAGTGGTCATGAAAATTTTTAAACCATGCCATAAGGGTTTTATCATAGTCTGCGCCAAAACAATGCCAATCTTCAAGAACAAAAACATCTTCGATGGCAGTACATATACGTTTTGCTGACGGAAGCATGTAGTTTGGAAAGATGTACCGGTCAATCCAGGGGTCATTTACTGCTGCAGAACTTTCTCCGCCAATTGTATGCAGTAGGAAAATGCCGTTTGGCTTAAGAAGCCTTTTGGTTATCTTCATAAAAGATGTATAGTTTTTATAGCCTACATGCTCAAACATCCCTATGGATAAAATACGATCAAATACGCCTTTAAGTGTGCGATAATCCTGAAGATGAATTTCTACAGGCAGGTCCTTACACAGTTCTTTTGCAAATTCTGCCTGTTGACGAGAAACGGTAATTCCGACAACTGTTACCTTATAGTGTTCCGCAATATATTTTGCTGTGTTACCCCAGCCACAGCCTATGTCCAGGACTCGCATTCCTGGTGAAAGGTTCAGTTTCTGGCATGTCAGCTCCAGTTTGTTAATCTGGGCCTGATCAAGAGAATCAGCCTTGTTCCAGTAACCGCAACTGTAAATCATGTTTTTGTCGAGCATACAGCGGTAAAGATTATTCCCTATGTCGTAATGATGCCTTCCGATATGATATGCCCTTGATGCCTTTTGCAGGTTTAAAAATTTGGTCCTTAGGCCATAAAGGCAGTATATTACGGGTCTTACTTTTTTGTCCAATCTTGCACGTAAGATATGATAAAAAAAGTCATCGAGGCGCTGACAGTCCCACCAGCTATCCATGTAGGTCTCACCGAGGGCCAAGCTGCCTCCGTATAATACCTTTTTGTAAAACCTGTTATTGTGTACCTGTATATCCCATGGCCGATCTCCTCCTATGCGAATATCAGCCAAGGCCAACAGATCTTCAATCTTACTACGAAGATGTTCTGGAGTCATGTCTGATTGCCTCCCCGTTCATTGTGTTTCAAAACAATGTAATTTGACCTGCATGTGCTGTTGTTCTGTTCGGTTAAAAAATGAAGATTTTTCTTATGGCATCTTAGAAAAAACTGTTTTACCTGGAGCCTGCAAACCGATGCTTGTAGAATTTAGGTGATAGAAGTAAAATGACAATATAAACAAAAGAAAAAGACCTACATCGATACTATCAAAGAATGCCGGGAGGAACAAGGGGTCATCTGAGTGATGAAAGAAGAATTTTGTGAAAATTCTTCTTTTGCCAAATCGTTGTGCGATTATGCCTGTCTGCAGACAGCTCAGATCCCAATCTTAATCCTTTCTTCCATGTCTTCGGCATAGTTGGGTTCAAACCTGCCTGGGAAGAAAGCGAGAACGCCATTGACAATTGGGACATACGGTGACAATCTGTCTGAAAAATGAGAAAGGAAGACTGGTATGTTGAGATAAGCGAGGCTGGTTAAAAGCAAAAATGATGGTAAAGTTGTGCAGCAACTGATCTGTCCTTCAGACGAAGAGAAAAAAATACTCAAAGGAAAAAGATTAAAACAGTTAGTTCGGTTTGTCAGGAACCCCCTGGATATCTCTCCCATGAGTTAACCGAAAAAAGCATATCGGAGAAAGAAAGATGAAGGTGAATATTGTTATAGAGAAAGATCAATATGGGTATTATGCTTTTTGTCCTGAATTGAAAGGTTGCCATACTCAGGGGGATTCTCTTGAAGAAGTGCTTGAAAATATAAAAGAAGCTATAGAACTTTATTTAGAACCTAAATCCTGCAATTGCTATTAATTTGAAAATCTGAAACTGTTTGCTCCTCG
>JAGGTJ010000016.1 GCA_021163815.1 Deltaproteobacteria bacterium | reverse complement strand
AACCGGCATGGCCGGATTCAAAATATCCTGGCCACCCACGGATATGAAAATACAGCCTGGTTTTCCAGCACGGTCTTGTGTGTTTTTACGGTAAACGGACCTGCTGTTCCAGCTCGTACCCCCGACTATTTCATACTGTACGGTATAGAATGTACGGTATTGATGTGTATAATAAAACTCTTGAGGATGTAATTTCATCTCTTAGTCATTAGAAGGCATTTATCTGCAACTGGCTTTTTTATAATACCTAAATCCTGCAAGCGTCGAGTTTGTCGAAGATCTGCCTGTTGCAGGCAGGTCTTTGGCGGTAAGGGTACAGACGTACTGCGATCAAGTCCTTGCCAAGGCTGCAGATTCGGTAAAATCGACGCTCCTTAAGGGTAAGCTGTGTCCAAAAATTATTTATGGCCGCATTCAAATCGATGCGTATTATGTAAGCGCAACATTTCTATAATTCGCTGATATTAAAGGCATAAGTTCCTTTTTGAAAATAGCTTATGCAGGTTTTAGGTAATATTCGTTTCCCCCTTATATACTTGTACGCAAACAGGCTCCCCCGCTTTTTTTGTTCCTATCCTATTGATTTTACATTGGCTTTTCCTTAAGATCAAACCCCATAGCCTGCCTTGATACAATCCTGATCATAATTCCTTATCTGTCCTTTTTTATTGAACAAAATGGCGGAAAGGTTCCTTTTCCCCGGCTGCTTTGTTATAAAAAAATCTTTGGCATGTATATTGCTGAGTAACTGCACAAAACAATTATCTTAACGGAGGTGCAATTATGAAGTATTTGATGTCTAAGGAAAAAGGGATATCGGATGCCGGTTTTACCCTGATTGAGATGGCGATAGTGCTGATAATTATTGGGATAATAATCGGTGCGGTAGTAAAGGGAAGAGATCTAATTCAGTCTGCCAAGCAGAAAAAGTTCTATACCAGGTTTTTGAAGCAGTGGGAGTTATCTGTGCTGAATTACTATGATCGTACCGGCCATGTTCTGGGAGACGGCACAGAAAACGGAGGCAGCAGCGCTACGAGAGACGGGCGTTTTGATAATATCAGCGGTGCAAATTTTGGCGGAACAGACGGGATTGATGCACATCTGAGAAAGGTGGGACTCATGGTCCCTGTATCCAACACCTCAAACAGCGGCCAATATGCTTACAAGGGAGAATACAGCGGCAGCCAGACAATCACCCTGTGGCTTTACTATCTGTATAGCAGTAAAGATCACAGGCATAATAATGCGCTTTACCTGACCAATGTCCCTACAGACCTTGCCATTGCCCTTGATACCATGGTGGATGGAGAGGCAGATCCAACAAAGGGGAAGTTCAGGTCTTATCCGGACAGTGCAGGCAGTACAGGAGGTGGTACGTCTGCAAGCTGGCCCGATGCTTCTACTACTGCGACGGTTAGGGCACAGCTTATTGTGGATGTGCCCTGATAAATGCAGGAAGAGATTAGAGGATGTATAAACTGATGTTTGTCGGGCGATCTCGGCGCAACATGTTGTGTTTTTTTCTTGGTATGGTTCTGTCCTGTTTCCTGTTGTGGGGCTGCCTGCTGCTTTCCGGAAGTGTAAGAAACTGGAAGGTCCTTAAAAGAGAGATCAGGCTGGCCAGGGCAGATCTTGAAAAACTCAGGATCATGAGGAAAAGGATAGCGAAAAGAAGGCGTATGATAGCGAGGGCGCAGCGATTCATAAAGGATGCAGTCAGCCTTGGTCTTACTCCTGGTCGGTGGGACCAGTATGATGTTGAGATTAACGGCCCTGTTTCGTTTTTGCAGTTAAGAGAGATATTGATGCAGACTGCCACTGGAAACAACTATTATTTTGAGCCTCTTGTCTTTTACTTGGCAAAGCACCCGCCGGAAGAGAAGACATCTCCTGATTCTGCAAAGGTCGGGGAACCAGAACCTGCTTCCATGAGTAACAAACTTGAGAAGGGGGATATTTTTCTGAGGTTGAAAGGCAAGTTTCTTGTGAGGAAATGATGTCTTTTTTTTCTGAAGGGATTTACCGTAAAAAGCCACAAAACTGTGCTGAAAAATCAGGCTGTATTTTCATGTCCGTGCGTGACCGGGATATCCTGAATCCGGCCATGCCGGTTTACATAGAGCTTGACAACCGCTTTTATGCCTGCAGGGCGGGGAAGGTAGACGAGCTGAGCGGTTTGGCCGATGTTACGGAAGGGGTGCTGGTAACAGATTTTCCGGATTCTCTGACGAGAGTCATGAATGTGAATTCAGAACCAAAGTTTGCCGATGTTATGGCACGACGGCAGATAGAGGAAGAGGGAGAATTTGATCAGTCTGTCCATATAATTCCTTATTGGAGAAAACAGAGGGTAAGAAACAGTACGGATATCTTCCTGACGGCATTGCCCCGCCGGATATATGAACAGTATATGAATCATGTGCAGGAGACCGAGGAACCCCTTGTTCTGTATTCTCTTTATAATGTTCTTTATGAGGCCGTAAAGAGGCATGGCCGGAAAGGACCTGTGGCCGTAGTGTTTCAACACGGCAAGGTGGTTGATCTTATAATAGGGACATCTAAGATGGTCTATTCTGCAAACCGTTCAAAGGCATTTGATGATACGGCCGGCCAGTTTGATGCCCTCTGGGATATGGTGCTGTCTGACATAAGATCTGCCGAGGCAGAAAACAGGATCAGGGTGGAAAGGGTTTTGCTGGTCTCGTGGATAGATACCAGGCCTCCTGTATGGAAAGACATCTCTGGCTTCCATTTTGAGTTCATTGAGGAAGATGTTCTGGAAATCGGAGGAAAAAGACGGAAGGTATCGCTGCCTGGTCTGATAAAATGTATGCCTGTGGGTGCCTCTATCTCAGGGGGCATTGAGAGATGGGTGTTTTTATTGCAGAAGGTAATCCTTCCATTAAACCTGATGATTCTGTGTGTTACAGTTTTTGTCTTTATCCTGTATTTCTGTTTTGCCGGGCGAGTCAGGGCCATGGAGGCAGATTATCAAGGGATACTCAAGGAACTTTATGCCGGTGAGAAACTTCAGACAAGGGCGGAGATTCCGGTACGTTATACCAAGGTAACCGGATTTATAAACCGGATTTACAGGGCATCAAGGTTTCCAGGGTACAAGAGACTTGTCAATGATTTGACGGACGCTTTTGGTGCACAAATGACCGTTGAGTTGATAGATGGCAGTTATGGTGAATCCGGGCTTAATGCAGATATACGGGGGCTGATCAGTATGCCTTTTGATCAGGCCTACAGAACCTATCAAAGGGCAATCCTGATACTGAACAAAAAGGGCTACAGGGTTGATAAAAGTTCTTTTTCTACCACCATAAGTAAATCTCATTTTGTGTTGAAACTGGCCAGGACAATAAGGTGAAGAAAAAACATTTATATTTGCTCTGTTTCGCTATGACCATTTTGATAGCCAGTATAGGCATGTTTTTTATGGTCCGTGTCTTCCTTGAATCACCCCGTGTTATGGGACAACGGCCATTGATTCATCCTATGCAGGTATCCGAGGAGTCCTTATCGGATATTTCAGCGCAGATTAACCTGCTTCAACCCAAACTTGCTTCACTGGCAAGACCAAAGTCCAACAGACACCTGCCTGTCAGGCTTGAGTTGCTGGGCTATCATGAGGATAAAGAATCGGCATACCGGCAAAATGTTCCTGGCCTCTCTCTGTCACGTACGTCCATACACTCGGTGAGTTTTGCCTTTGTGGATAATGGTAAACGTTTCTGTGTGGTTGATGGTTCTTTTTATCTGGAAGGGGCATCTTTACCCGGGGGCGGCAGGATTCTGAAGGTCAGGCCGCAGAAGGTGTTAATAGAGGAGCGAAATATAAAACGCTGGTTTCCTGTCAGTGCAGCAGGTGAGGACAGATCAAAGAAGGAACATGTGATTCCAGGGGAGCCCAAATGAAGATCAAGATCATATTAAACCTGGTATTATGTCTTTTGTGTTTGTCTGCCTGTAGTATGGGGCCTCACTCCATGATAGAGCCAAAACCTCCTGGCCCCCAGGTTGTTCCTGAAAACATCAAAGAGGAATCCGCTTCGGCTGACAGGGACAGAAGGAATATCGTTCAGTCTCTTGAAAAAAAGGCACTGAAGAAACTGAATGTTGCGCCGGTTATGCCCAAATATAATCCCCTTGAGGATCATATTGTTTCTTTTTCCATGATTGATGAAGATCTGAATACGGTTCTGTATTCCCTTGCCCAGTCAGCGGGTATGAATCTGATAATTGATTCTGGGGTGACAAAGGAAAAACATATGCTGACCCTCAACTTTCAGGATGTATCAGCGGCCACGGTATTAAAAGAGATATTGAAGGCATATGACATCTATTATGAAATCGATCAAAATGTAATCAGGATCAGGCCATATCAGGAAAAGGTCTTTAAGCTGAATTTTCTGGATACAAATGTTGATATCGGATTTGATGTTGGCGGAGATGTGCTGGGGGCGTCTGAGACAGAGGCGCCTGCCGGACTTTCGGGAAATTTCAAGTTGACAGGTAAAAGTGCAAACCAGTCAAATGTATATGATCTTAATGACAAG
>JAGGTJ010000007.1 GCA_021163815.1 Deltaproteobacteria bacterium | reverse complement strand
ACGCATCTGCCTGTGCGCCAACGCACGCAGACAGGCGCAGACAGGCGCAGACAGGCGCAGACAGGATATTATGGCCACCTACGGGAAAATACAGCCTGGTTTTTCAGCACGGTTTTGTGTGTTTTTACAATAAAATAACCGTAACTGCTCAACAAACAGGGATAAAACTGCCACAGACTTAGAGGTTGTTGTGGTAAATCAGGCCTCTGATAGCAGACGGTTCAGTTTATCCATGAATATCTTACGTATATCCTCTAACCGTTTTTCATCTGCTGCCTCAAAACGGAGCACAAGCACCGGTTGTGTATTGGATGCCCTTATCAGCCCCCAGCCGCCGTCAAAAATAACCCTGGCCCCATCAACATCTATTACCTTGTAATCCTTTTTAAAATCCTCTACCATCCTTTTTACTATCTCAAATTTCTTTTCTTCAGGACACTCCATTCTTATCTCGGGGGTATTCACCATCCTTGGAACATCAGCCAGCAGATCTTTTACCGATTTACCCGTACGGGATACGATTTCAAGCAGCCTGGCACCTGCATATACAGCATCATCATACCCAAAATACCGGTCAGCGAAGAACATGTGCCCGCTCATTTCCCCGGCAAGAAGGGCCTTTTCTTCCTTCATCTTCTTTTTTATAAGGGAATGACCTGTCTTCCACATAATGGCCTTTCCCCCATGACGCTCTATATCATCATACAGGGTCTGGGAACACTTGACCTCTCCTATGATCTTGCCGCCGGGATTTTGCTCCAGCAGATCCCTTGCAAAAATGATCATTAACTGATCTCCCCATATAATAGAGCCTTCATGATCCACAACACCTATTCGGTCTGCATCCCCGTCAAATGCAATCCCCATATCTGCAGATTCTTTCTTGACCGTGCTGATTATTGTTTTCAGATTTTCAGGTATGGTAGGATCAGGATGATGATTGGGGAATCGTCCATCCGGCTGACAAAAAAGAGGAATCACTTCAAAACCGAGATTTTTGTAAATCCTCTCTGCCACCATACCCCCAACACCATTTCCGGCATCTATAACCACCTTGACATCTTTGTCACCATGCCTGATATTCTCTGTTACATATTTGATGTAGGGCTCTATCACATCGGCCGTTTCTATCTTTCCCTGACCGTGTGAAAATTCTCCCTTTTCGCATATCCTGCGAATCTCCTGTATCTGCTCACCATAGAGAGAGCCTTCCCCTACACAGATCTTGAATCCATTAAACTCGGGTGGATTATGGCTGCCTGTAATCTGAATACCTCCATCCATCTTCAGATGATAAATGGAAAAATAAAGTATAGGGGTTGGAACCATGCCCACATCCACAATATCAATACCGGTCTTTACAAGCCCCTGTGACAGCCATTTTGAAAGATCAGGGGAACTGAGTCTGCAATCATGACCCAGGGATATCTTTTTTATTCCTGCCCTGGAGTAATAGGTTCCGATAGCAGAACCGAGCAGAACCACTGTCTTTTCATTCAATTCCTCCGGATAAATACCCCTTATATCGTATTCCCTGAATATATGTGCCTCCATAACAGTTCCTCCCTTGTTTGTTTTACCATGAAAATACACAAAACCATGTTGAAAAACCAGTCTGTATTTTCATATCCGTGGGTGGCCAGGATATCCTGTCTGCGCCTGTCTGCGTGCGTTGGCGCACAGGCAGATGCGTTGACGCACAGGCAGGTTTGGATCCGGCCATGCCGGTTTAGTGTGACACCTAAAACCTGCATAAACTATTTTCAAAAAGAAAATTACACCTTTAATATCAACGAATTATAGAAATGTTGTGCTTGTCACGCATCATACAAATATCAAGATTATCAAAACAGCAAGTTATATAAAACTATCAAACAAGATCCGGTTTCGTAGCATTAAGAAGATCAACTATCTTACGTATGTCCTGGGATCTATTTATGTCTGCTACAAGCACTGCATCGTTCGTATCTACAACAAGACAGTCCGAAAGGCCCAAGCAACTTACCAGTTTTTTGCCCTGAGATGAAATAAAGCTGTTTTCACAGTCAATAAGAACAACATCCCCTTCCTTTAAATTGCCCTTTTCGTCATGATCACCGGTTCTCAATTCATACAGAGACAGCCACGAACCTACATCGCTCCAGCCACAGGAAAGGGGAACAACATAAACCTCTGCATCGGTCTTTTCCATGACACCAAAATCAAAGGAAATACCCTTTATCTCATTGTATACCTCTCTGAGTTCTGTCTCAAATCTGTCTGTCCCCATAACAGGCCTTAATCGCATAAGGCCTTTATGGAGTTCCGGCAAACAGCCTTTTATCTCTTTGAGTATTGTGCTGGCAGTGGCAACAAAGATTCCGGCATTCCAGTAATATTCCCCGCTTGACAAATATTCCATTGCCCTTTCAAGATCCGGTTTTTCCACAAATTCCATGACACTGTAAGCACTTATCCCTCCAACCTTCACAGACCTCTGATCACGCCGTATGTATCCATATCCGGTTTCCGGCCTTACAGGCACAACACCAAGGGTTACAATTGCCGCCTCTTCAGTCAGTTCTGCTGCTGCTTTTAATGCCTTAACAAAAGAATCTGTATCAGCAATAAAGTGATCTGCAGGCAAAAATGCTATTGGACCGTTATAACCGAGGTATTCAGCGTATAATGCTCCAAGCCCTATGCAGGGGGCTGTATTGCGGCCTACAGGTTCCGCCAGTATATGCACAGGGCGATTGGCGAAAAGTGCCCTTGTCTTATCAACATGCGTTCTGGCAACCACCAGCACGGTTTCATCATCGGATGACACCGGGTGCAGCCTGTTTACTGTCTCAACTACCATTGGATCACGGCCGGTAATATTCAAAAACTGTTTTGGATTGTCCTTCCTGCTTAACGGCCAAAAACGTGTTCCTGAACCTCCTGCCATTATTACTGAAAACATTTTATCCTCCATAATAAAGGTTGTTCGTAATAGCCCAATGAGGAGCATTAGAAGGGTTTTTGTGATGTGACTGAGGGTACTTAGTCTCTTCCGAATTTATTTTATGGAAAGCTGTGTCCCTGTATTCAGGACATTTTTCATGAGAACAATACTAAAAGTAAGAAGGCAGGATTTATCGATCTGATACGTCAGGTACTGATTACATCACACATTATACTACCACAATAACATAATTATGTCCTGTAATCGGCATTAATGGTTACATATTCATGTGTCAGATCACAGGTGAGGATCCTGTCCTGAAACATCCCCTGATTCAGATTTACCGTAAGGGTGAACTCATCTTCAGACATTCGTTCTGCAGCCCTGATCTCCGCCGCTGTGCCACAGCCCATGCCCCCGGATACAATCTGTACATCGTCAATAAAGATATCAATATCCTGTTCCCTGATCTTGACGTTTGATCTTCCCAGTGCCGCCATTATCCTGCCCCAGTTTGGATCACGACCATAAAAGGCAGTCTTTACAAGATTTGAGTTCGCAATTGTCCTTGCGGCCCTTGATGCGTCTGATTTGCTTAATGCCCCTTTAAGATGTATTTCAACCAGCTTGGTAGCCCCCTCTCCATCCTTGACAATCATGCGGGCCAGAGTGGCCATGATCTCCTTGATGGCACCGGAGAATTCTTCCTGCTCAGTTCCTGTAAGCATGCTGTTCCCCGCCATACCATTGGCCATTACCAACACCGTATCATTAGTACTGGTATCTCCGTCAACCGTGATACGGTTAAACGTATCATTTACCGCCCCGGATACGGCCTCTTCAAGCTGATCGGCATTAACTGATAGATCTGTGACAATAAAACATAACATGGTAGCCATATCCGGCATTATCATACCCGCACCCTTTGCAATACCTGTTATCCTGTACCTTTTTCCATCAGCACGACCTTCAAAACAGGCAATCTTTGGAAATGAGTCTGTCGTCATAATGGCCCTGGCTGCAAGGGGAATAGCCTCTTTCGAAAGTTCTGAAACAAGGCGTGGTATGGCATTGGCAACACATTTCATATCCATGGGCTGTCCTATCACACCGGTTGAGGCCACAAGAATGTCATTGGGAGAAACCCCAAGAAGGTTTGCTGTCATCCGTGCTGTATCACGGCAATCATTAATTCCTGCCTCCCCTGTGCATGCATTGGCATTGCCTGAGTTGACTATAATGGCCCTGGCCCTGTTATCCGATATATGTTCCCTGCTTACAATAACAGGAGCAGCCTTTATCAGGTTGCTTGTGAATGCCCCTGCAACCACTGCATCCCTTTTAGAATATATGAGGGCCATATCCAGGGCATTGCCCTTTTTCAGGCCGGCAGATACTGCCGAGACACTGAAACCGGGAACTGTTGATCTGTCTGAATCTGTCATCTGTTTCCTGTAGGTATTGATTTTTCTGTTGACATATCCTTAACACCTAAATCCTGCAAGCGTCGAGTTTGCCGAAGACCTGCCTGCGGCAGGCAGGTGCAAGGCGGCAAGGGCGCAGACGTACTACGGTACTTCAAGTCCTTGCCAACACCGCAGATTCGGTAAAATCGGCGCTCCGGAAGCGGTAAACTATTTTCAAAAATCACAATCTTTATCTTCAAATTGA
>JAGGTJ010000175.1 GCA_021163815.1 Deltaproteobacteria bacterium | reverse complement strand
CTTGAACCCTCGACCGCCGGGGCCACAACCCGGTGCTCTACCAACTGAGCTACACTCACCATGATAATTATTTCTAACAAAAATGCCTTTGCTTTTCAAGTTCATTTTTCAACACATTGAAAAAAAGAAACGCTTGATATATAGTTTACCATGAAAACACACAAAACCATGTTGAAAAACCAGTCTGTATTTTCATATCCGTGGGTGGCCAGGATATTTTGGATCCGGCCATGCCGGTTTAGAGAAGATGTTGCCATCAATATTAGCAAAGTATAGAAATGTTGTGCTTATATAACACACACCGATTTGAATACGATCATAAAGGCTGCGGTCTTTGGAAATAGTTTACCCTTCAAAAGCGTCGATTTTACCAAATCTGCAACGTTGGCAAGAACTTGATCGTACTACGTCTCCAACCTTGCCGCCTGCAGGGTTTAGATTTTACGTCAAACCAAAGGAAAAAAACAAGTGACAGAAAACAAAACCTATCTCTTTAAAAAAGTGCCCGCTGTAGACAAGCTGCTCAATACCCGCAGGATATCCGAATTACTTGAAATTTATCCAAGGGATATGGTTACCAATGCCATAAGGCAAACACTTGAACAACTACGCTATCAAATAAAAGATGAAAGTCTCACAACAGAAACCCAACTGAAAACCGAAACCGTCATTGATCTTGTAGAAAAAAAACTTGTACGAATAACCCGCCCCAGCCTGATATCAGTAATCAACGCAACCGGCGTTATCATACATACAAACCTTGGTCGATCTCCTCTTGCTGAAACAGTTCTTGAAAAACTCGGATCCTTACCAGGGGGATACTGTAATCTGGAATACGACATAAATAGCGGAAAACGCGGCAGCAGATACGTTCACGTGGAAGGCCTGTTAAAAGATCTGACCAATTCAGAAGCCGCAATGGTTGTAAACAACAATGCAGCAGCAGTCCTTCTCTGCTTAGAAACCATTGCAAAAGGGCAAAAAGTTATAGTCTCCCGCGGACAGTTGGTGGAAATCGGTGGTTCTTTTCGGATTCCTGATGTCATGCGAAAGAGCGGAGCACAAATGGTAGAGGTAGGAACTACTAATAAAACCCATCTTGCAGATTATGAAAGGGCTATCGATTCTGATACATCCCTGCTATTAAAGGTCCACAAGAGCAACTTTGCCTTAATAGGGTTCACAGAAGATGTTTCTCTCTCCGAAATGGTCTCTCTCGGCAGACGTTATGGCATACCTGTAATGGAAGACCTTGGGAGTGGATGCCTGATAAATTTTTCTGACTATGGACTTCCAATGGAACCAACCGTTCAGGATGCGCTGGCTCAGGGAGCTGATTTGGTAACATTCAGCGGAGACAAACTTCTTGGAGGCCCCCAGGCAGGGATCATCCTTGGACGAGAAGATCTGATAAAAAGCATCAGGGAGAACCAGCTTACAAGGGCACTCAGAATAGACAAACTTACCCTTTTGGCACTCGAGGAGGCCTTGCGACTTTATATGGATAAGCAGAAGGCCGCAAAAAAAATTCCTGTTCTCAAAATGATATTCCAATCTTACGATAGCCTTAAAGAAAAGGCAGCATATCTTGCAAAACTTGTCACAGACATTAACACAGACAACTTTTCACTTGAACTTATGGATGGCAACTCAATGACAGGTGGAGGATCACTGCCCCACCTCAGGCTACCAAGCAAAATGCTCTGCCTTGTACCCAACAGACTGTCTGCACAACACATGGAAACCTGGCTCAGGGAATATGATCCGCCAATAATAACTAGAGTCAAGGGAGAAAAGGTCCTGTTCGATGTAAGAACAATAGGAGACAAAGAACTTATGACCGTAGCAAGGGCAATAAAAGATTTGGCATTAATAAAAGGGGAAATGCGTGGAACAGATAATAAAAAATATACTTGATCAAAGTTTGAGGCTGAAAAAGGAATTTATAAAAGACAACACATCCAATCTTATATATCTTTCAGAAAAAATTGCCTTTGCCTTTACCAACGATCAGAAACTTATGCTATGCGGCAACGGCGGCAGCGCTGCAGATGCCCAGCACATAGCGGCCGAATTTGTAAACAGATTCGAGATAGAGCGTCCTCCCCTGCCTGCCATTGCCCTCACAACCGACACATCTGTCATCACAAGCATTGGAAATGACTATTCTTTTAAAGATATATTCCTAAAACAGATAAAGGCGATAGGAAAGGAGGGAGATATTCTCTTAGTTATAAGCACAAGTGGTTCTTCTGAAAATATAGTAAGAGCAGTCAAATATGCAAGAGACCACAGCATCTTTACGGCAGGCCTTCTCGGCAAGGACGGAGGAAAACTCCTTGGCCTTCTCGATCTTTCCATTCTGGCAAATGATTTTAACACTGCAAGAATACAGGAGGCACATATAACGGCCTCCCATATCCTGTGCCACCTTGTAGACTATCTAATGTTCAGCAGACATGCTGAGGAGCACATGGAATCATGAATAAAATAACGCCATTACCCATAGACAATATAAAGACCTATCCCCTGAAAACAAGAAAAAGCAAGGTAAACGTCAACGACTTTGCCTCACCGTGGACAAAAAGCGGAGGGATAAAAAAATGGTTTGAGTCTCTGCCCGATATACTGGCAGGCAAACAGATCAAGGAGATCGTAGCCCGTTTTGTCAAGGCTGCATCTTCAGACAGAACCATAATTATAGGCATGGGTGGACATGTTATAAAGGTGGGCCTTGCTCCTGTAATTATTGACCTTATGGATCGCAGAATTATAAAGGGGATTGCAATGAACGGGGCATGTATCATCCATGATTCAGAAATTGCAATGGTGGGCCAGACATCGGAAGATGTGGCAGGAGAATTGGGCAGAGGTGAATTTGGTATGGCGGAAGAAACAGGGAGATATATTAACAATGCCATTGCAGAGGGTTACAAAAAAGGTATGGGACTTGGCAGGGCCGTAGGGGCAATGCTTACAAAAAACAGATTTCCCTTTAACCGCTACAGCATACTTGCCCGGGCGTATGAACTTGATATACCGGTCACAGTTCATGTGGCCATTGGCACGGATATCATACATTTTCATCGAGATGCAAACGGCGCTGCCATTGGAGCAACATCACACCTCGATTTCCGTATATTTTCACGTCTCATATCCTCTATAAACGGTGGTATTTACATAAATCTCGGGTCAGCGGTCATCCTGCCGGAGGTGTTTTTAAAGGCGTTAACCCTTGTAAGAAACCTTGGATATGACGTAAAAGACTTCACCACAGTAAACATGGATTTTATTCAGCATTACAGACCAACAACAAATGTCGTGCACCGGCCCACCATGGAAGGCGGCAAGGGATACCAACTTACAGGACATCACGAGTTAATGTTTCCCCTGATAGCAGCCCTCGTTATTGAGGCCTTAGAGCCTGTCAAAGAAACAGACAGTTAAATTGGTATTTGTAGCACACTCATAACCCTTTACAAAAGAGAATGAAAAAAACACAGAATATATCTTTAAATTTTGATCTCAGACACCTGGAAATATTTTGCAAGGTATATGAACTCAAAAGCTTTTCAAAGGCTGCAGACACAGTCTTTCTGGCTCAGGCATCTGTTAGTGAAAGGATAGCCAACCTGGAAAATATGATAGGGACAAAGCTGTTCGATCGTCTCGGAAGAAAAATCATACCTACAAAAGCGGGGGATTTTTTTTATAGAAAAGCAATGGCCCTGCTGGACATGAAAGGCAAGATCTGTATGGAATTTCAGGAGTTTCTTGGCGTAAAAAGAGGAGAAATCCATGCAGGAGGCAGCACAATCCCGGGAGAATACATACTTCCCGGCCTTATCCAGCTTTTCCGCAAGGACTATCCCTTTATATCCGTCAGCATGACCATTGCCGATTCAAAAAGAATAGAACAGGATGTCCTTGAAGGCAGGCTTGAACTCGGTATTGTAGGGGCCATAACATCAGGGAAAAATCTCGAGTGTTACGACCTGTGGGAAGATGAGCTCGTACTGGCTGTTCCTGCCGGACATTCATGGACAGAAAAGAAAAAGGTATCCCTTCATGATCTCATGGAAGAACCATTTGTAATAAGAGAAACAGGTTCAGGGACATTGAAGATAATGGCAGAATGCATGAATATGTCTGATAGCGAGATCACAAAATCATTCAAGATCGTGGCCCGTCTTGGTTCATCTACAGCCGTAAAAGAGGCCATAAAGGCAGGGCTTGGCATATCTGTCTTATCGTCAAGGGCCATTGATACTGAACTCAAGGCAGGCCTAATAAAAACCGTCAAAATAGATGGTATTTCCATGAAACGCCATTTTTATCTGATCAGGGACAAAAGGAGAACCGCCTCGCCTCCATGCCAGGCATTCTTAGATTTTCTGGTCTCAAACCACCACGCTGAATAAATCCAGGATACAGACAAAAATTAAACGATTCCTTCTCTTTCTGTTTTTTTGACCCTGAACCTGATATCACCGCCTGACACAGTCTCAGAGACAACCTCTCCGCCATGCCTGAAAATCACCCTTTTTATTTTATCCCTTTTATTACCCTCAACAATAAATTCAAACATTTCCCCGGGGGGCAACATCCTTAGACATAGACCTACGTCAAGGTATGCCTTTCAACAATCTCCCCTGTAATCAATCAGTTTCTTTTCCATTTCAATACCCTTTTATCATTACATATCTATTAATCAAGTTCGTTACCCATAGACAGACATAAACCGGCATGGCCGGATCCAAAATATCCTGGCCACCCACGGATATGAAAATACA
>JAGGTJ010000098.1 GCA_021163815.1 Deltaproteobacteria bacterium | reverse complement strand
ATCTTTCGTGGATACTCTACTGCGCATGGTTGCGTGATTCTATGAAACATAATTTCGGTGAAACTTCAGTTTTCATTTTTCGTCTTTTTTTTGCAACATATGCACCATCTGCTGTGCCAAACACAGCAGATGAGTTACAGGATCACTTGGTGAGTCTGATCAATATTCCAGTTCGGGTTTCAGTTTTCTTGCCATAAGATCCCTGACAGCGTCTCGTGGGTCCTTTCCTTCGTACAAAACGGAATAGACCTGATTTGTAATAGGCATGTCAACATGCATTTTTCTGGCAAGATTATAGGCTGACATAGTAGTTTTAACACCCTCTGCAACCATAGACATCCTGTCTGTTATTTCATCCAGTTTCATACCTTTCCCTAATTTCATACCCACTGTTCTGTTTCTGCTCAGATCACCGGTACATGTCAGCACAAGATCTCCCATACCTGCAAGGCCTGAAAAGGTCATGGGTTTGGCCCCCATTGACACTCCCAGTCTGGTTATCTCAGCAAGCCCCCTAGTAATCAAGGCTGCCCTTGCATTGTGCCCAAAACCCAGACCGTCTGATATTCCTGCAGCGATGGCAATAACGTTTTTGAGTGCACCTCCCAACTGTACACCAATAAGGTCAAAGCTGGTATAGACTCTGAAAAACTCACATGTAAAAAGGCGCTGAAGTCTTTCTAAGTGCACAGCATTTCTTGAGGCTATGGTAACTGCGGTGGGGATTTTTATAGCAACCTCTTTAGCAAAGCTTGGACCTGACAGACATGAAAAATTTTTCAAAAATTCTTTTGACAAGACACTTTCAGCAACCTGTGACATTACCATCAATGTCTTATTTTCAATACCTTTTGTGGCAATCATCAATGATACAGAGGAATTGAGATACGGTTTCATCCCATAAAGCACCTCTCGCATGACATGCGAGGGAACAACAATCAGTGCCATTTCCTTTTCAGATAAGGCCGCTTCGAAGGTCTTGACAGGAGTAAGATTTGATGACAAGTGTATTCCAGGCAAAAAGGTGTGATTGATCCGGTCTTCCGTTATCTGATTGAAAACATCATCTTCTCTGACCCACAGGTCTACAGCAAGATCCTTTTCAGCGAGGAGATTAGCAAGGGCCGTACCCCAACTACCAGCGCCAATAACACATACCCTGGAAATATTGTTCCCTTTCACAGTATCCTCCGAAAAAAGCCAAATATGCGACCCCGTTTTTGCGCCACAGAGATAAAAAAAACAGCCATCAAAAACATACGGAAATTCTGATGACTTCAATCCAAATCCGACGCAGGGATCAAAAAAAAAGCGTACAACCTAAAACCTGCATAAACTATTTCCAATAAGAAAATTATGCTTTTAATATCAACGACTTATATAAATGTTGTGCTTGTATAATATGCATCAATTTGATACGGCCATAAATGTTGTGATTTTTGAAAATAGTTTACCGCTTCCGGAGCGCCGATTTTACCGAATCTGTGTGGCAAGGACTTGATCATACTACGTCTGCGCCCTTGCCGCCTTGCACCTGCCTGCTGCAGGCAGGTCTTCGGCAAACTCGACGCTTGCAGGATTTAGGTGAGAACCGTTTTTTTTTAATATTGAAATTCCTTATGGAAAACCGCATAAACCGGCATGGCCGGATCCAAAATATTCTGGCCACCCACGGATATGAAAATAGAGCCTGGTTTTTTAGCATGGTGTTGTGTGTTTTCATGGTAAAGTAAGGTATTGTTCCCTTTTAAGAGGGTAGTCAGTATGTTCTGCATTCGACTATGATTGTTCAGCTATAAAACAGAGCGGAACAAAATTCAAGTGTAGATCATATGATGTTTACAATCTAAACCGACATGGCCAGATCCAAGATATCCTGGCCATCTACGGATATGAAAATAGAACCTGGCTTTTCAGTCCGGTGTCGTGTGGTACGTATCAGTCTGTATACGGCGGTTAAAAGACAGAGGCTTTTAAAATAGTTTGCCCTTGATGGCATCGTAAAAAGTCTCCATATACTGTGAGCGTTTGGCCATGCGCTGGATATCCTGTATGCCTTCACGCATGACCAAACACTATGCCTTGTATATGAAGATTTTTACTTAGCCATCAACTCGACTTTTTACAGGTTCATCAAAAGTATAAATTTCTTTTTTAAAATAACTGAAGTTTCACCAAAATTATGTTTCATAGAATCACGCAACCATGCGCAGTAGAGTATCCACGAAAGATTTTCGCGGTAGTTTGTCATATGTATGGCAAATAGCATCAAAATTATGTGTCAAGGCAGCCTTGGCAATGATATGTCTGAGATCAGAGAAGGCAAAACTGTTGCGACCTCTGACTTTGTGACGACGTTCGGGGATGTTTTCAAGTCGTGCCCCATAGATCCAGGTAATGGTAGTTGCCATAGTGGAAAAGTTCATGTGATTCATGACCGCATAGGCATTGCGTGCCTGGCTTTTGCTACTTCCGATGTCCTGTTTGAGTTCTTTGAAACCGGATTCAACTTTCCACCTTGCACCATAGTACTCGATGATTTGCACAGGGCTCAGATTGAGATCGGTAGAGAAAAGGGCAATCCATCGTGTTTTACGAAAGACCCAGACTACCCGGACAGAACACTTGAGGGTCTTAAGCATGACCACTTTTGTCGAGGCCATAACCTCGCGGTAACGTCCATAAAGAAATACCCGGTAGCATGATGCCTCTGATTTGGATCTGGCAGCCAATTCAGTGCAGGTACCCAGTCGGTTCCCATACTTGCGTGGCTTGCCGCGTTTCCTCTTTACCTGCGTGGTGGGTGGCAAAGAATAAAGGATGATATTGGAGCGTAATCGGGAGAGTAAATGAAAAGAAGACCCGAGATGCTTGCGCACGGGCTTGAACAAGCCATCGTTTCCGAACCAGCTATCGCAAACAACCGTGACAGGTACACCGGTAAAATGATGGGCAATCTGTATAATCATCTCGGCTGCCTGCTGAAGCTTTGTACTGAAGGAAGGGATTTCATTGGGGATATTCATATTCTTTGATTTTGAGGCAATCGCTTTTTTTGGCAGATAGAATTTATGGGCAAGGGGCAGACACGCCCAGCGTCCTTTGATGTGTTTGAGCAAGCCTATCAGAACAACATTCTGTGCCCAGGGATATTTGGACTGGTTGGCCTTTGCTGCATGATCGAAGAAATGAGCGCAACCGAAAATCTTTCTGCCTGTCTTGGGATTTATGAAATCATCCAGAGCAAGTAGCAAACGGTCATCCGTTAAAGGATCTGGAATCATGCTCCACAATCTCGGCCACAGTTTGGCCCATGGAAGTTTGTTTGATTTCATGAAAATATAGAACCGACGTCGGTTCACATGAATCCCAAAAAGAGTATTTATGCACCGAAGAATGTTCGATGAAATGGACGTAGTAAACGGAATGATAAAAGCCAGAACGGTGTAAACAAACCACCTGCTGCGTTGCTTGCCAAGGCGACTGGCCGAGAAGTCGCTCTGAAGGGGTCGAAGGATATCGCGTAGAATAAACATGTTAATTTGCTCCTTTCCGATTGGATATCAAGAAGTTATGGATAAATCTTACCGTGAAAGGAAATAAATTGCAAGGGAAAAATCAACATAACATCTTGAAATAATTGGCATAAAAATTGAAATTCATTTTCCGTGCCAACTGGACGGGGTTTTAGTTTCGTATCGGAGCAAAATCCTCGGTTTGGCTCAAACAAACTTCAAAAACGGTGAAACTTTAGTTAATAACTTACATTTCGCATCTTTGAAGTAAAAAGTTTTTAATTTTATATTTTATCATTTGTGGCACCCCGATTCATGTTGCAAATTCGCTGGCAAGGTCCAAATATTCAGATGCCGGGACGCCTAAAAGACGGAGTACCTCTATATGGGTTTCATGCAAACCCTTTAAGGTCTGCTTTACCAAACGCTCTTTGATAAATATTTGAGACAAATGCACGTTTCGAAACAAGTAACGCAGATTGTTCCAAGTCGGATGGACGGTTTTCATTTTTTGTGGAAGAATCGCAAGGCTTTCAATCGATTCCTCAGCCATTTGTTTGCGGATCGCTCTTTCCATCAGGCTAATCACCATTAACGCTACAAAATACAAAAAGGTGATGGCTTCGATGCGGGAAGATTTTTCAAGAAAAACTGGTGCAATTTCCAATACGGACTTTGTGGTGCTGAAACGTTTTTCCAGCCGGGGTTGTTGTTTATAAGTACGTAGGACTTCAGCACATTCCTGTTCGGTATTAGTAATTAACGGAAATGTCCCGTCAGCCAGCGCTTGCCGATCAATAGCGGCCTGGTTTCGTTGCCATTTCAGTTCGTATGTAATTTTTGTATGATCTTTGTAAACACTGTCCGGCCCCGGCCGGCCAGGGGATATTATAGAGGGCCCCAAAAATGGGACAATATGGGTAAAACAAAGATGGCAATTTTCAGAAAGGTGGTCCAAAGTGGAAAGAAGGTTTTCAAACAAATTTAAGGCGAAGGTAACCCTGTCTGAAGTGATTTAATCGAAATGAACACCCTGTTAAGAACAATAAAAACGAAGAGAGGGTGTCCTATGAGTGAAAAAAACGGGCCGATTACACAGAAGAATTCAAACGGGATGCAGTTGATCTGGTTGTCAACCAGGGATACCACAGAGGTGCTGTTGGCAGGCGCCTTGGTGTTCCTATATACAATATTACAAGGCAGGTGCGAAAACATAAAGTGCGTTCTCTAATAAGGAGTAACTCAGCGTGAGATAGAAGCAGAAAACAGGCGTTTGAAGAAAGAGAATAAACGGCTGCGTATGGAGCGGAAAATATTAAAAAAGCGGCGGCCTTCTTCGCAAAAGAGTCGAATTGAGATTTGGCTTCATCCG
>JAGGTJ010000132.1 GCA_021163815.1 Deltaproteobacteria bacterium | reverse complement strand
GTTGGCGCACAGGCAGATGCGTTGGCGCACAGGCAGATGCGTTGGCGCACAGGCGGATACAGTGGCGCACAGACAGGTTTGAATCCGGCCATGCCGGTTTAGAAATATGACAGTGATATTTAAGGGAATAACGGAGAAATAGGAGAAAAAAGCAAATAAATGTCAAGTGTGAAAAGGCGCCCCCTAATACAAGCTATTGTCTGTGATTCATGTGATGTGATGCTTGAGGATATTGATGTTAAACCGGGACATACGGTTTTTTGTCCAAGGTGTGGCAGCAAGCTCTATGTTCCGAGAGCTGATTCCTGCAACAGAACCCTTGCATTCAGTATTACAGCGCTGATTCTTTTTTATCCGGCTATGGTTATGCCCATTATGACCCTGTATACCTTTGGTATGGAACAGAGTGCCTCTGTTGTTGGCAGTATCTTCAAACTGTTTGATAAGGGGTACGTCTTTGTATCCGTTATAGCGCTGTTAACTGTTTTTGTTTTTCCTCTTTTTAGACTGTTGCTCCTTTTATGTGTTTCACTGGGCCTGAAATGCAGAAAAGATTTTTTCAGGATATCCTTTCTGATGCGCTGTTATCATTATCTTGATGAATGGTCTATGCCTGAGGTGTATATGCTCGGTATTCTTGTTACGATTATCAAGATATACCATCTTGCATACATCAGATATGATACGGGATTATTTTGTTTTGTAGGGTTGATTCTTGCAATTACATGTGCGTCAACTACCATGGATGAACGTTTTTATTGGAATGCCATAGAGAAGCTGCAGATGGGCAACCGATAGTTTTTGTTCATAACTGACGGACATGAAATCATGAGCTTTACATGGCCATCAGTTATGGCCAAAAAACGGGGGTAATAAATGACAGGGGCTGAACATAACAGCACGGTCGCAAGAGGGGAAATTGATCCTGATACTGCGATTTCAGCAGGCCTTGCCCTCTGTCATGTGTGTAAAAAGGTCTTGCCCTTTGAAGAGCAGGGGGAACTGTTTTGTCCAAGATGTGGGGCAAGGGTACATCTGCGCAAGACTGACAGTATGGCAAGGACCTGGGCATTTCTTATAACGGCAGCTATCCTGCTGTTTCCTGCCAATCTGTTGCCTATTATGAGGGTAAATCACTTTGGGGTATATGAATCATCCACCATATTGGATGGTATTATATACTTTTTTCAAAATGGTTCCTATGGCATAGGTCTGATTATTCTTGTTGCAAGTATACTTGTGCCTGCATTTAAGATCGTAGGGATTGGTATGGTGCTGTTGTCTGTTCATTTCAGATGGCAGAGCTGGTCCAGGCATAAGACATTGATGTTCAGGGGGATAGAATTTGTAGGACGATGGTCAATGCTTGATATCTTTGTTGTAGCCCTGCTGCAGGCAATCGTTGATTTTGCCCCATTAACGTCTGTAGAGGTTGGGCCGGGAGCCAGGTACTTTACAGGTGTTGTTCTGTTTACCCTGTTTGCCACTGTCAGTTTTGATTTGCGCCTGATTTGGGATACATGAGCAAAAATGAAGATTTTTTGTATTATTTCAATAACTAGGGGAATAACAACGAACGTAGCGCTGTTTGTTGAGCTATTACAGATTTTTCAAAGGTTGCGTCTTTTTGTTTTCAGGTTTTAGTTGACAGATTTTTTTGGTATGTATATGAATGTGACGTCATGTTATATAATGTGACGTCACGTTCATATATTGTTTTTTCACAAGATGCCGATAAACCAACAGTCAGATTATAAGGGCGAAGAGATTTTTTATCGGCCTATTATGCTATTATGCAAGGCTCTCATCGTGTGGGAGGAGTAAACAGTACGATGTCATACATGTATCTTGAGGATTTTTATGTGGGATTAATACGTACCTCCGGTGAATATACAGTCAGCAAGGACGAGATAGTGGAGTTTGCAAGACAATGGGATCCTGTGCCTTTTCATATAGACATGGATGCGGCAAGAGAATCTATTTTTGGGGGGCTTGTTGCATCCAGTACCCATGTTTTTGCTATCAGAAGCAGGTTGATACACATGCTTCCGGTCAAAACCAGGCTGCTTGCAGGATTCGAATTTGAGAATCTCAAATTGGTTGCGCCGGTTAGACCAAATGATCGCTTATCTCTTACGATAGAGACCGTTTATGTCCGCAAATCAAGGACCAAGCCTGATAGAGGTATTGTAAAGAACTGCCTTGTAATAACGAACCAGAAAAAGGAGACAATTCTTACCAGTAGGGAGGTTATTCTTGTTGCCAGGCGCAAGACGGACTGAGTGCAATATTTCCGCAAACATACATTTCTGAGTTTTCCTACACCATTCAGGCAGTGTAAATCCACTACTGTTTTTCCAGACAAGACTGATTTTTAGAGTAAAAGACAGATAATTGTGTTATAAGACAGAAAAGGATTCTGTTCAATTATCTGCAGGAGATATCTTCTGTTTGCAGGGTTTAGGTATAACAAACTTTTGTTTATATCTTCCTGTGACATTTGGTAAAAAGGAGGCCGGATGATGGACAAAACTCCCACAAGAAAGTTTTATATCAAACATATAAAGGCGATTATTCATGCGATCGTGAATTATGAGGATCTTGATCTTTTGCTGGGACATATTACTGAGGGGACTGCAAAGAGATTTGGGGCCAAGGGTTGCAGTGTGATGCTTCTTGATGAAAACGAGAACCAGCTCGTACACATAAAAGGCTATGGAATAAGTGAGGAATATCTGATAAAGGGGAAGGTTCTCGTAGGAAAGGAGTGCGCCCTCTATACCGGCGAACCTGTTTATGTTGAAGATATGCAAAACAGTCCGTTAATTCAATATCCGGAGGCTGCCGCCAAGGAGGGCTTTCATTCCATGCTTTCCATTCCTATAAAAAGGCAGAATTTTACTATAGGTGTGTTAAGGATATATCATGGAGAAGTTTATGCCTTTCATGAAGAGGATATTGATTCCCTGTGTCTTATGTCAGAGGTCCTCAGTATGGTTATAGATCTGAATGGATTAAAAAATTTCCTCGATATCATTAAAATGGGTTTTTCGGATTTACCTTCACGGATTATAGGGGAGAATTGTAAACCTTGAAAAAACGCATAGTTGTAGACACATCTGAATTTTGTGATATTGAACATGGCGATATCATACAGGTTGGAGAAAAACGCTATGAGGTGATCAGAAATGAAAAGGAACGTCGCTTTGGCATAGATGATCAGAAATTCTGGGTAAAAAGATGTATTGATCTCGATACAGGCGAAAAGAAGATAATAAAGCTCACCTTCTTTGAATCGTTTAAAACCCGTTTGGGCGGTGTGCCAATAAGGTGTTTCAGAAACCCGCAGAAGGAAGAGAACATACTTGATCTTGTCAGAGGTTATCCTCATTTCATGCAGGGTACCTCATACAGGGATGTCAAGGGAAACAGTATTCGGGTGCTGGATATTGTTCCTGGTCCAAACCTGTTTTTGTATATTGAGTCCTTGCCAATGGGGCACGAAACTTATTTTAAGAAGCGGCTGCCGTCAATACTGAAAAATATTATCAAGGCATTTGAAGCTATTCGGTTTCTTCATTTACACGGTTTCAGGCACGGTGACATTAGAAATGATCACATTATAATAGAACGTAATACCAATAATTATGTGTGGATCGATTTTGACTACGATTTTGATCCGGGTGAAAATCCGTTCAGCCTCGATATCTTTGGAATGGGAAATATCCTTTTGTATACGATTGGCAAAGGCTTTCACAATCTTCATATGATATCAAACGATACCATGATCTATGGAGACCTTATAGATCGTCTTGAACCCAACGATTTTTCATTGCTGGACAAGTGGAGATTGATGAATTTAAAAAAACTTTATCCCTACATTCCTACTGCGTTAAATGACATCCTTATGCATTTTTCTGCAGGCGCTTCCATTTATTATGAAACTGCAGAGGAGATTATTGAAGACATAACCCGCTGTGTTTATAGTGTTTTTGATGACAGGTAGTTTCTATGCATAAATGACTCTTTTTCAAAAATATCGGCCTCAATTTGTATGATCACTTACCTGTTTTATGCTGTATGCAGACAGGTGGGTTGTCATGTTTTACGGAAAAGATACCTTCTGCAGGGGTCTTAAAAATAAGGAGGAACGATTAGATGAGCAACTCCATACTTGTGCCACTTAGTGATTCACTGACCTCTCATTCAGTGCTGCGTTATCTTACCCATATGCCCATTTGTATGGAAGATACCGACATTACGCTGCTAAATGTGTATAAGGAACCTCCTGTAAGCCAGGACCTGATGGGAAAATCCTTTGTGGAAAAGCAGGAATCAAGGATGATCAAGTTTCTTGATAATGCAAAAGACAAGTTGGTAGAGGCAGGTTTTAATCCTGAGAAGGTACACATAGTCTTGCTGAAAGATCCTTACCCCACAGTAACGGACGGTATTGTTGCTGAATTCAACAGGGGCAGCTATGATATGGTTGTTATAGGACGTAAACATATGTCTAAGGCAGAGGAGTTTGTGCTGGGTGATATCAGTATAAAGCTTGTTAGAACCTTGGAAAATACAGCAATATTAATAGTTAAGCAGACAGATATTATAGCTTAGGATATCGTTCCAACCTGGTTTTGATATAAAACTACGCCTGTTTATTCCTTCTGACCTTTGGTGGGGATTTTTTTGCGTGCATAAGTTTAAAAACACAGCACATGACCTCGCTTTGTAACTCCTTGTTCAGCCGGACCAGTTGTTGCACATGTCCATGATTTCTGTCTCCTGCCTCTGTTTTTACCATAAGACAACCTTCCACTAACCCGAACAAAACTAAAGATTTTTTAAGGTTCTATCTTTTTGTTTTTACTTGACAGAGATTTTTTACACATATATGAATATTGTGTGAACATGACGTCATATTATATAATGTGACGTCATGTTCATTATTGTTTTTTCATAAAATGCCGATAAACCAATAGTC
>JAGGTJ010000019.1 GCA_021163815.1 Deltaproteobacteria bacterium | reverse complement strand
CTTCTACAGTGGCTCATTTTTAAACGACCATTTTTGGCTCACTTTATCACGACCACTTACAGCAATTTCTAATTTTCAACATTTAGATGCTAACTGGCGAAATGTAAGGTTAAGGCTTTTGGTACAATATAAAGGAAATTCCGTGAACGATACACACAGGATATGGTATAACAAGAATGGTTCTTGGGGGCTATTAGGTAATCGCAGGAGCCATGAGGCTTGATTTAAGGCTGGTTGATGTGGAAAGTGGGAAAATCATTAAAACAGCAGAAAAGCGGAGGAAAGTTCCTCCGCTTTTTAATACCTTACTCCTTAACCCTTCTCAATTCTACCTTAACCCGGTTTGCAGGATTGGGACATTCCCAAACTATGACATCCGGGTCATCAGAAAGAGGAAAACTTCCACCAAACTGCAGGGTTTTTATCCAGCCCATGATGTTGTGATAAAAAAAACCGCAAAAGTCTCCACACCTATGAAGACTTAATTCAAACTCATCTCCCTGTTTCATACCAATAGTACAGTCTCCCTGCATTCCAATTACCTTTGCAACAACCTTATTACCAATCTTCGGATAATTTACAGCCATTTTCGCCTCCTATGTTTTTGGGTTTATCTTTTTACGTTACACAATACCCTGACAGACATTTTTTACACGGCTGTCATCTTTTTTTGATAATCAGATAGGGCAAGATAAAACGAGCCAATTGCCAATTCAGCACAGTGAATTCCATCTGAAGGTAATGTTTCCAGAAAATTCATGATATCATCAACCGTCAAGCTCCATGCCTGATCAATTGTTTTACCCTCAGCCATCAAGCTCACTGTGTTTGCACATGCGTTTGTATTCAAACAACCATCTGTATCAAATATTACCTCCCTAATACGTCCATCAGCCACTGACAAAAACATCTCTATTGTATCTCCACACTCACCTGTCCTTTTGCCATATCCATCCGGCTTTTCAAGCCGGCCTCTTTTATCTCTACGGTATGCCATTTCCAGGTAATGCATGGAATGATCCTGCCAGAAATCAAACTGTTCTCCTTTTTTATCCACCATTTTCTTACCCTGCATCTAAATTTCTATAGCAATCTGCATGGAATCTATCCAAAGTTCCTGCCACAGCAACTGCCAGGGCCGGCACATCCTGGGGCCTGCCCAGGTGCAGAACCGCAACACGTAGTATCTCCCGGACCTGGCAGTTTATTGTTAACCGGACCAGAGATAGAAGAGTGGGGTGAAAGAAGCCTGGTCATACTGGCACTTCCACAAAACCTGCACTTTGGGGGTTCATCATTGCCAAACAATATAAGTTCATCTGTTTTTCCGCAATTTTCACATACGTATTCAAATATAGGCATTGTTTCCTCATTATTACATAATCTTGCAAATATTTCACGACATTAAACAGTCAAAAATAAAAAAGTACAGAATCCCGATTCCAAAGGGGGTTCTATCTCAACCGGCATAGCTAAAAGATATTATCTCTCCCCATCCGGCCATGCCAGTTTCGAACGCAGAGAGACCTGCAGGCACAATATGTAAAGAATAAGATATTTAGATGCGAGCCTCTGTATTTGCCACATCGGCAAAGGAAAAGACGCCTTTCTTAAAGGCTTCCACCGCCTCCCGTACAGTTCCCTTCACATCTGCTACCACCTTTATACCTGCAGCATCAAGGGTTTTAAAGGCATTAGGGCCACAAAAACCTGTAAGCAACACCTTGGCACCCTTCTTATTGACAGTCACCCCTGCCTGAATCCCTGCACCCTTAAAGGCATTGACATTTTCAGAATTGTCCACCGTCTCAAAATCCAAAGTATCCGGATCAACTATAATAATATAAGCTGCCCTGCCAAATCTGGGATCAACCTCGGAATCAAGATCTTTACCTTTCGATGTAACGGCTATTTTCATTTACATGTCTCCCACTCATACCCTTTGATTTTTTGTCCAGATATCCTGGAACAGAAACTACATTCTGCCTCCACCGCCACCACATACCTGGTTATCAGAAATCTCAGGCAGTTTCCCTGCGATAAGATCCTCTACCACAGGCCTTATCTGGGGCCTTTGATCATCGTAGTAGACTTTTATACCTACCTGCCTAAATCCCATAAGAGGACGCATTCCTATACCTCCCACGATCAGTGCCTTGACATTGTTTTGTGCCAGAAGGTTGACCGGCACCATACAGCCACCCTGTTCATGGGGTCTGTTTTTCAAGGTTGTTACCTCTTTTATTTGTCCGTTTTCGACATCAACAAAGGTAAAGGTATCACAATGACCAAAGTGTCCGGATCTTATACCATCCAGCCCCCCCTCCCCATTCGAGGGAACTGCTATCCTTCCGTCTTCCATAACTCCTCCTTTAAGTGAATATTATCAGTTACCCTTCTATAATAACTGACACAGTCTGTTCATAATCAGGATACACCAAAATCTGCACCACAAAAACAGGTTGAGGCATATCGAGGATGGATATCATACTAATATAAACATTATAAATCTACATGCAATAGTCTGCATACAATTTTAAAACATAACAGACATAAGCCAACCACGGCCAGCTTCAAGATATCCTTTGTGTTTTTACGGTAAAAAAGTATTTTATACAGTATGCTATCTCATAATCAATCCAAAAACACCGAGCTGCTATGAATCCATGCTGTATATCTTTTTCAGGTGAGCAAGAAGTTCCTCTCCATCCCTTGCACCAGGTGAAGGAGGAATCTGCATAAGTACACCCAAGCCTTCGTAAGCCTCATGAAAATCCTCCGGAGAAAGAGAACTTACCGCTGCACAGTTTATCATAGGATTCATGGATACAACCTCTTTGATCAGTTCAAGGGCAGTCATATCACTTAGTTGTTCATCAGCAAGCAGCAGATGAACAAATTTATCCGTCACTATAGAAAGCGCTTTCTTACCGGATTCTACCCACATAACCTCTACATTGTTCTCTTTCAGCACTGCTGCCAAGTCCGAGAAAGATGCCTTATCCTGCGTTACCAATAGTATAAGAATCATTTTTTATTATATCTCCTTGTTGTACAGGAAAATCTTTTTCCATCTCTCTGTTTCCCTGAATTACACCTACAGCCTGGCATAAAAAATTGTGAGGTGACATGCCTACCTCTTATGTAATGATAAAGAACATCATCGTATCTGCCTGAAACAAACGGGATCAGCTTTATGCTGCTATTTTCAATAGCAAAGGCAGGAATCTCTGAAATGGCCCCGCATATAAACACACTGACCCCTGCATCTATAAGCCTGTTTACCAAAAGAGAGGGTCTTTCAGGATCAAACGACTCGTAATACCTGTCTATAATTTCTCCATCCTGTATTTCAGCCACAAGAAACATATTGGCTGCATCAAATACAGGAGAAATCCAGTTTTTCCATACAGTAAGTGCGACTTTCATCCCTAAGCCTCTTACATTTATTGTCCATACAAGGATACATACTAACATTGTTTTTAATCCTGAAACGGGACATACTGTTGTTACAAGCTCTTACTTTCAACAGTCACAACTCCTGCATCAAATCTTTTCCGTCCTGATCTACCATCAATTTCAGGAAGTTTTATACCCAGTTTTTTGATCTTTCTGAAAAGAGTAGTCTTGTGTATGCCAAGATCCTTGGCAGTTGCATTGCGATTATAGTTGTTACGCCTCAGGGCATCTGTGATAACCTTTATCTCCGCAAGCCTGACAGGGTTGACCCTTTTGCATTCATCTTCATCCCTTTCAAATGACTGCATAGACAGATTTGCAGGGAGATGCCTTAGACGAATTGTATCTTCCGAACATAAAACAAAGGCATGTTCAACAATATTTTCTAATTCCCTGATATTTCCGGGAAAACTGTAAGACATCAATACGTCAAACACCTTACGGTCAATACCCTTAACAGATTTTTTGCGAATTCTGTTCAGTTTGGCAATGAACCTATCCACAAGAATCGGTATGTCTTCCGTACGTTCTCTAAGAGGAGGTAGCCTTATTTGTATAACATTTATACGATAAAAAAGATCCCGACGGAATTCTCCCCTTTCTACCATGGCGAAGAGGTCTTTATTGGTAGCTGCAATAATCCTGACATCAGTCCTTATCTTTTTTTCTGCTCCAAGGGGCTGAAATTCATGTTCATGGAGAACTCTCAACAGCTTGACCTGAAAGGCAGGACTTGCATCTCCAATCTCATCAAGAAGAATGGTACCTCCTTCAGCACTGGCAAAATGCCCCTGCCTGTTCTTGAATGCACCTGTAAATGCACCGGCTTTATAACCAAACAGTTCCGACTCAAGCAGGGTATCTGGAAGAGCTCCACAGTTAACTGCAACAAAAGGCCTGTTTTTTCTGGGACTCAGGTTGTGTATTGCCCTTGCTATCAACTCCTTGCCAGTACCGGTTTCCCCCTCTATCAACACAGAGCTGCCGCTTTCAGCTATCTGAGGCAGAATCTTCAGTATTCGGTTCATAGAATCACTGCGGCTGACTATATCTCTCAACTGGAACTTTGATAACAGTTCCTTCCGTAATTCCTCTTCAACACTTTTGTCCCTGAAGGTCTCTACCCCTCCAACCACATTACCTTCTTTATCTTTTAAAAGAGCTGTAGACACGGTAACAGGGATGCGTTTTTTGTTACTGTCAACAATAAAGCCAGAGGCACTGATAAATGCCTTGCCTTCTTTCATGGTTTTTTTCAGGGCGCAATCCCCCTCACACATGTTTGACCGAAACACCTCCCAGCAGTGTCTGTTAATTGCCTCTTCCCGGGGGACCCCTGTAATGTCTTCTGCGGCACGGTTAAATGAAGTGATTTCCCATCTATGATTTACAGTGAACACACCATCCGATATACTTTCAAGAATAATATTGGTGGTATTTTTGTCCAGATTGTGTGATCTACCGCCTCTTTTCATATCTGGATCCCATTATAACACCGGCCTTTTTTCCGCCTGTTAAAATTTTACACCACACGCCCTCAAACCAGACATACCCATTCCTACATTAAAGGTGTCTGTAATGCCCCGTGCAGCGAGGTTTATCTGTGCTTCATACGACCTAACACCAGTATTACATATTAAAATCAAGGTCTTATCTTTTGGAACCTCGTCAATGCGCCGTTGTAACTGGTTATGTGGTATGCTTGTCGGGATCTCTGGTGTTTTGTTAGTTTTATGTGTT
>JAGGTJ010000009.1 GCA_021163815.1 Deltaproteobacteria bacterium | reverse complement strand
ATTGTAGCAGATACAACTGGCCACATGATCTATGAAAAAGATTCAAATATAAGACACATCCCTGCATCTACCCTCAAGCTCCTTACTTCCATGGCTGCAATAGATACCCTGGGCCTGACATACAGATTTAAGACAGAATTTTATACAGACTCCAGAAACAATCTCAAGGTAAAGGGTTATGGTGATCCCTTGCTTATCTCAGAGGTCTTGCATCATATAGCAAGAGCCTTATCAAAAAAATCTCATTCTTTTAAGGATATCATACTGGATGACAGCTATTTTGAAGATAATATAACGATTCCGGGAAACTCATCTTCCGACAACCCCTATGATGCACCCCAGGGAGCACTGTGCGCCAACTTTAACACGATATTCTTTTCACATGATAAACATGGAAACCCTGTTTCCGCAGAAGAGCAAACCCCTCTTATCCCTTTTGCACAAAGAAAGATACGTCTTATAAAAGAGGATCATGGCAGGTACACCCTTACGCATAAAGAGCATGAGGCAGTGCTCTACACAGGACACCTGCTTGCCTGTTTTCTCAAACAGTACGGGGTGCACATGGGCAAAAAGATCTACAGAGGCAAGATTGCGGCATCTGACAAATTGTTATACACCTATTACTCCGAATTCACCCTTGGAGACATCATAAAAAAGCTGGCCAGGTTTTCAAATAATTTCATAGCCAACCAGCTCTTTCTTTCACTTGGCACAATCGCCTACGGTCCACCAGGCAACCTTAACAAGTCAATACAATTTCTATCAGATTATGCCCACAGGGTACTTGGCATCAAAGATATCAAAATCGTGGAGGGCTCAGGGCTGTCAAGACAAAACCGTATATCAGCCCGTGATATGCTGGCCATACTCAAAAGATTCAGACCTTACAGGTATCTTCTCAAAAGAAGGAAAAACATACTATTCAAAAGCGGGACTCTCAAAGGAATAAGAACCAGGGCAGGATATATCGAGACCGACATGGGCCCATTTCCATTTGTTGTCTTCATGAGCAGAAACAGTTCCATTCAAGATGTGTCTACCGTATGCAGTCTTTGCATACGCCCCATTGTAGACTGTATAGACACAGCAGTCAGTCGTTATCTCTACTAACCCTACAGCCTGTTTTTATACGACTGTCTTCTCATTTCCGGATGCCACCCACAGGGCATCACGCAGTCCGGAAACCCTTTTAATCCGGCCTTTAACCCCCTCAACAAAACAACGTTCGTCACCCCAGATTTCAAGATAGCCTCTTGAACGTGTTATCGCTGTATATATAAGCTCCCTTGTAATAACAGAAGAAAATCTATCCGGCAAAACAAGAACAACCCTGTCAAACTCTGATCCCTGGCTTTTATGTACAGTAATGGCATACACAGTTTCATGGACAGGAAGCCTGGAAACAGGGATCTTTCTCACGCTGCCATCCGACATCATAAAAAAGGCTCCGAGATCACTGTTCCCCTTATGATCAGAAAAAACAATCCCAATATCACCATTAAAGAGGCCAATATTGTAGTCATTTTTTGTTATCATAACAGGACGGCCATGATACCAACCGCCTTTTTTATCTATAAGCCCTTCTGAATAAAGAATTTCTTCTGCGATTCTGTTTATTGCCAATACCCCGTAGGGACCCTGCCTCAGGGCACAAAGGATGGTAAAGTGTTCCAGTTGTTTTAATGCCTCGATGGGGTCTGATGCCTCTGCAAGTTGTCTGTAGCCATCGACAATTCTTGCCTTAAGCTCAATGGGCAGCCTGTCCGGCACAGGCAATGGTTTCCAGTTTACATCCGTGTGGTGCTTATCCTTCAGTACATCTATGGAAGACTTTCCTTGTCCATCCTTTATCAGTCTGCTTACATATCCGATTCCACTTTCCGGTCCAAAACGGTAAGTCTTACGAAGCTCAACAACACAATCCCCGATAGACGGCATATCCGGACGTAACCGTGCAACAGGCATCTTATCCCCTGTAATTTGACTGTATGCCCGGCACAGATCATCTGAAAACCCCGGCTCTGTCTTCCCTCCGCACATGTCGCCCAGAACAGAGCCAGGTTCCACTGATGCCAACTGATCCTTATCCCCCAAAATAATAAACCTGCACCTAGTCGGAATTGCCTGTACAAGCTTTGACATCAGGGGAAGATCCACCATGGATGCCTCATCCAGGACAAGGATATCCAAATCAAGGGGGTTCTCTGTATTATGCTGAAAATACGGCGATCCTGAGATACTGCCAAGGAGTCTATGAACAGTGTTCGTCCTCGATAAGATGGCATCCTTGATCGTATCAGGGACACAGAGATCTTCCTTTACATGGCGTATTGCCTGTTCCATACGGACAGCGGCCTTACCCGTAGGAGCGGCAAGGCCTATGCGGACATTTTTATTCTGCATAAGTATCAGGGCAAGCACCTTGGCAATAACTGTGCTTTTACCGGTACCCGGTCCCCCTGTTATAATGCACAGCCTTTTCATTACTGACACAAAAGCGGCTATCCTTTGCCAGTTGGTTTCTCTATCGTCAGTACTCGGGAAAAGCAGGGAAATCCCCTCCCTGAGTTTATTGAAATCTATATCTTTAACCGTGCCTGATGCCCGCATGGAAATTGAATCTGCAAGCACCCTTTCATATTCCCAGTAACGATAAAGATAAAGTCTGTGACTGTCATCTATAACAAGGGGTCGGTAATCACCCGGCCTTCCTGCCACATTTGAAGAGAGCAGTATTTCTTCCCATTGCTCCAATGGCGGAGCTGTATACTCCTCTGAATCTACACAGGTATCAATAACAAAAGATTTTTCTGCCATATCCGCCAGGTTGAGACAAACATGCCCTTCGCCTGTTGCCCTGCTTACCAGGGCAGATGCAAAATAAAGATCCTGAGAAGACAGACCTGCAAGACGTTTCATAAATCTCGCAAAGTGGATATCAATTTCTGAAAAACTTACCGTTAAAACAGGCATAAAACACATATCACAACCATTTGACCATACACAAACAGCATTTTTACTACGCCATCAATCCTGCAATACCCACAATTTATTCCCACACTGTTTCATATCCGGGCGGCACCTGAAGTTTGAAGATATCCCCGGGAATATCCATATTAAACACAACCTGTTTTAAAACGATATTCCAGGAAATATTCTCTGTTTGATAAAACACATCAGTGCTATGGGCAAATATTATGTCGTTACTGTGATCAAAATCAACTCTTACAACCTTAACATGTTCTTTTGGGAACAATACCTCACAGGGGAAATAATCATCCATGCATAACTTAAGCATTTCTACATAGTTGCCATGTGTGTCAGCCAATGCAATCCTGTTATCTTCAGTCAGCTTTACCTGCGCATAATCCCTTAATACCGGATAACCCTTAAGTATACCCCAAAGGCATGCCTTTTCTAAGGGGAAAGGAAATAGGCCAGAGGGTTCAGGTCGACCGAGAGAGTGAATATAATACTTTTGTTCAGTAAAGGAGAGGATATAGGCAACATCATCCTGAATGAGGATGTAACAAAGAGGACGACCCCAAAAATGAGTTACCTCTATCTTTATCCTGAAAGGGGCCTTGGTAGCGGCTATCATTACATCGGCACTGAAACTGGAAGATTCCTTCCTTATCCTTATCGTACCATAGGACACAACACTTCTTACCAGCCGGTTCTGTCTGTTAATTATGCTTATAATCTTGTTAACAAGGTCGGTATTTAAGGGACAGGATTTAAAGGTTATCTTTGTGGAAGCACAACCCCCAAATGTCAGGAACAGACATAAAAAGATTATCAGAGATGATTTTGACATATGTAATGTGTGTTAAATGGATGGAGACAAGTTCATTTTTTCTCCTTAATCCGTTTGTATATCGAGTTTATTTTTTTGGTCAATCTCTTCCTGTTCTCAGGATTTAAAGACAGGGCCCTTTTATAAAACTTAAGCGCAAGATCAAATTTCTTCTTTGCAAGATATACATCTCCCATATGTTCGGTAATAGCAGGGTCATCAGGAACCAGTTTCATTGCCTTTCTCAGATAAAACAGGGCCTTATCATATTGACCTTTTTTATAGTAGACCCATCCCATACTGTCTATGATAAATCCGTTTTCGGGTTTGATCTCCATCGCCCGTTTTATCATCTCCATTGCCCTGTCAAGTTTTATCCCCTTATCTGCATAGGTATAGCCAATAAAGTTAAGGGCATCTGCATTATCAGGATCTTTCTTTAAAATTTTCTGCATTTGGGCAATAGACAGATCAGGTTTTCCTGCCTTGTCAAAAAGCACACCAAGATGAAAGAGCATAGCAGTACTGTCTTTTACTCTTTTAAGACCTTCCCTTACAGTCTCAATCGCATTCTTATAATCTTTTTTAGATTCATACAGAGATGACAGCATAAGGTAGAGATCTGCATTGTCCGGCTTTTTTTTAATGGCCTTTTTCAGTATCCTGATTGCCTTTTTATACTGTCCCTGTTTATTCAGGATATAAACGATATTTGCCCTGCTTTGAACATAGTAGTCTGAATCAACCTCTATAAGATTGAACTCTTTAATGGCCCTTGCAAGATCTCCATTTTCCTCATACGCATAGGCCAGATAGTATCTGGCCTTATCATCATCTGGCCACTGCAAAATAATCTGTCTAAGTTCCTCAATAGCCTTATCCAGTTGTCCCTGTTTCAAATACAAAAACCCTACTATTTTTCTTGCAGGGTCTCCCGGTTTTGTGAGGCGTTTTATCTCCTCGATCTGGAATTCAGCCTCTTTCATAAGCCCAAGTTTGAGATAAAGGACAGCAAGACGCTCTCTTATAGCTATGTTCTTGGGGTAAAACCCAAGCAGAGTCTTACATACCTCCACTGCATCTTTATACCTGTAATGCATCTGATAAAGTGTTTCCAGATCAAAAAGAGCCGGCTCAAAAGCCCTGTTCAACCTCAGTGCCCTTAAAAAACATCTCTCTGCCTCCCCATCTTTTCCCATCTTCAGGTATATTCTGCCGAGATAATAATGGGCCATCACAAGATCCGGAGTTTGTCTGAGCTGTTCTTTGATACACCTGATAGACTCCTTTAATTTCCCCATATGCATCAACGTCGTTACCAATACAAACCTGACATGCCTGTTTTTGGGGGCTATCTGCAACGCCTTTTCATACTGCTTAATGGCATAACTGTTGTTTCCCATTGAGGAA
>JAGGTJ010000015.1 GCA_021163815.1 Deltaproteobacteria bacterium | reverse complement strand
CTTCATATACAAGGCATAGTGTTTGGTCATGCGCGAAGACATACAGGATGTCCAACATATGACCAAACACTCACAGTAGATGGAGATTTTTTACAACACCGTCAAAATTAAAGGCCAAAGTTACCGGTATCTATCCATTCATTTTTAAACAATGTCCACCAATCCCTGGCCAAACTCTTCAATACATATTGATATGGGAGCCAGCCATATCCATTATCTCCCCATCCGGTCCCCCAGGAATTTCTGATCAGCAAGGCCCCTGTAGTTTCTGAATTGCAGTTGTTATTTTTTTATCTTCATCTGATTATCATACCCTACTGCTACTATGGCATGTCCTCTTGAACCGGTATGACCGGATTTAAACCTGCCTGTGCATCAACGCATCTGCCTGTGCGCCAACGCACGCGGACAGGCGCAGACAGGATATCCTGCCCCCGGATATGAAAATACGGCCTGATCTTTCAGCAAGGTTTTGTGTTTTTTACGGTAATAAAATCTGCAGGAGTTGAATTTGTCAAAGACCTGCCCGTGGCAGGAAGGTGCAAGACGGTTGTGCCATCCACAAAGGACCCTTGATTTTACAGTCTGTAACCTTCAGAGAGATCTCTGGCATTATATCGTTATGAAACTACAGGAAATACCAAATGAAAAAGATTCTTTTTGCCTTTGCATCCATCCTTTTGCGTTTACGTTACCGCATAATTGTTAAGGGAATAAACAGGATCAGACCGGATGACAGACCAATACTCTTTCTTCCCAATCACCAGGCCCTGATCGATCCTGTTATTATCATGTCAATCCTCTACCCTCGTTTTGCGCCCAGGCCCCTTGCCAGCGAACACCAGTTTACACACCCTTTGCTCAGGCCCTTGATAAGGTTTTTGAATATGGTGGTTATCCCTGATATGAATCTAACAGGTATACGTGGCAAAAACAGGGTTTCTCAGGGGATCGAAGATGTGATATCCGGACTCAGGGCAGGGGATAATATCCTTATGTATCCATCAGGACGTCTTTGCAGAAGCAGAACAGAGCTTATTGCAGGTAACAGCGGAGTGGCTGCAATCCTCTCCTCTGTGCCTGATGTGAGGGTCGTGCTTGTACGTATAAGGGGGCTGTGGGGAAGCAGTTTCAGCCGTGTATGGGGTGTACCTGATTTTATGGGTAATCTTGTAAGACAGATACCGCGTGTTTTGGCCAACCTGATTGTATTAATGCCTAAAAGAACCGTAACAATCGAATTTGTGGAGCCCGATGATCTTCCCCTCTTAAATGATCAGGAATCAGAAATGCCCTATCAAAGGGATAAGGATAAAAAAGGGACAAATATTCCGATACTTACTGATAAAACCTATCGTAGTGATTCAAAAAAGATGTTGTTAAACCGTTATCTTGAAGAATTTTACAACCATGATTCGGATAAAAACATCTATGTCCCCTACTTCTGGTGGGAGGGGAGAGGTGCTGTCTATCTTCCTGAACCGAAACAGCCTCAAACAGATGTTGATACATCGGAAATATCTCTGTCCATACGCTCTATTGTGATGGACAGGCTGCGGGAGATGTCGGGAATGGAAAATATTGTGGAATCAGACAGCCTCTCGTCGGATCTTGGAATGGACAGCTTGATGCTGGTTGAATTTGGTGTTTGGCTCCAGGAGGAATTTGGGGTTTCAGCGGAGAATCTTGAGGATCTTAGGACAGTGGGGGACTGTATCATGGCCGCCGCTGGTATCATCCCTTCAAGGGGAGCGACATCTTTGAAAACAACCTCTGCTAAATGGTTCAGAAAAAATGCCGAAGAAAATCTCTCTGTTTCTGCTGGAGATACAATAACAGAGTTGTTTATCCGTCAGGCACGAAAAAATCCTGGCCAGGTAATTCTCTCAGATCAGGTCTCGGGTGACAGGACATGGAGGCAGATCATAACAGCAATTTACCTGCTTGTGCCTGAGATAAAGAAGATCCCCGGCCAGAGGGTGGGAATTATGTTGCCTGCCTCTGTTGTTGCTGCCATATCATATCTTTCTGTCATGTTCAGCGGTAAGGAACCTGTTATGGTAAACTGGACATCAGGGGCACTAAACATTCGTCATGGCCTTGATATTACAGGTGTTGACAGGGTTATTACCTCAAGTGCCCTGTTAACCCGTTTAAAAAAACAGGGGATAGAAATAGACCTGGCAGGAAGAGAGATATGTATAGAGGATTTGACATATGGTATAAGCCGCATTGCCAGGATTTTTGCATTAATAAGGAGCAGGTTGTCATGGCATATGCTTGAAAGGGCAGAACTAGCTGAAAATGCTGTTATATTATTTACATCAGGTTCAGAGGCAAGACCCAAGGCGGTCCCTTTAACGCACAAAAATTTCTTGAGTAACGTCAAGGATGTTGCCGCTGTTCTTTCTCTGTCCTCAAGGGATAGCCTTGCAGGTATTCTGCCTGTTTTTCATTCCCTCGGTCTTGCCGGAACAGTGATTCTTCCCCTGTGTATGGGGCTTAAAACAGTGTACTGGCCCAATTCCACAGAGGGAATTCAGATAGCGAGGATGATAAGAAACTACAGATGTAGTATCTTGCTTACCACCCCGTCTTTTCTCGATAATATCATGCGCTATGCCCAGCCGGAGTGGCTGGATTCTCTGAGGTTGGTTTTTTCCGGTGCAGAGGCATGTCCAAAGGCCGTTTATCGTACATTCTCCAGGGTATGCCCACATGCCATATTGTGTGAGGGGTATGGGGTTACTGAATGTTCGCCTGTTATAAGCATAAACAGTCCGGATGATCCCAAACCCGGGTCCATAGGACGTGTGCTTCCTTCAATGGAGTATATGATCGTTGATCCTGATACAGGGGGTAGGGTACAGGCAGGCCTTTCTGGCAGGCTTTTTGTGCGGGGACCTAATGTGTTCAAGGGGTATGTTGGAGATGTTGACTCTCCCTTTGTAAAAGCTGAAGGAAAGGTGTGGTATGATACGGGTGATCTTGTCTTTGAAGATAATGGGGTACTGTTTTTTGCAGGACGGCTGAAACGTTTTGTAAAGATTGGGGGAGAGATGATTTCACTCCCGGCCATTGAACAGGCGCTTGCGGAATATTTCCCTGTTGGGGACAAGCCTGTTTTTGCCGTAATGACAACGCAAAATGAGAGACGTCCCGAACTTGTTCTGATAACATCTCTTGACATAAAAAGAGAGGATGCAAACAAGGCGATAAAACTGTCTGGCCTATCTCCCCTACATAATATTATCAGGGTAAAAAAAGTTGAAGATATCAAGCTGTTGGCTACAGAGAAAATAGATTATGTCTCCCTTGAATCAATGATATAATAAGACCTTTTGAGCACAACCAAGCTCACCTTTTGCCTTTAAATGGCCTTTAAAAACCTTTCAGGCAGATTATCAAAGGGACCGTTAGACATGAAAAGCACGACATCACCCTGTGATGATTCTTCTACAAGGGCATTGAGAAGCTTATCTGTATCGGGGAAATGGAATGCCCGTATGCCTTTTCTTTTCAGGTCTGATGCCAGTTTTGCCGAGGAAAATCGTTTTTCAGGGGGGATTTTTTCAGGCATGAATGGGTCAGAAAGCATAACTGTTTCTGCCATATCAAATGACGTGGCATAGCGCTTTTGGAATACGTTTCGTCTGCTGGAGTTGGACCTCGGTTCAAAGACTGCAATCAGACGCCTTTCGGGAAACCTTTCCTTTACTGCAGAAACTGTTTCCTTTACCGCGGTGGGGTGGTGTGCAAAGTCATCGATGACAAGTATGCCCTTTTTTTCACCAACCCTGTCCTGTCTCCTCTTAACGCCTGTAAAACTTCTTATTGCCTCTTGTACCTTGGGCCATGGGATCTCTAAGAAATGGGCCAGGGCGATTGCAGAAACCAGATTGGAGCAATTGTGACGCCCATACAGGCTTGTCTCTATCCTTACTGCCTCCTTTCCATCTCTTAAGACCGGAAGGATAGTCCATACATCATCAAAAGAGACATTGCCAGGGTGCCACATTGCACTGTTATCTGCCCCGTATGTTATAACATTGCACCTGGTATCCTTGACCAGCGATGCAACAACAGGGTCTGAGACGTTTGCTATTATGGTTCCGTTGTCCTGCATGTTTGATACAAGTTTTTTGAAACTGGATATGACATGATCAAGGTCCCTGTATATGTCGGCATGATCAAATTCCACGCTGGTCAGGATTGTAATCCAGGGTCTATAGTGCAAAAATTTTGGTCCCTTATCAAAAAAGGCCGTGTCATACTCGTCCCCCTCAATGACAAAGTAGGGGCCCCTGCCTAACTTGAAGTTCCTTTTGAAATTTTTGGGGATTCCTCCGATCATGAATCCTGGTTCAAGGCTGCTTGCCTCCAACATCCATGCAACGATCGAGGAGGTGGTGGTCTTTCCGTGTGTCCCTGCTATAACGATATTCTTTTTCCCTTTAAATGCAAAATGTTTCAGGGCCTGGGGAAAGGAGAGAAAAGGAATCTCAAGGTCTGCAAGGGCCTCTGCCTCTGGATTGTTTCGTGTTATGACATTGCCTACGACAACGAGATCAGGTCGGGGATGAAGGTTTTCAGGCCTGTAACCCTTAAAGGGTGTTATGGACAAATCTTCAAGAAAAAGGCTTATGGGGGGATAGAGATTTTGATCAGAACCTGTAACATGGTATCCCTTTTCCTTCAATATGCCGGCAAGAGATACCATCCCTGTTCCGCATATGCCCATGAGATGGACATGTCTGACATTGTCGGGAACCGTGTTAAGATTCAGGTTTATTTCTGTTTTCATGGTTTAATGGTCCATATATAGAAAACACATCGGTAAAATTACATACATATCGTAAAAAGTCACCAGCCGCCAAAACCACAACCCCAAAGGGTGCAGCAGATTGGCGGCCTGGTGGACTGACTTGTGTACGCCCGGGGTAATGCCCGGGACACGCCCTTTGCATAAAGCTACGGCGGCGCAGGCATGGTGAAGGGCCGAACACAGAGCAGGGAAGGAAACTCTATGAACTCGCAAGACACAGGGAAACCAACTGGTGGATTATACGGCGTGTCATGGAACCGCCCAACCCAAGGCTCGATAGGCTCTGTGAAACGCCCAGTACGCCTGTCTGCTGCAGGCAGGGACCCGCATGCTGGGTGTTGTGGGGACTGGGGGGTAAGCCCCTTGGCTACCTGATTAGTGCATAATTATCGTCAAATCCTATTGCTTCCACAACACTTTTTGTATTTTTTGCCGCTACCACAGGGACAAG
>JAGGTJ010000080.1 GCA_021163815.1 Deltaproteobacteria bacterium | reverse complement strand
ATCTTTCGTGGATACTCTACTGCGCATGGTTGCGTGATTCTATGAAACATAATTTTGGTGAAACTTCAGATATAAACTCTGTTACCCATTTTTTTACAAATTAGTCAAGTCTAAGTATTTTTCTCAAAATTCGCAATCATTTTTTTATCTTATTGCGTATCTCAACCCCTGTTAGACTTGTATATCCTGCACATAAATCTTCTAACAACCTCGTTTATACCCTCTTGATATTTCGACTTGTGAGATTAAGGCAAAACGATACAATCAATAAGTTTTCTTTCCCATAGGCTGGCGCAAAACATCATAAACCAGTTTCTTACAAAACCGACATGACCAGATGCAAAACATCCTGGCCACCCATAAAGATGAAAATACAGCCTGATTTTTTCAGTATGGTTTTGCGTTTTTTCACGGCAAGTTATTGACAACGATTTTTTGGCTCTTCGACGTTTTATGTGGATTTAAGTAAAATATCAATTGGAGCTGCAATCAGGTAAATCATGGTAATAAACGTTGTGGTATTGTGGTATCCCCGAGCACGGGCTCTTGCGACCTGAAAGAGACTGTTGAACCCTTCCAGGCAGCATTGCTGTGGCCCGAATTCCAGCGGGCCGCAATTTGGTTTTTGTGTCGTACAAGAGTTTCTAACGCATTGAACACCGGCTCCAGGATCGGATTGCCGAGATGAGCGGTCCGACGCATAATGAGGAGAGACACAGTCTCGCCCGGTTGTTATGCGTTGGACGCTCAATCGATTTGTTCTGGCGGTGCGAATCAGCGCGCCGCCAGGGCAAATCGATAAGCACCGCTCATCTCGGCATTCCGGCGGCGTGCAGCGCCGCCGGAACATAGCCAACGGTATCGTAAATATGTCGGATAAAGTGGGTAAGTCGCCATTTGGCAGACCGTAAGGAGGCTGCTTTTATGACCCAGCGTAACTTTTCCTTGACCTTCCAGGCTGTACAGGTAAAGGCTCCTGTTCTGTTTAGTTCTTCCAAGGCCTTGACCTGCTCCGCAGTAAGGCTGCTTTCGGCATTTTTCAGTACGGCCCAGCGAGTGCCCTTGGGCAATTTTCGTTTTTTGGTTTCGTTGCGGCGAACAGTGTCTACGGCATTGGTAAAAAGTTGCACCACATGAAACCAGTCAACGGTGGTCTCGGCGCCAGGGAACTCTTCCTTCAGGCCAGCAAGAAACAATGGCGACATATCGCAGACAACCTCGAGAATATTTTCAGAATTACCACTGTGTTCCTTCAAAAACTGCTTGAATGTCCTAACAGTAGCTTTACCCTTACCTGGAGTGACGAAAATGACGGGTTTATCCTTTCTGCCCAGGTCAATAAAAATCGTGACCTAATTATGACCTCGCTTGGAAGCCGTCTCATCAAGACCAAAGGCCGTCAGGTCATCGAGTAGAAGGCGCACAAGGGTCTTGCTGACATAATATTGAACAATACGCCACAGTCTTTTGTCCATAATCTCAATAATTTTCGCAGCAGACAGTACCGGCATTTCTCTGACAAGAGCCATAGAAAACTGTTCGAACAGCAGGGTAAAGTGGCTACCTTTTCTGGCCCACGGAACCTTGATACGTTTAACGCCATGTTCATAGCATCGAACTCTCGGCACATAGGCAGTAATATAGCAGTGATGCTGGAAAAAGTTCAGATGCCGCCAAGTCATCGTTTTGAAGTCATGGGCTTTGCATAGACGGCCGCACACAGGACACGGAAACTCCGCACCTCTGTCGGCTTTAACAGTTAATCGTAGCACATGGGGTTGCTTGTCCGTTTTCAGGATTTGGCCGGTGGTTTTCCATGATTCTTGCAAGCCCGGACCAAGATTCAGAATTTCGTTACTATGCATAATATCTAACCTCCTAACGACGTTTCATGTGGATTTGATCCTTTTGTAATCAAATCCACATGAAACGTCGAGGAACCAAAATATAGTTTCTATCGGAGGAATGAGATTCCAGCAAGGATTTGTAATATCAAGAAAAATTGTCTTGAGAGATGCCGCATGAAGTCCATAAGAAAAATGAACTACCCCGCAGCAAGCTGCGGGGTATCCGAAGACCCCTTACCATAGCGTCAATTGTTGATGTAGAGCTTTATACTCTTTGCTCGATTCTTCACATAGTTTTTCATTGTTTCTTCGTTTTCGTGTTTTCCAACTGTGCTGATGAAAAAACGAAGCAAGCTTCGGGAAATTACACCCAAAGAGATTAAAAAAGGGTTGACAGGAAATTTTTCATGTGGTAGTTAGAGCTATAAAACATAGTTTAACCTATCTAACAAAAGGTTTCTTATGGAAGATAAAGAACTAAATAGTACCTCGCAGAAGTTCTTGACCCCATCCATGGAAGATTACCTGGAGGCCATCTTTAACCTTGGAAATGAGAAAAAGGTGGTCAGGGTAAAAGATATTGCCAAAAGACTCGGTGTCCGGATGTCCACGGTAACCAGTATGCTTAAGACCCTCAGCAAAAGGAAACTGATTGATTACAAAAAATACGAATATCTTGAACTGACAGATAAAGGGATGGAGGTGGGAAGGGAGATAAATCGAAGGCATCATGTCCTGCGGAGATTTCTCACGGACATCCTGAACATTGATCCTGACAGAGCGAACGAAGAGGCCTGCAAGATGGAACATGCCATCAGCACCTCAACGCTAGATAGGTTCGTAGAATTTATGGAATTTGTTCAATCTTGCCCCAGGGCCGGGGCAAACTGGATTGATCGTTTTGAGGAATATTGCCTCCGTGGCAAAAACAAGGGAAACTGCCTGGAATATATGAAAAAGTTTGCTGATGAATTTAAGGAGAGAATGGATGTTATAGAAAATGAGGAGGATAAGAGCAATGGTGTTCAGCAGAGTTGATCCGGGAAAAGTAGTCACCCTTATAGATATAAATGGGGTCGAGGTATATAAGATCGAAGCTGTACAGCATGGGGCCTGTGCCGGGAATAAAATTTACAGTTTTAAACCGAAGCAATGCCTGGCCGATCATGATTGCCGTGAAGGATTCCAGCTTGGTCATTGGTTGTGGAATGGCACAGAAAATTATCGTCACATAAAATTTTTTTGGCTATAAAATTAGAGAACTCTAATTATGTTAGTGGAGGCTTACAAATGAAACCCGCCAGTAAGAGAGATTTGTTCAAGGTAATTGATATAAGCACCAAAGAGCTGCATCAGCGCATAGATATGCACCGTTATCTTATGGCCACCATATTGGATCAAAGGGTTGGCGACGGGACTCTGAAAAGGCTCTCTCTTTCACCCTGTTCCCCTGTTGAAACCAGGTTAAGGGAGGCTCTCAGTGAGACCATAGAAGTCCTTGAGCAGACCAGGAAAGCATTTAAGTCAAAAAGACTGGAGGCGTTACGTAAGAGGCTCACTCAGGTATTGACCAACTCAAAATAAGATAAACAGGGATGTCTTACTGTCCCCGGCCCCTGTGAGGAGCGGAGAAAGTGAAGGCATAACTTAATGCCAAACAAAAAATTGGGTTGTGCCTTTTTGTTTTTCTGCGAGGAAGCAAAAAGGAGCTCGGGAAACCCAAAGAGAAAGGAGTTACCATGCAGACGGCAACAATTCAAAAACTGATTGAAAGGGATCCACGGGATCACAGGGACTTCCTCCCTGATGGGTTTGATTTTGAGCAGACTGGAGAACACATCAATCCGGGGCCGCTCCGGTTCTGGGAAATAGACCATTTTTTCAAGTGTCCGGCTATTGGCACGTGTCTCGATATTGCCGAACAAAAACAGATCTTGAAAAACGCAGGGATTTCGCCCAAAAGAAAAAATCCCTTTCAAATCCATGAAATCTTAGTTTCGTCTTCGGAAAACGAAAACAAGATCTCGCGCAAGGTGGATCTCAAGCTTGGCCGGAAATTCCGGAGCGAAATAGAGAAATTTTTTGATCCGCGAGAAGATGAATTCATGCGCCTTTGGAAAGCCCATTTTGAAGGCGGGGAATTTGAAGGCATTTTCTGGGTTGCGGCCATCCGACCGGACCTTTCTCCTAAAGCGAGAAGGGCAATTTTTGGGGATATTCACATGGCCATGCATTTAGGCGCCAGACGCCAAAATGAAGCGAGGCAGGCCCTTGTTAATCAACAAAAGAACAGCCAAGAACTTACCCTCAGGCTCAAGGAGGCAAGCGGAACAGGGAGGATTTTAAGAAAAGAGAACAAGAGATTGAAAGACAGCCTGGCGAAATTACAGGAAAGGAATTCATCCCTTGACAAGGAGAAACTCAGGCTCGAAAAGGAGATGGCGGGGCTGCAAAACTATTCCCTATTGGCACAACTTCGAACGGAAAACCAGGATTTGCAGTTGCAGCTAAGGAGTTTGTTCAAAGAGATTGAAGACTATCAACGTCGCTTAAATGGGGTTCAACGCCGGAATGAAGAGTTAGAATCGGAACTTGACAGGCAGCGTGAAATAAACAGGTGTTTGGGAGAAGAAATTGAAACGATTATCACGCAGTTCGCCAATATGAATAGCTGTGATGAAACATGTCCATCCTTCAGCCTCTGCCGGAAACGGATTTTGATTGTGGGAGGGATGACAAAAATGAAGGCCTTTTACAGGAAATTGATCGAGGACAACGGCGGCGTCTTTGAATACCACGACGGCTATACAAGAGGAAGCACAAAAAGTCTGGACTGCCAGATAAGGCGGGCCGATGTGGTTCTTTGTCCGGTTAATTGCAACGGCCATAATGCCTGTTCAATGGCAAAGAGATTGGGCAAGAAGTACAAAAGAACTGTCAAGATGCTGCCCGGCTCAGGTTTGAGCGCCATTTCCCGGGCCCTTTTGGAGTATTGCGGAGTGCAAAATATACAATGCTAAGAATTGTTGTCACATACGAAAAAATATTGAATCCGGTTTAAGACAATGGGGAGATAAATATGAGCAATTTTAGTGTTCAATGCAAAAGGAGCAACGGAAACCTGCATCTTAGACCTAAGGGGGATCTTGACGGCAGTTCGGCCTGGGAGCTGATCAATCTGATTAGCGAAAAGTACGACGGCAAAGGGCGCGTATTCATTGATACGCAGGACCTGCGTGAGATTCATCCCTTTGGCTGCAGCACCCTTAAATGCCAGTTGAGAATGGGGACCGTACTGCCTAATTGCCTCTTCTTCAAGGGAAAAAGGGGTTTTGAAATGGCGCCCAACGGCAGCAGTGTCATTCTTTCTTCAAAGGGGTCTCGGTGCCGCTGTAATGGGAATTGCGCTAATTGCCCGTGTTCAGCGAAAAGAGACGGCCGGAATTAAGAAAAACTCATATTTGAAGGCTTCGATCTGGGAGATTTCGATACAAAAAGCCTGCGGCTTGAACTAACGGAAGAAA
>JAGGTJ010000090.1 GCA_021163815.1 Deltaproteobacteria bacterium | reverse complement strand
CGGCCTCCCCCATGACTCCAGGATTGACTGGATCCTTGTAACTCCCCATTTCAAAGTCCTTCAGGCCAAAATCCTACGGGATAATTTTTCCGGCCGCTATCCCTCGGATCATTTTCCTTACATGGTAGACCTGTTGTTTAGTTCCCATTCATAAAATGGCTGTTTCCTGTGTAATATATGCCCCTCGGTTAATACCAAACTGGCCTATTATTTCCGAAACAGTTTTTCCTATAAACCTGCATAAACTATTTTCAAAAAGGGAAATCATACTTTTAATATCAACGAATTATAGGAACGTTGTGCTTGCGTGACACGCATCGATTTGAATGCGGCCATAAAGGCTGTTGTAGTTTTTGAAAATAGTTTACCCTCCGCAAGCGCCGATTTTACTGAATCCGCGACGTTGGTAAGGATTTGAAGCATGTGTAGTACGTCTGCGTCATTGTTGCCTTGTATCTGCCGCTGCAGGCAGGTCTTCAGAAACTCGATGTTTGCAGGACTTGGGTAAAAAAATAACGATTTATGTGTGAAAACCAAATAAATTTCAGCAATTCCTATTGCATATTAAGATATCATATTTATATTTGTATATAATTGACTGACAAGTATTTGTTTTGTCGGTTATTTTTGATAATCCCGCAAAAGGCAAAACCGATGGATAGTAAAAATCTTCATATACAAGGCTATCAGTATATGGAGATTTTCTATAACGCCATCTGTCATTACCATGAAAATACGCAAAGTCATGCCTAAAAATCAGGATGTATTTTCATATTTGTGGGTGGTCAGGATTTTTTGAATCCGGCCATGCCGGTTTAGGTGAAACTTATTTGTTGGACAGACAACAGGAGGATATAACGAAATGGATTTAAATAAATTTACTGTGAAATCACAGGAAGCGCTACAGAATGCCCAGACCAAGGCCATAAAATATGGTCATCAGGAGGTTGATGGGGAACATCTCTTCCTTGCATTGATAGAACAGTCAGAGGGTCTGGTGCCGCAGCTTATAAAACGTATGAATGTACAGATAGAGACTGTACAGCGTATGATAGAAGAGGAATTAGACAAAAAACCCAGGGTAACAGGTCCTGGAACAGAGCCCGGGAAGGTCTACATCACCCAGAGATTGAACAGGCTTCTCGTGAAGGCAGAAGAAGAGGCACAGGCGCTGAAAGATGAATATGTCTCTGTTGAACATCTTTTTCTTGCCTTTACCGATGAGGGAGATTCTACACCGGCAGGAAAGATCCTTCGGCAATTGGGCATTACCCGTGATATACTTTTAAAGGCCCTTGCAGCGGTAAGGGGACATCAGCGTGTAACAAGCGCAGATCCTGAATCTACATATGAGGCGCTCAAAAAGTATGGAAGAGACCTTGTTGAGGAGGCAAGGGCAGGAAAGCTGGATCCTGTTATAGGGAGGGACAGTGAAATACGCCGCGTTATAAGGATACTGAGCCGTAAGACAAAAAACAATCCTGTGCTGATTGGTGAACCAGGTGTTGGAAAGACGGCAATTGTCGAAGGCCTGGCTCATCGTATTGTGCGTGGGGATGTTCCGGATGGCTTAAAGGACAGGTCTCTGTTTGCCCTGGATATGGGGGCGCTTGTAGCAGGTGCGAAATATCGTGGTGAATTTGAGGAACGTCTCAAGGCTGTCTTGCAGGAAATAAAGGAATCGGAAGGCAAGATACTGTTGTTTATTGACGAGCTTCATACCATTGTCGGCGCAGGAAAAACAGAGGGTTCCATGGATGCCGGCAACATGCTTAAACCCATGCTTGCAAGGGGAGAGTTGCACTGCATAGGAGCAACCACTTTAAATGAATACAGACAGTATATTGAAAAGGATACTGCCCTTGAGCGTCGTTTTCAGCCGGTTATGGTTGATGAACCAAGTGTTGAAGATACTATTTCAATCTTGAGGGGATTGAAAGAACGGTATGAGGTCTATCATGGTGTTAAAATACATGATAGTGCACTTGTTGCCGCTGCAGTCTTGTCCCATCGCTATATATCTGACCGCTTTCTTCCTGATAAGGCGATTGATCTGGTTGACGAGGCCTGTGCCATAATCCGTACTGAAATAGATTCCATGCCTTCAGAATTGGATGAAGTTTCAAGAAGGATTATGCAGCTTGAGATAGAAGAGGCCGCCCTTAAAAAGGAACATGACAAGGCCAGTAAGGAAAGGTTGTCTCACATTCAGGAGGAGCTGGCCAATCTGCGTGAAAAGTATAATGCAATGAATGCGCAGTGGGAAAGTGAAAGGGAGGCCATTAAAAAGGTTCAGGCCCTGAGAGAAGAAATAGAAAAGGTTCGTCATGAGATTGAGCTTGCAGAACGTCAGTATGACCTTAACAGGGCGGCAGAGCTTAAACATGGAAAGCTGCCTGGACTGGAACGGCAGCTTAAGGTGGAAGAGGAAAAGATCGCAGGCCAGAAAGAGGGTAAACGGCTTTTGAAAGAAGAAGTGACAGAGGAGGAAATCGCCCGTATTATCTCTATGTGGACAGGAATTCCGATAGCAAGGCTTATGGAAGGAGAAAAGGAAAAGATACTCCGTCTGGATAAGGTCTTGCATAAAAGGGTGATTGGACAGGATGAGGCGGTTCAGCGTGTAGCAGATGCAGTTATACGGGCCAGATCAGGCATTAAAGATCCAACAAGACCTATTGGCTCATTCATATTTCTGGGTCCAACAGGTGTGGGAAAGACCGAACTTGCCAAGACCCTGGCAAACGCCCTGTTCGATTCTGAAAGCAATATGATAAGAATCGACATGAGTGAATATATGGAAAAACATACAGTCTCGCGTTTGATAGGTGCCCCTCCCGGATATGTAGGCTATGAAGAAGGAGGCCGTCTTACTGAGGCTGTGCGCAGAAGGCCTTATTCGGTTATCCTTTTTGATGAGATAGAAAAGGCTCACCATGATGTATTTAATGTGTTGCTGCAGATATTTGATGATGGGAGACTTACAGATGGACATGGTCGTACTGTTGATTTCAAAAACACCGTTATTATCATGACAAGTAATATTGGATCCCATTATCTGCTTGAAGGAATTACCAGTAGCGGTGAGATACGGGAAGATGTCAGAGAGCAGGTTATGAATGAGTTGCAGCAGCATTTCAGGCCGGAGTTTTTAAACAGGGTTGATGAGATCATAATGTTCAAGCCCCTTACGCTTGATGAAGTAAAACAGATTGTCCGACTCATGATCAATGACCTTGCAAGGCGTCTTGAAGAGCGACGCATAAGGATTGATGTGTCTGATAAAGCACTTGAATATATTGCCAGGACAGGTTATGATCCTATATATGGGGCAAGGCCTTTAAGGCGTTATATCCAGAGAGAACTTGAAACCCGTATAGGACGTGCACTTATAGCAGGAGATATACTTGAAGGGGCTACCATAAAGATTGATATGGAAAATGATGCTCTGACGGTATCTCATGTAAACCAGGAATAACAGGGAAGGAAATGTAAAATGAATATAAATATCAGCAGCGATGCGGTAAGAAGATCAGGGCTTGTAATAAAGGTGTTGTGCTTGAATGTTGTAATGGCCTTTGTTTTTTGTGCTATTTCCTGTGCCTCGTCGAGTCCGGAAGGTATAAGTGAACTTGAAAAGACTTCCAAGGCCTTTGCGGAAATAGCAAAAAAGACAAGTCCGTCTGTGGTCTTTATCAAGGTGGAAAAAACCATCAAAGACAGGGGCGTATACGGTCCTTTTGGACACGGTAATCCATTTGAGCAGTTTAATGATGACTTTTTAAGGCATTTTTTTGGTGATCGATTCTTTGGAAGGCGGTCACCAAGGTCGTATAAACAGGTTGGTTTGGGGTCTGGATTTATTATTTCTGATGATGGTTATATCCTTACCAATAACCATGTGGTGGGCAAGGCCGACAAGATTACTGTGCGCCTTGATGATGGCAGGGAATTCAAGGCCAGGGTTATTGGAACAGATCCCAGTTCTGATGTAGCTCTTATCAAGATTAAGGATCCCGAGAAATTGCCTTTTCTTCCTCTTGGAGACTCTGATGCCCTCGAAGTAGGCGAGTGGGTGATGGCTATTGGCAACCCTTTTGGCCTGAGCCATACTGTTACTGTAGGAGTGGTGAGCGCGAAAGGAAGAAGCAGTGTCGGAATTGCAAATTATGAAAATTTCATTCAGACAGATGCTGCCATTAACCCCGGTAATTCCGGGGGGCCTCTGATAAACATGGAAGGTCAGGTTGTCGGCATTAATACCGCCATTCTGTCAAGGAGTGGCGGATACATGGGAATAGGTTTTGCTATTCCTATAAACATGGTTAAGATCATTAAGAAACAACTCCTTAAAAAGGGAGAGGTTACCAGGGGGTATCTTGGAGTAGTCATACAGGATTTAACTCCGGACCTTAGGGAGTCATTTCATCTTGCAGATACGGGTGGTGTCCTTGTTGCTGATGTCAGTCCGGACTCTCCGGCAGATAAGGCCGGGATGAAACCCGGAGATGTCATACTGGTGTATAACGGTAAAAAGGTTAGTGATGTAGGGATGTTAAGGAATATGGTTGCCCTGACTGCACCCGGTACAAAAGTAGACATAACTGTCATGAGAGAGGGTGACAGGAAGGAACTGAGGGTAACAATAGGCAACCTTAAAAATGCCGCCTTTTCCAGTGCAACCCAGTCCAATATTACAAAAGAACTGGGCTTTACAGTGCAAAATCTTACAAAGGATCTTGCGCAGCAGTTCGGTTATGAAAAGAAAAGCGGTGTGCTGATTACCGAGGTAATTCCAGGAACGCCGGCGCAGTTAGCTGGCCTGAAACCAGGGATGCTTATCCTTGAGGTAAATCGACATCCTGTAAAAAATATAGTACAGTTTGTCAAAAGAGCCAGTGATGCAATAAAATCAAAAAAGATATTGTTGCGGATTCAGGATGGAGAGTATAGCAGGTTTGTTATATTGGATCTGGATTAATGACCATCCGGAAATAAGATATTTTAAGTATCAGCTCAATAATTAGGGGAATAACAGCGAACCTGCTGCCCCTGTTTGTTGAGCTATTACATATTTTTTCCGCACGGTGTTGATTGTTTTATAGGTCTTGTGAATAAATCCCCTGTTCTTGGAGGAAGGTGATTTTTCACAAGACCTCTTGACATAAAATGTATCTGTGGTAAAAAAAGAAACCTTTTCGAAAATCTGTACATGTGCCCCCGTAGCTCAGGTGGATAGAGCGCCAGATTCCTAATCTGGGTGCCGTGCGTTCGAGTCGCGCCGGGGGCACCATTTCCTTCCTATGTTTTCCTGCCTTTTATTTGTACCTAAAACCTGCATAAACTATTTTCAAAAAGGAAATTATGTTTTTAATATCAACGAATTACAGAAATGTTGTGCTTGTATAACATGCATCAATTTGA
>JAGGTJ010000124.1 GCA_021163815.1 Deltaproteobacteria bacterium | reverse complement strand
GCTGCGTACATACAACACAGGCAGATTTGAATCCGGCCATACCGGTTTAACTCAATAAATGCGGATAGAGACCGCAGTAAAAGAATTTTTCTTGACATTTCACTCAAAAATTCGCATTTTATTCTATCATGATTGTTTAATCTTTTTTGAAAACTTTGTTTTTGCTCAAAAGGACTTTTTTTTGTGACATCTGAGGCAAAACATAAAATCAGGATGTTGTTATTATTTGGAGATAAACAGGTCTTGAAACCGGCTTGCATCCATTATGTTTTTGTGGATTAGGTACTATCCGATAGTGATCATTGTTTCACAATCTTCTAACATATTTTTGGGCCCATAGCTCAGCTGGAAGAGCCACCGGCTCATAACCGGTAGGTCCCTGGTTCGAACCCAGGTGGGCCCATAAAACATATTTCTTCAATGTATCCTAATCTTACCGATATTCTTGCTCTGTTAGAGGATATAGCCCCTTCATATCTTGCCGAATCCTGGGATAATCCTGGCTTTCAGGCAGGCAATCTGTCAGCAAGAATAGATAAGATTTTGATGTCCTTAGATCCTACACTGAAGGCTATACAAGCCGCTTCTCTGACAAAAGCCCAGTTGTTATTTTCTCATCATCCACTGATTTTCTCTCCTCTTTCATCCTTAGATACATCTACTTATCCTGGAAATGTAATCCGTGAAGCATTGCAAAATAATATATCTGTTATAGCTGCCCACACAAATCTTGATGCAGCATCCGGCGGTATAAATGACATCCTTGCAAAACTCTTTAATTTAATAGATATTAAACCGTTAAAGTCAGACAACTCAGATAGTAATGCGGGAATAGGACGTATTGGCAATACAGAGACACCACTAAGATTGACTGATCTTATAAGACACGTAAAAGAGGGGCTCGGAAGAGATACGGTACGGATTGTATACCCAACAGATAAAACGATCCGGCGGGTTGCAGTGGTAGGTGGTTCCGGAGGCAGCTTTATCTATACTGCATATAAAAAAGGGGCAGATGTTATCATAACAGGAGACATAGGACATCATCATGCCCTGGAAGCAAGATCATATGGAATAACCGTGATAGATGCCGGACATTTTGGTACAGAAAAACCTGCCTTTATGATTTTTGGACAGACTTTCAAAAAAATGATTGCAAACCTGGGCTGGAAAACTACTGTAGAATTTTTTGAAGATGAAGATGATCCCATAACACATTCTATGGAGGTTTGATGTATAATCAATGCAAAACACAATAAACACCCTGATCCATTTACAGGAATGCGACAGCAAGATCATGGAGATCCAAAAAGAGATGGACCAGGGCCCAGTACGAATTGAGGAACTTAAAAGGAACCTTGCTCGTACAGAAGATATATTGCAAGAAAAGACTGCTGATCTCGATACCTGCAAAAAAGAAAGACGTCAGATGGAACAGGATATATCTGATTTGGAAGCAGGCATTGAAAAAAGTAATATAAAACTGAACAACATAAAATCAAATAAGGAGTATCGTGCCATTCTAAAGGAAATCGACTCCCTGAACAGACAAAAAACTGTTCTCGAAGACAGGGTGCTTGAACTGTTAGAAGAGATTGAAAAAAAAGAAAAGGTATTAAATACCACTGTAAAACAACTGGAAAAGGCCAAAACTGTCTTTGAACATAACCGTAAGACAATCCTGAATGAGATCGAAGACCTGCAGCATAAAAAAAATGATCTGGAAAAGAAAAAGGCAGAGATTTCCAGAAAGATTGAACCGGATTTATTAAAGCGCTATAACACATTACGCAAGAACAGAGGAGGTATTGCTGTAAGCGCCGTACTGAACGGTATATGCAAGACATGCAATATTGCCATACCTCCTCAAAAGTTTAATGAATTAATCAAAGGCACTGACCTGATCAGTTGCCCAAACTGCAAGAGGATTCTGTACTATACAGAGGACACTGAAGTTAAGGATGCAACATAAGCCTTTGAGATTTTTATTCAGGGGTATGTCACAGTAGAACAGATGGCCGCCGCCCTGTTTACCAGGGGGGAGGAAAGTCCGGGCTCCACAGGACAAGGCGCTGGGTAACCCCCAGTCCCGGTGACGGGAAGGAAAGTGCCACAGAAAACAAACCGCCCCTGATTCACAGGGGTAAGGGTGAAAAGGTGAGGTAAGAGCTCACCAGTTCCGCTGGTGACAGCGGAAGCTAGGTAAACCCCGCCTGGAGCAAGACCAAATAGGGAGATGCCTGAGAGTTGTCCGCTCAAATCTCCGGGTAGGTCGCTTAACCCTGATGGTAACATCAGGGGTAGATGAATGGCCATCATCCCTAGGCAGGTGACTGTTTAGGGAAACAGAACCCGGCTTATGGTCTGCTGTGACATATCCCTAATACTCCTTACACCTTTTAAGATGGTTTGTTCACACTCAAGGCATACGGACAACCATGTAACCCACAAAGGGAGAGTCGACAATCATGTTTATTTTAGGTAACTTTTTGGCAGCCATTGCCAGGGTGCTTGATATTGCACTTACCCTGTACATGTGGTTAATTATTGGTCGTGCCGTTATATCATGGGTCAATCCGGATCCCTACAATCCCATTGTAAGGTTTCTTGTATCAACTACAGAGCCGGTATTATCCCCCATCAGGCGCAGACTACCCATGTTGGGTGGGATAGACTTTTCACCTGTAATTGTAATATTAATTATTATCTTCATCCAATCCTTCCTTGTGCAAAGCCTGCTGCAGATTGCCAACCGCCTGGTTTAAGGAAAAAAAACCGGCATGGCCGGATTCAAGATATTCGGGCCACCCACGGACATGAAAATACATATTGATTTTTCACCACGGTTTTATGTGTTTTTACGGTAAATATGTGTGAAACAGACAAGGTTATAAAGGTAAAGATACTGCCAAGGTCATCCAGAAATCAGGTGGTAGACATTACCGAAGGAGTTTTTAAGGTAAAACTGACGGCCCCTCCGGTAGAGGGCCAGGCCAATAAGGCCCTGAAAAAATTCTTTTCATCCATACTTAAGGTACCCAAAACCGATATAGAAATTGTTGCAGGGACAAAATCAAGAAACAAGTCCTTGGTAATTCATGGTGTATCTTCCCATCATATAAAGGCTCTTCTCTATAAGGCCATTAAACAGTAGGTTATATTATGAACAATAAACTTCAACAATGCCCAATTTGTAGCCTTGAAAACCAAAAGATTCTCGCTGAACGTGACCATGGCGACAAAGTCACTTATGACTGTTTACGTTGTGGCCGCTACACAATACCTCAAGCTGCTGAAACAATAGCAAAGCAAAAAGAAAAATCTGCGGAATTGTCTGGTTGGCTAAGAGAAAGAAATTTATTGGGTATAGAGATACCTATGCTCACACCCTCTTTTTTAGAAGACGTAATAAAAAAACCTACCCAGTTATAATCCCCTAGAGAAACAAAATAAGCTACTGAAGGCTATTGAGTTACTTACTGACTATCCTGGACAGGAGGTTGTCCTAACACCTGAGCATGAAGTATCACTGGCATGGGCACAGGACGAAAAAGAGTTCATATACTACATAAAAGCGTTAATGGACCGCGGTCTAATAGAAATATCGAATGCAAGGGATAGAACTTTGTCCGATCCGCTGTACCCAATGGTAATTACAGCTGCTGGTTGGGAGTATATAGAAAAAGATGAAGCTAATCTTGCATCAAAAACACAGGGGTTCGTCGCAATGTCATTTGATAAGACCTTGCTCCCTGTATACGAAAATGCAATTGCACCCGCAATAGAAGCGACAGGATATCGTCCCCATAGAGTAGATTCAAAACCACACCTTGAGCGCATTGATGCCAAAATTATCGCAGAAATAAAAAACTCCCGGTTTATTGTTGCTGACGTTACTCAACAAAAAGCCGGGGTATACTATGAAGCGGGATTTGCTCATGGTCTAGGAATTCCTGTTATATGGTGCGTAAGGCACGATGATTTAAATAATGTTCATTTCGATACACGACAATATAACCATATTCTGTGGGAAACTGAAGATGAATTAAAAGAAAAGTTACAAGATGTTATTTTGGCAACAATTGGTAAGAAGTGACCTAATAACCCCATCAAAACTGACGCTAAAAAACGGTGCTATTTATGGAAAACGTTATATACAAAAAAACTGACAGGAGGCCTGTTACATAACGTCTCCTTTCACCCAATTTCTGTGTCTGCCTATTGGCAATCAGGGCAGACCCAAACCCTAAACCTCAAAACAGACACCTCTGGTTAAGATGTTTGCCCTCCCTTTGCAAAAATCTTGTCTCGTTTAGACCCTTTTTATTTATGCCTGTTTTTTAAAAAACGGGCCTTTGCATGGACTATGCGGTCAAGTGACTCACGAAATCTCCGGATCGTTATTTCGCCAGTAAGCAACATTGTTTTCAGACGTTCCATGCTGCTAATCACATGTCTTTGCTTTTCGCATATCAACAGGATATCTGCGCCTGCCTGAAATGCATCTACCGCGCCTTTCACAACACCACACCCCTTTGATATTGCCCCCATCTCCAGGTCATCGGTAATAACAAGACCCTGAAATTGCAGCTCGTTTCGTAAAAGATTGGTCATAATGTTGTATGAAAGAGTTGCCGGCCTTTTTGGATCCAAAGATGGATACAGGGCATGAGAACCCATAATTCCTGCCACCTTTGCAGTTATGGCGGTTTTAAATGGAGGAATATCCACGGTAGTCATCTCTTTTTTGGACAGGCATATCCGAGGCAGGTTTTTATGTGGATCATGCTCAGCCCCACCAAGCCCGGGGAAATGTTTTCCCACCGCCATGACTCCATTTCGCTGGAGTTCCTGTATAATGATTTTACCGAGAAAGGCGACCTGTTCAGGGTCCTCACTGAATGTGCGTCCCTTAAGATGTTCTTCCGGGGTTCCCCTCGGCACATCCAGAACAGGGGTCATATCCATATTCAAACCAACCATACCCATCTCATAAGCAGTAATCCGGGCAAATTCCAGGGCCTCTTTTGCAGGATCATCAGAACTTCCGATGGCGGTCTGCCCGTCAAATTCCGTGAAAGGCCTCTTAAGACGGGCCACCCTACCGCCTTCCTGATCTACCGCCAAAAACAGGGGCATATCATGATACCTGATGGACATTTGCTGCAAGCTATTGCACAGACTGGCCACCTGTGCAGGATTTTTAATATTCCTTTTAAAAAGGATTACCCCTCCAACTCCCCATTTTTTGATCATCTCCTCAGTACCGGGATCAATTTCTGGGCCGGGAATTCCTATCATGAACAATTGGCCGATATGTGCAGTTAACCTATTCGGATCAAACGACAAATTCATTTGTGATACTTCCTGTTTTAAACCGGCATGGCCGGATTCAAACCTGCCTGTGCGCCAACGCACGCAGACAGGCGCAGACAGGATATCCTGGCCACCCA
>JAGGTJ010000153.1 GCA_021163815.1 Deltaproteobacteria bacterium | reverse complement strand
TCACAAAATCCGAGTCGGAGATTATCGGATTGTTTATGAGATTCAAGATGATGTTCTATTGATTCTGATTGTCAAAATCGGCCACCGTAAAGTGTAGTGGTCAAGAAAAAATAGTCAAATTCAAAGGGCCTGATTTTCAGGGTCCTCTTATATCTTGAGGGTGGATAAGGATGGCTTTAGATTTTCAATATCTTCAAAGCTGGTAAGGTCACAGGTTATGGGGGTAATGGTAATCTTGTTTCGTTTCAGCGCTATGAGGTCTGTATCTTCTGTATATTTTTCAATTTCTATTTCGCCTACGAGCCAATAATAGACATTTCCCCGTGGATCTGTTCTTCGTTCAAATCGTTCTTTAAGCCTTGATGTTCCTTGCTTGACAAGACGGATTCCTGCCAGCTTTTCCTTTGGTATGGCAGGAATGTTCACGTTCAGAGCTGTTCCTGTCTTAAATCCGTTATGTTTTAAAAATTTGATAATTTGTCTGCTGAATTGGGCCGCAAAAGAGAAATCCGGGTTTTTTCTTGTGGCAAGTGATATGGCTGCTGACTTTACGCCAAGAAAAGCCCCTTCTGTTGCAGCGGAGACTGTACCGGAATACAGAACATCTATGCCCACGTTTGCCCCCAGATTTATCCCTGAAAGGATTATATCTGGCCGTTGATCAAGGAGTTCCTGCAGTGCAATTTTTACACAATCTGCAGGAGTTCCATTGACTGCGTAACCAAAAAAATCTCCGTTCCTGTTTATCTCTTTGACCCTGAGGGGAGAATACAGGGTTATTGCATGGCCGACAGCGCTCATTTCTGATTCTGGCGCTACAATGCTTATGTCAAAATCGTTTTTAAGCTCACTGTACAGGGCAAAGAGGCCAGGGGCATATATTCCGTCATCGTTGGTTAATAGAAGTTTTGTTAAGGATTTTTTTGAGTTCTGTTTATTGTTGTTCATTATCTGTATTCCTATGGATTGAAGACAGGTGTAATACATCTTTTTGTAATCTTTGGATTTTTGGTTATGATTGAGCGTGTCTTTTTTACTGCAAAAATTCAGATGTTCATAAAAATATCATTTTAGCCTATTATCTATTTTCAGGCAAAGTGAAAAATCATGTTTCTGAGAATGGGAAACCATTGTACAATATTGGGATATAATGTCCAATGGATGCAAGATTTTGGAAACTTTTTACGACGCCATCAATATTCTGTTGCTTGCAGCTTTTTATATGGAGAGACAGTTATGCGTAAGATTCATGTACAAAATATTACTGATGCAGTTAAGGATGCCGTAATGAATGCCAATTTTGAACTTAATGAGGATATCCTCAAGGCCTTGAGGGATGCAAAAGAAAAAGAGGTGTCTGCGCTTGGACGTGATATCTTGATGAAGTTTATAGAAAATGCGGCTATTGCAAAAAAGGAAAAGATTCCTCTTTGTCAGGATACCGGCCTGGTGGTTATGTTTGTGGAAATGGGTCAGGATGTCATGTTAGTCGGAGGTGACTTTTATACGGCCTTGGAGGAAGGTGTGCGGCAGGGATACAGAGAGGGTTTCTTACGTAAGTCTGTTTGCCATCCATTTACGAGAAAAAATACCGGAGATAATACTCCGGTGATTATTCACTTAGATGTAGTTCCTGGAAATGACCTTAAGATATGGGTTATGCCCAAGGGAGGAGGAAGTGAAAACATGAGTCGCCTGTTTATGCTGTCACCGTCTGCAGGGTGGGATGGGGTCAAGGAGAGGATCGTGCAGGCAATTGTTGATGCCGGTCCAAATCCGTGTCCACCGACAATTCTGGGGGTTGGTATAGGAGGAAATTTTGAGCAATGTGCAATTTTGTCCAAGAGGGCCCTGTTGCGTCCATTAGGAACCTCAAATCCTGATCCGGAAATTGATTCAATGGAGCAGGAGCTGCTTGAGGCTGTCAATAAAATAGGTGTTGGTCCTCAAGGCCTGGGTGGAAGTACAACATCCCTTGCCGCCCATATTCTGATGATGCCGTGTCATATTGCCTCTCTTCCTGTTGCACTGAATATCCAATGTCATTCAAGCAGGCACGTAAGGATTGATTTTTAGCCCAAAACAAAAAAAAATTCGTTTTTGCTTCACTCACCTGCCCTAAGGGGGTGTTTTCAGTGAAAGAGATACCTGTGGATGGCCAGGGTACTGTGAATCCGGCCATGCCCGGTTCAGATTATAAATTCCAGGTGGAGAAGGGTATGGAGAAAACTGTGTATCATCTTAAAACACCGTTGTCTCAGGATGACGTGGAACCGTTACGTGCAGGGGATATGGTGACGATAAGCGGCAAGATTTATACGGCAAGAGACACGGCGCATAAAAGACTTGTAAGTCTGCTGGATAAAAACCAGAATATTCCTATTCCTTTAAAGGGACAGGTCTTTTATTATGCAGGACCTTCTCCTGCTGCACCGGGGAAGGTTATTGGTGCAGTAGGGCCGACAACAAGTTACAGGATGGATCCATATGCTCCCAGGCTTCTTGAATTGGGGCTTAAGGGTATGATAGGCAAAGGCAAAAGATCAAAAGAGGTTGTTGATGCAATGGTCAAATACAAGGGGATATATATGGCGGCAATAGGAGGTGCCGGTGCCCTGTTAGCCAGATCAGTAAAGGGTGTTCGTATAGTAGCATATGAAGATCTTGGTCCGGAGGCTATCAGAGAACTTGTTGTGGAAAAATTTCCTGCTATTATAATTAATGATACTGTTGGTAATGATCTTTATGCAGACAGTCAAAACAGGTCTTCTTAAAGGGGGTATTCTTGAGAGGATTCCTGTCCCTGTGTGTTTATCTTTACCGTGAAGGGGCTGTATACCAATGCAATGGGGTCCTTTTAATTTCAACCTTGACATAACTTGTTAATTTTTTATAAAAAAATAAATCAATAGTTCGTAATAAGGAACGGTTGGGGAAACCAGTCCAAAGGTTGATGAGCCTGTAAAAAGTCGAGTCGATGAAGGCTTTTTACGACGCCATCCACATTGGTAAAGGAAAAGAAGACATGGCCGTAAAGAAAGGTATGTTATGGGGTAGTGTTGTTTTGGGGATTGCTCTTGGAGTTGCCTGTTATCTTTATTTTAAATCGCCCCGGAACAAAAATCCACATGTTATTACACATAAGATCAATTTGATTGAAAAAAATGTTTCATCAAAAAAAACTTCTCCGCTTACAGGTCAAAAAGGAAATATAGATCATGCTCAAAAGACCATAGTTGCTGAAACCGTGCCTACAGAGAGAAAAAACACCACTGCTACAGATGAAGATCTATGCGCTGCTGCAGAAAAGCAGATAGAAGATTATCTTCATTATTTGGATAAAAAGGACTATGTCAAAAGACTTTCTGGTGGATTGAGCATGAAACAGAAATATAATGAAATAGTTAAAAAATTGTCAAAACATCCCCCTGTTCTGGCAGGTGAAGGATTGAAACCCAGTATTATGGTGTCCAATGTATTTCATTTTTTTCGTGTGTTGCCCGTGGATGACATACGCCTTTTAAAAACGATTGTCAGCAGGGAGCATGACAGTGTGGAAATTTTTTGTCGAACGCTGTATCAGTGGGTTATGGCCGATGATTGTAAGGGCACCTCTGCATCTTTAATCATGCCCGATAGGGAAACGGTTTATAAGTATGCGGGTTTTTTTGTGAATACTACGGGAGGTAGGGCATGTCTGTTGAGACGTCCTGGCAGATTAAGGTTTATCCTGAGATATTACTGTGTCCTGGCGTTAAATGATGCGAATAAAAGGGGGCTTAATAAATGGGGAATTAACATTGCCCCGTTTGTTTTTATATTGAAGAAAGAGGCGACACATTACCCGGACCTGATTTATCAGAATCAATATGTAGAGACACTTGGCAGAATAGAGAGTTCCTATATAAAGGATAAAAACCTGAAAAAATCTGTTCAGGAATAGCACTCTTTCACTCGGTTCGGATTGTTACGTCTGTTTTTACCGTAAAACACACAAAACCATGCTGAAAAAACAGGTGGCATGTTCATATCCGTGGATGAGCAGGATGTTTTGAATCTGGCTATGCCGGTTTAATAGTTTATTGGTCTTGCAGTTAATGCATCAATTTTTGGGTGGAGGAATTCTCCGGAAAGTTTCAGCCATGCATATATGGGTTTCAGCTTTCTGAGCTTTCCATTTTCCGGCGGCCTTCCATAGTCGGTATGCTTGTAGTATGCTTCAGAGACTGCAAAATAAAAATCACCTGTATCGTACAGATAGTTTGATTTCAAGGTCTTGAGAGTTATCTTTTTTCGTTGTGCCAGATCGTTTATATCCTCTTCGTTCAGTTGTACAAGATAAAATTTTGATACTCCCCTTTCAGAATATTTGTATAAGGCTCTCGATTCAGAACTGGATACAAATACTGTTGATATAAAATCCATTTTTCTGAGGAGCTGTGCTGCAATAAGTCCTGCTGTTCGCCTTCCTCCCACGCTGTAATTGCATCCGTAGTATTCAAACATCTTTTTTTGCAGTTCTATTCCGTACTTGTCTCCATTTTCATACAGATTGTTCTGTATGTATCTTAACCACTTGGCAAGATCTTCTGCTGCATCAGCTATTGGCCAGTCTACCTTTACATGAAAATGTGAAAGTACGTAGCGATTTTTTTTCTTTATGGTGGGATCCTGTTGTATGAGCAGAGCGTAATCTATATGTAGCAGTTCTTCAACAAAGGTCAAAAATGTCGGATTATCAAAGTAACGCAAGTTACGATGGAATTGCCTATACAGTGTAAAATCGACAAGGTGTTCCAGGTTTTTTTTTACAGCGGTATTTTCTGGAAAAAAGCGCAGATGATTTTTTAATGTTGGACTGACAGTGCCCTCACAAAAAATTACTATAAAGGTATTAAACAGGCTCGATTCTTTTCCTGTCTTTTTGGATTGTGGCTTGAGTTCGCTTTTATCCAGAAATTGGTATTCAATACCCTGCTTTTGGAAATTGTAAAAAGAATCTACAAGGGATATTTTTATTAACCGCTGTTCCAGAACATCTCTTAAGACTTCGTAAAGTGATCGCCTGAGTTTTTCAAAGTAGTTTAAATGTTCTCTGTATTCCCACATATGTCCTTTATTTGTTTTTAAGAGGGTGATTCCCCTGAATAGTTATAAGTTGTTGCCTTGAGACATTTAAAGAATGTTACATGGTTTCCATCCATAAATGGCTCTTTTTCACAATCTCTGTGTCAATCTGCGGGATCACTTGCCTGCCTGTGCGGGGCACGCATACAGGTGCGGCGTGCCAGATGTACACCTCCGTGTAATCCCTTTATTTCCTTGACCTTGTAAAAAAATATCTCATTTCTGGATTGGAAACTCGTCAGCACCCAAAATTGATGAGCCTGTAAAAAATTTAGTCGATGGATAGGTAAAAATCTTCATATACAAGGCATAGTGTTTGGTCATGCGTGAAGGCATACAA
>JAGGTJ010000118.1 GCA_021163815.1 Deltaproteobacteria bacterium | reverse complement strand
AAATGATGAAAGCTTGTTATTTATTGCTAAAAATTTGAACTTTTTTGCTTTTTTTTTTAGTCTCAATCAAGTAAGAAGATCTTATTTGGGTCTTATCATCCTTGTTTTCTTTTAATACCGAAAATAGCTGCAACTCCGCTCCCCAGCAGCCACACCGCTCCAGGTATAGGAACCGCCGCTGTATGAATTACGCCTATTGCGTCAAGATCAAATCCTGCGCTGCCTCCTGTTGGATACGGATCATAAATAACATCTCCAGAAGTATCGTAATATGTGCCATCGCCCACGATATCGAGTATTTTGACATAGCCGACATTGTTTACATCCAGCATGGGACTTACATCAGCAAGCTCAGCCAGATCAAAGGGGGTGCTATAACCCTGTCTGTATTTACTTGCAAGACCGGTTATGTTCGTAGGATCAACACTTCCAAAACCACCTACCGGACTTGATGTAAGAGAGTCATTATCAAACCTGAAAAAATGCTCCCCATCAGATGAGACCTCAACATAGCCAAGCTCAAGAAACGTATCGTTAAAGGAGTTTTCAAATACGGCAAGATCCCATCCCTCTCCATCTGCAATTGGGGCATCAAAGGTCATGGTGATCTGACCGCCTCTTCCAAGGCAAACAATGTCATAAGATGTCCCTACTGCTGGTCCCAAAGCTTTTTCAGGAGTTTTCCACGTATCATTTACATAGTCTCCCGGCAAATAATTCTCCCATCCTGTTGCCCATTCAACAAAGGATGGATCGTCTTTATAAATTGCCGTTGATCCAGTCTGTCCTGCTGCAGGGGCATATGGTCCTGCAAAAGCGGCTGTTGCCCAGAACAGAATCAGCATGACCCATAAATAAGTAAATCTAAGCTTCATAACATCTTTTCCTTTTTTTAAACATTTAAAGGTTTACGTCTGATACAAATGATCCCAATAAGTCCAGAACCTAACAGCCAGACTGCCCCGGGGATTGGAACCGCGGATGCAGGAGTTAAATCATCCATTGCAAAATAGGCAGGGGTATTCATTCCATAAGCGCCAACATCCGACGATGAAAGGTCAAATTCAAGGCCAGCTACAGTGCCGAGGCTGCTCAAATCGACCCATTCCCAGTCATCCACTATGTAATCCTGATTCGGATCGTTCGATCTATAGTCGGCAAGATAGAATTCAACAGGATCTCCGGTACGCTCATAGTTAGAATTAAGCCCGTAGATGCTCAGCTTAAACCAGTCCGGATCCGTGCCATCATCACCACCGAATTTCTTGGCAAAGCTGTCGCCGTCTTTCATTGAAAGATATGCATATGTGGTGTTGGTAATGTATGTACCTGCTACCTTTTGTGCATAATCACCTGAATTTATTCCAAAATAGAGCTGTGCATGATCATTATTCCATGAGCTTATGTAGGCCACTCCATAGTTGTTGGAGCCACCAACACCCTCACCTGTTATGGCACTGTACTGGTTGGTGTATCCAGCAGTTGTAGTATCTTTGGTGTTGGAATATGCCCAGCCGCTCCAGGAGCTGTAAGTGGAATCATAATGGTTTGTAAACCAGGTATCATTGCTTATAAAACCCTTTGATCCATCAGAACCATTCCAGTATGCCCCGCCGCCGGGACCTGTGTAGGGTGTTGTTGGCGTTAAATCCTCAAAGGTACTGATGGCAGCGCCTGCAATTGAAGTGAATGTGAGAAAAATACCTGAGATTAACAAGATTAAGATCTTTTTCATTCTTATCCTCCCTGAACTTTTTTAACATCTGAACAAGATTGATATGTTCCACTCATAAATCCGTATCACGCTATTTCAAAAAAATTCCACACCACCTCCTTTCCCAATCGTCAAACAAAAAAAGCCGGACTACCATAGTTTTTTCAAAACTTCGGCAGCCCGGCTTTCTCTGCAAGGAGACCCGTGGCATTCCGGCCCTGCCTTACGGCAGGTGTGGCTTTATCGGTTTTAATTTTTGGTGGAGGGATGTAAGGAAAAGTGGACAAGAGAGATAACTGTGGTAAGAAAATCAGAAAGGCTTTATCTCACCCTGCCACCCCATCCCTCGCGGGGTTATAGGCAGAAAGAACAGGTAAGGTCTCCTGGCTCTCCCGGCTCAGGCCACCTTCCCATTTGTCAATGACAAACAGTGGTAGAACTGACCTGAGCACTGATCCCGTTGCCGGAATCAGGATTACAGTTGCGGGGCAGCAGCGGCTTTTCACCGCTTTCCCTTTTCCTGTCCTTTTAAGTAGGTTAATGTTCTTCTATCAAAAAAAAATGATGAAAGCTTGTTATTTATTGCTAAAAATTTGAACTTTTTTGCTTTTTTTCATTCTCAGTCGAGCAGGGTATATCCAATCCTGAGGTCGATGATCTTGAAGGTATACTCGTACAAATCATTTTTGCCTGTCAGCCCTCAGCCTTTTTCGATAGGATGAAGGACAGACTCCTTCCTGCTTCCGAAATACACGGGAGAAATATGAAAGGTCATTAAACCCTACAGCAAAGCATACCTCGGTAATGTTCATGTCATGATATTGCATGAGGCTTTTGGCCGCTTCAACGCGTTTTTGATTCAGGTATTCACTAAAAGAACAACCTGTTTTCGCCTTGAAAAACCGGGAGAAATGGTATTTACTCATTCCGCTTTCTCTTGCAACCTCATCAAGCGTCAGGGGCTCCATGTAATTTTTTTCAATATAGAGAATAGCCTTCCTGATACCCTGGGGCACTTTTGGAGGCCCGGTTGTTCTGAGGTTGCCTTCTGCTTTAGACAGATTGATCGTTTGAAAAACATTCAGGATACGATTAAGCGCTGATTGGCAGAAAAAACTTTTCAGACCCGGGTAAGTTTCTATCATGTGAAAAAAATCTTTTGTAGTCTGGATGTACCCGGCTACTGGTTTTGTACATACAATACTGATCGGGGAAGTACCGTTGGTAAAAACGGATATCTCACCAAAACAATCACCTTTTTTGAGAAAACCGCATGTAATTTCATTGCCATCTGTATTGTGAAAAACCAAGCTGGCTGACCCTGATTTGATAAAACCGAAATGCTGAATCGTTTTGTCTTGTTCAATCAGGTATGTTCCTTCAGGAAATTCCTTCAGTTGAATCGTATGAACTATGTTTTTGAGTTGGTTCTCTCCCAGGTCACGGAAAGGATTCCGTGTAAAAAGCTCCTGTAAAAATTCCACTTATTTGCCCCCGCAACAAAACTGATGTGGGCGCCCGTAAAGGAGACCTTTAAAAATTACATTTGGGGTTATTCTTTGAGATTGTTCGGATCCCGCACAAAAAAACCCCGCCTGGTTGAAACCAAGAGGGGTTTTAATATTTCCAATAACCCTGCATTTGCCTCAACATCGAAGGCGTTCCACAAAGAGAGTTCATTCCGGTAGGTCTCCTGACTTGTGGATCATCCTATTTGCCGCCCCTTCCCGGCCGATTATGGCCAGTGGTTTTTTTGCGGCTTTCGTCCCCACTCACAGTGGCGTGCCCGTAGCGGATTTTAACCGCTTTCCCTTTTATGCCCCGAAAGGCACCGGAATGTTATCAAGATAAAGTGACAAGACCTCGCTTTTTCGTGAAAAAAGTATAGATAAGCCATCCTTGTGAGTCAAGAAAAAAGGCGATAAACACAAGGATGTTGTAAACGAATTCGTGAAACCTTGTGAGGCCTTACAACTCCCTGTTATTACAGTAATAAGCCTCAAGCTTTTTTGGAAATATGTCTTACTGAACTGCAAGAGGCTGAAACATCGAATGGAAAATAAATGTTAACCCTCAATCCTGCAAGCGTCGGGTTTACCGAAGGCCTGCCTGCAGCAGGCAGGTCTTTGGCGACAAGGGCGCGAAGGTACTGATATACTTCAAGTCCTTGCCAACACCGCAGATTGTCCTTGCTTTACTCGGACTTCCCACCCTTTGGGCGGGTCCCCGGTTTCGGTAAAATCAGTACTGCCCCAAGGGTTAAACTATTTCCAAAAACTGTTTATGCCCGCATTCAAATCGATGCGTGTCACGCAGTATAATTTTCCTCATTGATATTAAAAGCATAATTTTCTTTTTGGAAATAGTTTATGCAGGTTTTAGATCAAATGTTAAGATGTGGCCCCAAGATTTAAAACGATCTTTCCACTGGAACTGATGACGATCTGTTTCATGGGGATATTGACTTTTGCCATGTCCATGGCCCGTTTTAATATGCCGGGCAGACCTGAACAGCAGGGGACCTCCATAATAAGGACTGTTACGCTTTTTATGCCTGCCGTCCTGAAAATTTCGGTGAATTTTTCAACATAACTGTCAGTATCATCAAATTTTGGACAGCCTAACATAACGATCCTGTTTTTGATAAAATCTGAATGAAATGAAGGATATGCAACAGGGACACAGTCAGCCGTTACAAGGATATCGGCATCTTTAAGAAAGGAGGCATTAACTGGAATGAGTCTTATCTGTACTGGCCAATGCCCAAGGGCTGATTCCGTTATTTCTGAAGGGATATTCGCTGATTCACAACTGCTGTTGGCCTTTGTAAAGGTTTTTATTTCTGCAGAAGGACAGCCACATGGAAGATTTTCGGTACGGTTTTCTTCTCCTTTCTCTTTTTGTTCCAGTTCCTTCAGATATTCTTCAACCGCCTTTTCGTCAAAATCTTCAGCAACACGTTCAACAATTTTAAGGGCCCCCTGGGGGCATTCTCCAATACAAGGCTCCAAGACCATCACAAAACTGATCCTTAACAACCCTTGCCTTGCCGTTGATTATTTGAAGTGCTCCTTCAGCACACGATGTTACGCAATTTCCGCATCCATCACATAGTTCTTCGTCAATTTCTATTATTTTTCTTTTTACCTTCATTTTTTTCTCTTTTCTGCCTTATGCAGGTTTGATGAACCTGTAAAAAGTCGAGTCGATGGCTAAGTAAAAATCTTCATATACAAGGCATAGTGTTTGATTATGCGCAGAGGCATACAAGATGTTGAACGTATGACCAAACATCATAACACAGTAGATGGAGACTTCGACGCCATACTGCTTGATATTATTACAATAATAGGCATGCTCAATTTGACATCTGCTCCGTTTTGTGCTTAATATTCGGCTATGACCAGCCGCAACTTCAGGAAACACTCTGTAATCGCCTCTTCTGGCACACCGCAGAGTGGGATGGTGCCAAGGTTGCACAGACTATCTTTTCCATCGACACGAGATGGACGTAGTCTATGCCATGGATGAAGCCACCTTGTTTGATTCCTTCTTCAATTATCTTCGGGACATTCAAGTTTTCCCTTCGTACCGGAATTCAGAGGTGCCTTGTGTGTCGATACGGTCGCCAATCACATTGTTACCATCTCTTCCAGGAAAATTGAAAATTTTTTCAATCGCTGCATTCAATGTTTGGCCAAACAGGGGATTTTTCCGAAAGGCATCAAGCTTGATACCATTGAAAAACCCGACAATCTCCATGTCCTTGCAGTGTTGGAGCAGGC
>JAGGTJ010000119.1 GCA_021163815.1 Deltaproteobacteria bacterium | reverse complement strand
GGCCAGTGTCCCCCGCAGATAAGTCACTGAAGAGACCAGCCCGGGAGACCCGGAGCAAAAGAAAAATTCTCTTGCCCCCATAGTACATTCGCTGTTATCCCCATAATTATTGAGCTGATACGTTACACATAAGTCAGGACACAATCTGTATCTCTGTCTCCAGATCAATTCCTGCCATCTCTTTCACCCTGTTTTTACATAGATCGATCAATGATATTATATCGCTTGCAACAGCTCCTCCGGTATTAACAATAAAGTTTGCATGTTTTTCAGAGATCATTGCTCCGCCAATCCTTTTGCCCTTCAGACCTGCTTCCTGAACAAGTTTCGCCGCATACATACCCGGAGGATTTTTAAAGACAGAACCTGCACTGGCATATCCCGTGGGTTGGGTCTTCTTTCGTTTTTTTAAATATTCTGCTATCCTTAAACCAATTACATCTTTATCTTTCCCTGTAAGCACAAAACTTGCTCCAACAATAACAGCCCCCTTTTCTATCCCAAGCCTTCTGTAAGAAAAGCTCAGATCTGATTTTTTAAATTCTACAATTCTGTTTTCAGGCCCAACAAGAATCCGTATACCCTGTACCCGTGAACCGATTTCTTCTCCAAATGCCCCTGCATTCATATAAAGGGCACCCCCTACCGTTCCTGGGATACCTGACAGAAACTCAAGCCCTCCCAATCCCTTCAGCCTGCAAAATGATATAAGATCAGAAATAGGCGCTCCACCGCCGGCAACAACCACCGAACAGGCAATATCAAGGCCTTCATCCGGATATTCATTAACCCTTGCCAGTTCTCCATCAAGAATAATGGCTACCCCCTCAAACCCTTGGTCACTCACAAGAAGGTTGCTTCCCCTGCCTACAATAAGAAAGGGAATACCTTCAATATGCAGAAAGGCACATAGTTTTCGCAGGGCTGTTATATCCTGCACCCTGCAAAGCGCCTCTACCGGCCCTCCTACCCTGAAGGTTGTATACTCAGACATGGAAACCTGGAACCGAACCATGCCCCTGTTTATACTCAAAAGCCTTTTCTTAAAGTCTTTTTTCATTTCCGAATACGGATGAAACCTTTATAAAAAAATGAGCCTCCTCAGATTAAAAACAAGGTTTGAACTATATATATCAAGATGTTACACGCCTTTTTTCGAACTCATCTATTAAACGGGAACCAAGTCTGTTTATGGAGCCTGCCCCGAGGGTCATAACCATATCTCCCGGCTTTACCCTTGATAGTATATGGGAAACTGCATCTGTTTCATCCCTGCAAAAAAGAACATCTTTATGACCATGATCCTTGATGCCTTTTACAAGGACCTCACTGGATACCCCTGGAATAGGTTTTTCACTTGCCGGATAAATAGGCAATACCATAAGGGTATCGGCTGCGTTAAAACTTAAGACAAAACGGTTAAACAATGCCTGTGTTCTGGTAAATCTGTGGGGCTGAAACACAACAAAGAGCCGTCTTTTATCCCAACACTCCCTTACTGCCTTGAGTGTGGCCACAATTTCAGTAGGATGATGTCCATAGTCATCGAGAACAAGTATATCGTCTACCTCTCCCTTTACCTGTAACCGTCTTTCAAGACCTCCCATCTCTTCCAGACCCATTCTTATGGCAGATACAGGTACATCCAACTCAAGGGCAACTGCAGTGGCGGCAAGGGCATTTAATACATTGTGTTCACCAGGCATTCCAACCGTAAGTGCTGCCATTGGCCGGTTACGATAAAACACATCAAAACAGACACTGGCTCCCTGTTTTTTTATATTCGCTGCCACCAAATCTGCCTGTGGAGCCATACCATAGGTTACATACCTTTTTTTAAGCCTTGGTATAATACCCTGGATTTCTTCATCATCAAGGCAAAGAACGGCAGTTCCATAAAAAGGAACCTTGTTGATAAAATTGACAAAGGCCTGTCGCACGGCCTCCATACTCCCATAATACTCCATATGTTCATGGTCTATGTTGGTAACCACGGATATGGCAGAAAAAAGAGAGAGAAAAGAACCATCACTTTCGTCGGCCTCAGCCACAAGGATGTCTCCTTCACCAAGCTTTGAATTGGACCCTCCCCACATATCCAGTCTGCCGCCTATAATCACCGTAGGATCAAGATGAGCATGCGTCAGTATGGATGCCACCATTGAGGTGGTTGTTGTCTTCCCATGCATTCCTGCTATGGCAACGCCATATTTGAGCCTCATAAGTTCGGCCAGCATCTCGCCCCTTGGTATCACAGGAATATGCAGGGCCTTTGCCTCTGATACCTCTGGGTTGTCAAGAGTTACCGCCGAAGAATAAACCACGACATCTGCCCCGATAATATTTTTCTTATGATGGCCTTTAAAAACAGGGATACCAAGCCTGGCAAGGCGTCTTGTTATACCTGTTTCCCGCAAATCAGAACCGCTGACCATATAACCAAGGTTAAAAAGCAGTTCTGCTATACCGCTCATTCCAATGCCACCGATCCCTACAAAATGTATATGTTTTATTTTTCCAAACCGCATCATTGGCATATCGATACCTGCAAAAAGATGGCTATCCACAGTCTGTCTTTTTATACAGACTCAATAAACTGAACATATCTGTTTAAGGCCATTAACAATCTGTTCGGCGGCATCTGTTCTTGCCATCTTTCCTGCTCTCTGTCCCATACCCTCAAGCATCCCGGGATTATCCATGTACTTTATAATAATCCTTGCCAGACCTGGTCCGGACAAATCGCTCTGGTCAATCACTTCTGCCGCCCCAATACGTGAAAGACTCATGGCATTGGCCATCTGGTGCTGATTAGCAGCATACGGATAGGGGATAAGAACAGAGGGCTTACGCAATGCCGCCAGCTCAAATATGCTTGACGCCCCTGCCCGTGAGATAACCAGATCTGCAGCATTATACGCACTGGCCATGTCTGTTATAAAGGGTGACAGCTCGGCCTTTATTCCCCTTGTTTCATAATCCTTGAGACATCGTTCATAGTCTATCTGACCGGTCTGATGAATCACATTTATGTCCCTGCCCATATCTTTGAGCAGGGCAAGGGCATTTGCAACTTCAATGTTCAATGCTCGCGCCCCCTGGCTTCCTCCTGTCACAAGGATTGTAAAACCCTTTTTTTTGATACGGTGCTCACTCTCCCCGGATCTAATAATTTCATCACGAACAGGGGTACCGACAAGAAGATATGACCTTGCCTTCAGATACTTAAAAGAATCCCTGAAAGACAGAAAGGCAAGATTAACAAATCTTGCAAGCAGACGGTTTGTCACCCCAGGATATGAATTCTGTTCATGTATTGCAGCAGGTATCCCCATCATCCTGGCTGACAGACATACAGGCCCTGAAGAGTATCCCCCCATACCAATAACTACATCCGGAGACACAGACCTTAGTATACGAACAGACTGTAATATGCCTACAGGCAATTTCAAAAGGGCGTTAACAGCGTTCAATCCCCTGCCCTTTATCCCTTCGACGTCTATATAGGCGGTTTGATACCCATACCGCGATATGATTTCTGTCTCTATCTTCCTGTGTCCCACTATAAACAGGACATCTGCATCTTTGATCCCTCTAATCCATTGCCTTGCTATGGCAATACCCGGGAACAGATGACCGCCGGTTCCTCCGCCTGCTATCACAAGTATCCTTTTATCCTTACTGTACCCAGACAAAGGAACTGACATGCGGCCCATATCTCCATTTCCGGCAGATCGGCAAATTCCATCTGAGGCAGGTCTACGATCTTGATGAAACATTCAAAAGCACTCCGATACAGAACATGTTCAAGACAAGCGACGTTCCCCCATAACTTATCAACGGCAGGGTCAGACCCTTTGTGGGAAGCAGCCCCATAACAACACCCATGTTAATTATAACCTGAAGACCAAATATGGTTGTAAGGCCAAGAGACAGATAAGTACTGTAAATGTCACGGGCATTAAGGGCCACCTTTATCCCTTTAATTATAATGATTCCAAACAGAAGTATTATAACAGTCACCCCTATAAACCCCAATTCCTCTCCTGCAACAGAAAGGATAAAATCCGTATGCGGTTCCGGCAGAAAAAAGAGCTTTTGCTTCCCATTACCAAGGCCTGCACCGAACCATCCCCCTGATCCAAAGGCAAGAAAGGAATGGATGATATGGTATCCGATACCTCTTGGATCTTTCCACGGATCAATAAAGGCAAGCCATCGTTTAAGTCTATAATCAGCATTCATTACAGCCCACCACATAAGGGGCACAACCGACATCAGTAAAAGAAAAAGATAAGATATCCTGACTCCCCCCACAAACAGCAGTATAAAAAGCCAGGCCCCTAATATGACACACGTTCCAAAATCGGGCTGAAGGGCGATAAGGCCAATGAATATCCCAACGACAATCAAATGAGGAAAAAGCCCCTTTGATGCATACCTCATATCAGGGCCTTTTTTTGCCATGGAATATGCCATATAGACTGCCAATGTAAACTTTGCCCATTCCGAGGGCTGAAAAGAAAAGGCACCTATACGCAACCACCTTGTGGCACCGCCGGCCCTGTGGCCTATGCCCGGGACGAACAGAAGCAATAACAGAATCATGCTCATACAGAGCATGGGATAGACGATCCGCGCATAAACAGTGCACGGAATGTTTTTTGCTGTCACCAGCGCCAACACCCCTAAAACACAGTATAAAAACTGACGTTCAAAATAAAAATACGGACTTAAACCCTCATGCACAGAAAGATTGGAACTTGAGCTGTACACAATAACAAGCCCCAATACAATCAAAAGCAAGGTTGGTATCAAAAGCATGTAATCATATCTGGCATCTCTTTTTCCTGTATCAGCCATTTAACACCTTCTTTACCGCCTCAACAAAGGCCCTTGCCCTGTGCACATAATCTGAAAACATATCGAAACTCGAACATGCCGGAGAGAGAAGCACGGTATCGCCACACGATGCACATGCATAGGCCCTTCTTACAGCCTCTTCCATGGTATTGACCTTAACTGCAGGGATGTTACCTTTAAATGTCTCTGTCAGCATGTCCCCTGCCTCACCCAAAAAGATCCCCATCTTTACACGTCCTTGGGAAATCCTTTCAAGAGGTCCATAATCAGCACCCTTATGACGTCCTCCCGCAATCAGGATAATCGGCGGATCCAATGTCAGCACTGCCTTTATTGCGGAATCTATGTTCGTTGCCTTGGAATCATTATAAAACACAATGCCATCTTTTCCTGCTACCCGTTCCAGCCTGTTAGGAAGCCCCCTGAATTCATCTATAGTTCTTTGAATAATATGATCCTCTATTCCAAGGATAAGCCCGCACATAACGGCAGCAAGGATGTTTTCCTGGTTATGACGGCCCAAAAGCCTGCACCTTTCAAGAGAAAAAACATGCTCAGATGCACCATCTGCCGATGCATACACATAATGGCCGTCTATAAACGCATGTCTCATTTTATCCGGCATAAACCCATATCTATGCACAACGGCACCTGAATCAATATTTACTGCCTTGAGACTTTCATCCTCATCATTGATAATAATATGCTGGTTCG
>JAGGTJ010000079.1 GCA_021163815.1 Deltaproteobacteria bacterium | reverse complement strand
CGAAGAAACGGCACCCTCCCGGCAGTTGCGTCAGAAAAAGCCTCCTACCCCAGCGTTACGTTCGCTGTTATTCCCCTAATTATTGAGCTAATACTGTCTGCGCCTGTCTGCGTGTGTTGGCGCACAGGCAGATGCGTTGGCGCACAGGCGGGTTTGAATCCGGCCATGCCGGTCTATAAGTTTTCAACGTAAATATAAAACCCAACGTAATTCTCTGAACTTTTTATAAATCCTTTAACATGGGGAGATGATGTATGGAGAAAAACAACACGTTTGAAATAGGGTTGCTTATGGCGGGAGCTGTGTCTGCAGGGGCGTATACTGCCGGAGTAGTAGATTATCTTTTTGAGGCCTTACAGCATTATGAAAAGGTAAGGGATAAATTTTCCAGGGAGCATCCGGGAGAGACACTGCATAACGTACAGATTCGTGTTATTTCAGGGGCATCTGCCGGAGGAATGACGGGCGCCATACTTCTGTCGAGTATGATGGACGAAACATACCAGCCTATGAGTGGTTACAATCCATCTGTCATAACACGGTCTGATATTGACAGGAATATCTTTTACAGGTGCTGGGTAGATGCCACAGAAGGGATTGATATCCGCTATCTCCTTGATAATGATGATATTTCCGGAAAAAGACCTCTCAAATCGTTGCTTAACTGTAGGCGTATAGATTCTATTGCCGATGCGGCATTAAGCCATCCACGCAAACTGCAACGGCATGATTACATACCTGAGCGTATAGATCTGTTTATGAGTGTATTCAATCTGGCAGGTGTGCCATACAGTGTTGGCTTTCAACAGTCGAGTGAAAAGTATGGCATGGTCAACCATTCGGATATGATGCATTTTGTGCTTGATACAAATAGTGGCGCATCCTTCAACTCCAATGAAATTCCGCTTGATGAGGATACCTCATCAATACTCAGCGGAAACTGGAAAATCCTGCGTCAAACCACATTGGCTACCGGTGCCTTTCCCCTGGCGCTTGAACCTCGTTATGTTCCCAAAAACCCTGAAAGCTACAGTGAATGGAAATGGTGGATACCCCAAACTGACAGCACTGATATATGTGATAATGATGGCAGATGTTTTGCCCTTAAAAAAATAACTCCTGCCTGGACGAACCAGGATGATTCGGCCAGGTATTTTCTATGTGTTGACGGGGGAGTGGCAAATAATGAGCCTCTTGAGATTGCCCGGCGCACACTTGCCGGAAAGGACAGGTTTAACCCTCGTGATAAAAATGAGGCACACAGGGCTATTATTATGGTTGATCCCTTTCCGTCAGAACCGGAGAAAGACTGGCAGACAGGGGACATAAATCTTGTTCAGTTATTTTCATATCTCTTTGGCAGCCTGAAGGAACAGGCACGTTTTAAACCGGACGAACTTGAGGCTGCCGCTAATCCGGAGATCTTCAGCCGTTTTATGATTGCTCCGAGCCGTAAGGGGGCACCAAAGGGCCATGAAATAGCCAGTGCATCATTGGGGGCATTTGGAGGATTTTTGAGTGAGAAATTCCGGGAACATGATTTTCAGCTTGGACGCAAAAACTGCCAGAGATTTTTAATGAAACATTTTGCTATCGGCATTGATAATGATCTTGTCAAAAGGAATGCCGATTGGTTCAGACAAAACGGATCTGTAATAAAGAGGGGAGAAGAAGAATTTGTTCAGGTAATTCCAATGGTTGATCTTCCTGACAACAGGATAACACAAAAAATCATCCCTATACCATATGACTCTATTACCATGCAGATGGATGAGTTGAACGAGATTATGAAACTCATTGAAAAACGCATAAAAAAGGTCATAAAAAAATCTTATCTCATAGAAAAACTTATTGATGACATTACAAAAAACATTAAACCGAGTCCGTTAAAATGGTTTTCAAGAAAGGTATCAAACGCAGGAAAAAAACTGATAGCTGGATATATATGTTCTAAGGCATCTGATTATATCCGGAATGTTATTGAAAAAGACTTGGTAAAACGCAGGCTTTTATAGAAAGATTTACATCATCGTAAGAGATCTTTGTATAATTTCTTCTGTCTGATTTTGATGAACCTGTAAAAAGTCGAGTCGGTGGCCAGGATATTTTGGATCCGGCCATGCCGGTTTAGGTCAAAATATTTGTTGATTGTTGATTCAAAAGGGAGCAAGAAATGCCGGAAAACATAAAGAAGATGTTGGTTGCTAACAGAGGGGTGTCTGCTGTCAGAATTATGCACACCTGCAGAGACAGGCACGTACCTACTGTGGCTGTTTACAGTACCCCCGACAGGTTGGCCTATCATGTGATGATGGCAGACGAGGCCGTTCATATTGGGGAAGCCCCTCCGGCAGAATCCTACCTTAATATGGAAAAGATGATAGAGGCTGCCCAAAAAACCAGGGCTGATGCCATAAACCCGGGGTGGGGGTTTCTTGCTGAAAATGCGGACTTTGCTCAAATGGTAAAGGATGTTGGGCTCAAATGGATAGGTCCGGACCCAAAAGTTATAAGAATGATGGGGGATAAGATAGAAGCCAAAAGACGGGCACAAAAGGCAAACATTCCAACCATTCCAGGTATAAGCAATATTAATAATGTGGAACAGATAAAAAAATGGATGGATGAGGAGTCCGTGAATTATCCCATAATTATCAAGGCAGCCTCGGGTGGCGGCGGCAAGGGTATGGTCAAGGTTTCTGAGGCATCAGAATTGTCTGCGGCATTGGCCCAAGCAAAATCCGAGGCCAAGAAGAGTTTTGGAGATGATACCCTTCTTGTAGAAAAATACATAGAACGTGGCCGTCACATAGAGGTTCAGATAATTTCAGATAACTACGGTAATGTCTTTCATCTGTTTGAAAGGGAGTGCACCCTTCAAAGGCGTAACCAGAAAATCATAGAAGAGGCTCCTTCCCCTTCCATCGACGAAAACATCCGCCATGAGATCTGTTATACGGCAGTAAGATTGATGAGGGAAATAGGTTACACTACGGCAGGGACAGTGGAGTTTATCTTCGACATCTCTACAAAGTGTTTCTATTTTCTCGAAGTAAACACCAGACTCCAGGTGGAACATGGTATTACTGAACTTATTACTGGTCTCGATATTGTGGGGCTTATGATGGATGTGCTGGAAAACAGGGAACTTAGCTTTTCCCAGGATAAGATCAACATGAACAGGTGGGCATTGGAGGTTCGGGTGAATGCAGAGGATCCGAAAACCTTCAGCCCTTCATTTGGCACCATATCCAGACTTCAGTTTCCCAGTGGTCCCTGGCTCAGGGTAGCCCCGGGTGTCTATGAAGGGGCAGACGTTCCTCCTTACTACGACTCACTTGTCATGTTGATAATGACCACAGGCAGAACAAGAGAAGGCGCCATTAAGGTCATGGACAGGACTCTTGGCAGAAATTTGAGAATAGAGGGGATTAAAACTTTGGTACCCCTTCTTCTCAGTATTATCAGGCATGAGGCATTCGGTCGTGGAGAGTTCTCTACGAGATTTATAGAAAACCATCTCAATGAACTTGTGTCCATGTTCAGGGAAAAGGACAGCCATGATGAAGTCCTGAAAATTGCCGATTATGTTGCCAAGATAACGGCCCTTGGTCCTCAGGAGTGGATGTAAGATGAAGGTAAGTGAAGTAAACAGGGATAACTGGATCAGACCCGCCATGACACCTAAGGAAGTGGTAAGCTTTCTGCGAAAACTTGAGGGAGTGGCCATTACTTCCACGGGCATGAGAGATGCCGGTCAGTCTGACTTTAAAAACCGTCACCGTATGCATGATCTGGCAACCCTGTGCCCGTATTACAGGGACATGTTACTTTTTAGTTCCGAATGTCATGGTGGTGCCAGATGGCATGTTGGTATTATGAACAGAAAGGAGAGTCCTTTCGAGGAAATAAATATCCTAAGGGATAAAATGCCAGACGTCATGCTTCAGACCCTTATAAGGGAGACCAACCTTTGGGGTTACAGGCCCTATCCAAAAAATGTTATTGAATACGTAGTGAAAAGTGTAGACATAGACGTTTGGAGATGCTTTTCCTTTCTGAATGATATCCGTAACATGCGAACTGTTGCAGAGACGGTCATGAAGCGTCAGCGCCTTTTCCAGCCGGCCATCTCCTTTACCCAGGCAGAGTGGACAACCAATGACTATTACCTTGGTGTGGTGGATGAGATAGTCAGTCTTTGTGGAGGAATTGACGAAATAATACTGTGCATAAAGGATATGGCCGGGGTGGGTAGTCCCCAAAGGATAAGAAGTCTTGTTGATGCAATAAAGCAGAAGTATCCTGAGCTGCTTATACAGTATCACAGGCATGCCACTGACGGTCTTGCTATGCCGGCCCTGCTTGCTGCAGCAAAAGCTGGTGCAAAGATACTGGATGCAGAGGAAGATTCGCTTAGCAGATTCTATGGCCAGGCGCCGATTCTGGGTCTTCAAAGTTATCTCGAAGAGTCGGGGATACCGGTGGTTCTTAACAGGGATGCCTGTATAAAGGCGGTGGAGGAAATCCGTAACTGGATTGGTCACTACGAGTGGGCCGAATCACCGTTTAAGGGTTTTGATCACCAGATAACTTCCCACAGAATGCCGGGCGGGGCCTTTCCAAGTTCCTTTGAACAGGCTCAAAAGGGTGGTTTTTTGCACCTGATGCCTGCCATTCTCAAGGTCATGTCTCTTTACAACAAGATAATCAAATACTTTGATGTGACCCCTGGTTCCCAGATTACATGGGTTACATGCAGCGGTATTATAAATAAGTATGAAAAAGAGCAGGGACAGGCAGGAGTAAAACATGTCATAGCGCTTTTGACCAAATTTGTTGAGGAGAAAAAGCAAAATTTCAATGCCATGGAACCGGAACAACAGGAGGAACTCCTTTTGCTGTTCAGAAACGCCCCGGGCGATTTTAAAAACCTCCTTCTTGGAGGTTATGGTAGACTTCCGCAGGGTTGGCCTGAAGACTGGGTCTATGAAAGCACCTTTGGAGACAGTTGGAAAGAAAAGATAAAGGAAAGAGACGATTCCTCTCCCCTTGATTCCATCGATCCTGATGACATGGAAAGGATAAAGGCCGATCTTGGCGTTATCCTTGGAAGGAAACCGACTGACGAGGAATTTACCCTTTATCTTATGCATCCAAAGGATACCATTACTTATATTGACTTCAGAGAAAGGTATGGAGACAGTTCCCTGGTCTTACCTACTGACGTCTGGAGACAGGGACTGAAAAACCCAGGGGACAAGGTAGAATTCGAGATCTGGGGCAAACCCTATTCAATAGAAGTTCTTTCCATTGGTGCTGAACATGAAGGACTCATTCATGTGGTTGTCAAAATAAACAATAAAACCAGTGTCTTTAAAGTAGAGACCACGAGGGCCAAAAAGGTGGAGATCAGAATAGCCAAGGGTGAAAACGAGATAGGGGCTCCCATAAACGGGAACATTTGGCGTATAGGTAATCCTGACAGGGGTACTATCAAGCCGGGAGATATTGTCCACCAGGGCGAGGAAATTGCAAACTTAGAGGCCATGAAGATGGAAAATGCCCTTTTAGCGCCCTTTGATGCAATTGTGGAAGAAATCGCTGTAAAGCTGAATGATCAGGTCCAGGAAGGTCAGCTTCTATTTGTTTTGAAAAAACTGGATTAGATAAACTTGATAAACTCGCAAAAAGTAAAACCGATGGATAGGTAAAAATCTTCATATACAAGGCATAGTGTTTGGTCATGCGT
>JAGGTJ010000081.1 GCA_021163815.1 Deltaproteobacteria bacterium | reverse complement strand
TCTGTCATAAATATATCTTTGATAGCGTCGTAAAAAGCTGGTTTATGCTGCTTCGCTGCATCCTATGAGGAACATACTTGACGCTTACAGGATCTATGCCTTAGAGAAAACAGACAAGGCAAAGAGATATCATGGAAAATAATATATTACAATGGTATGCTATACGGACCCGAAGCAATTTTGAACAAAAAGTATACGATATTTTATGCAATAAGGCAATTGAGGCATTCCTTCCCAGAATTATGGTGATGAGCAGACGTAAGGATCGCAGAAAAAAGATCTATGTTCCCATGATCTCCGGATACCTGTTCGCCCATACAGACCTTAATCCTGAAGAACATATCAAAATTCTCCAGACTGTCGGTGTAGTCAACATAGTCGGAGTTAAAGGACATCCCGTTCCGGCAAATGAAGACGAAATAGCCTCTCTGATGATACTCGATGGCACAGACCATACAGTGCAAAACCGCTCTTACATGAAAACAGGGGAGAGGGTTATGATAATGGAAGGCCCATTAAAGGGGCTATCAGGTTTTTATATAAGGCACAAGGACAAATCCGAGAAGGTAGTTGTTTCTATCGAACTGTTGCAGCGTTCTCTCGAAGTGGAAATTGACGGTTATGCCTTGGAAAAGCTGCCAAAACTGTAGAGATATTACACAAAGACCTTACGTATCAGCTCAATCATTAGGGGCATAACAGCGAACGTAGCGCTGAGGAAAAAGTCTCCTGCCACTGTTTGTTGAGCCATTACGATCTTACCATGTCCTGAGACTGTGAATAATAGCCGTTTGCAGATGAAAACTCATTCATAACGGGTTGATAAGCATGACCGTACTGTCCATAAAAGATTATCCAAAGGAACCTGTAGTCCTCGATAATCTTTCTATAAAATTCATGAAGCAGGCGCGATTTATTCCCCTGCGCATAAAAAATGACCTGCTTGAAATAGCAATGGCAGATCCTGATGATTTTTATACCATTGAGGCGCTGTCTCTTGCCTACAACAAGAAGATCAGGGCATTAAAAGGGGAAGAGGCCGATATATTAGATACAGTGGAGCGGCTTTACGGTGTTGGCAGCCAGTCAATGGAGATGATTATTGAGGAGGCAGGCAAGGATGTATACAGCATAAATCCGGACCGAAATGAAGAAGATATAGACCATCTGCGTGATCTTGCCTCCGAGGCACCCATAATCAGGCTTGTAAACAGGCTTATTCTTGATGCCGTGAAATTGCAGGCCAGTGACATACACCTTGAACCTTTTGAAAATCAGTTCAGGGTCAGATACCGGATTGACGGAGTTCTCAATGATATAGAGTCTCCTCCCTACCGCTTGCAGGCAGCAATTGTCTCCAGGGTAAAGATAATGGCAAAACTGGACATTGCAGAAAGACGTCTGCCGCAGGATGGCAGGATCAAGCTGAAAATCGCTGAAAAGGAAATTGATCTGAGGATTTCAACAATTCCCACCATGTTTGGCGAAAGTGTTGTTATGCGCATTCTGGACAGGGATACCCTTATCCTTGACTTTGAAAAGCTGGGATTCCCAAAAGGGATTCTGCCTAAATACAATGATCTTATCTCCCAGCCTTATGGTATGATACTGGTAACAGGGCCCACGGGAAGCGGCAAGACATCAACCCTTTATGCCACCCTGTCAAAGATAAACTCTTCCGAGAAAAAAATCATTACACTTGAGGATCCCGTGGAATATCAGTTAAATGGTGTTAATCAGATCCAGATAAACCCCAGGATAGGAATGACCTTTGCCAACGGACTACGTTCCATTGTACGACAGGACCCCGATATCATACTGGTAGGAGAAATAAGAGACAGGGAAACTGCCGAAATAGCAATACAGTCGGCTCTTACAGGACATCTGCTCTTCAGCACACTGCATACAAACGATGCTACAGGGGCCATAACAAGACTTATAGAGATGGGGGTAGAAAATTTTCTGCTTAGCTCTGTGCTCCTTGGTATCTTTGCCCAGAGACTCGTCAGGGTAATATGCCCACATTGCAAAAGGCCCGTTAAGATAGAAAACCGTCTGATCAGGGCCATGGGTATTACCGATGATGAAGCCGATACAACCGAGTTCTTTGCAGGAAGGGGATGCGAGGAATGCAGATATACAGGATTTAAAGGTAGAATAGGTATCTTTGAATACATGCCTGTCAGCAACAGGATCAGAGAAGAAATAATAAAAAATTCCAGTGCAGAGAGGATTAAAGAGGTGGCAATGCAAGAAGGAATGATTACATTGAGACAAGACGGGTGGTCAAAGGTCAGGCAGGGAATTACAACCGTTCCTGAGGTACTCAGGGTATCTTTAGATCAATAACAATGCCTCTTTATCTATACAAAGCAGCCGACTCATCCGGCAAGATTATAAAAGGCACCCTTGAAGGGGCAAAAGAATCTGATGTGGCCGGACAGCTTCAGGATATGGGCTGTATTCCCATTCACATAAGGCCAGTTAAAAAAGGCTGGATATCCCTTTACCTTCCTATGTTAAAGAGGTGGGCACCCTCTATCATCCCATCACTTGACAGGATATCCAGAAAAGAGGTTATCCTTTTTACACAGGACATGGCTACCCTTTTAGGGGCGGGGCTTCCTGTTGACAGGGCACTGACGGTTCTTATGAATGCCGCTGAAACCCAGGGATTAAAGGATATGATAGGCAACATCCTGAAAGATGTACAGGGAGGAAGTGATCTTTCAGATGCACTGACAAAGCATCCAGGCACATTTTCCAGGTTTTACATCAATATGGTCCGTGCAGGAGAAATGGGCGGGGTATTGGAAGCTGTCCTGAAACGAATGGGAGATTTTATGGAGGCATCTCAGGACATGAGGGAATACATAATCTCTGCCATGATTTATCCACTGTTTCTTGTATCTGTAGGCGGGGCATCCATTATTATCATGCTCACATTTGTTATCCCAAGGTTTTCCATAATATTTTCCGACATGGGACAGACAATGCCCCTGTCAACGAGGATTATCCTGGACCTGAGTCAAGTAATGAGGACATACTGGTGGATTATGCTCCTCCTGTTCGGTACCGCCTGGTTTTTTGCAAAAAGATACATAGATACACCCTCAGGACGATTAAAGACGGACAGATATCTTATAGACGCTCCACTTATTGGCAGACTTATAAGGATGCTGGAAGTCGCCCGATTTACAAGGGCACTTGGAACCCTTATGAACAGTGGCGTTCCAATACTTAAGTCCCTTGGCCTTATAAAAGAAATTGCCGGCAACAAGGTTGTGGCAAACAGCCTGGAAACAACTTATGACAGGGTAAAGGAGGGTGAAAGGCTTTCAAAACCATTGGCAGAATCGGGAATATTTCCCTCCCTTGCCATTCAGATGGTTGCCATTGGTGAAGAGACAGGCAAACTCACCGAAATGCTGATCAAGGTAGCAGAAACCTATGAGAAGACATTAAAAAATCTTATAAAACGTCTCATCAATCTTCTGGAACCTGCAATGATCCTTTTTATGGGTCTTGTAGTGGGTTTTATTGTTATTTCCATGCTTATGGCAGTATTCAGCATGAATGACCTGCCTTTTTAGTTTACCGTGAACACAGATAAAACCGTGCCGGGCTGTATTTTACCGTCGATGGCTGGGATATCGTAAATCCGGCCATACCGGTTTTGATTTACAAACAACGGTTGCGCAAAAAAGAATTGGCAATTCTTTTTACCGGAAGCATCCATCTTTACCTTCTAATCTACCTTCTGAGGAGAAAGACATGAGATTAACACAATTAAGAGAACAGGATGGTTTTACCCTGATTGAACTGCTGATTGTAATGATTATCCTCGGGCTCCTCGCTGCCCTCGTAGGGCCCCGGATGTTCGGAAAGGTAGGATCATCCAGGCAAAAGGCAGCAAAGGCACAGATATCTCTTCTGGAAACAGCCCTTGATACATACAGACTTGACACAGGCACATATCCCTCTACTGAACAGGGATTGCAGGCATTGAGGACCAAACCTGATGGCGTAAAGAACTGGGATGGCCCATATCTGCCAAAAGATGTCCCCAAAGATCCCTGGGGGCACCCGTACATATACAAATGCCCCGGAGAACATGGGGATTACGACATCATCTCCTACGGTGCAGACGGGGTCGAGGGAGGAGAAGGAGAGAATGCAGATATAGTAAACTGGGAGGACAACAAGGGTAAATGAGACTGAGACAGGGATATACACTTGTTGAGCTCCTTATAGTCCTATCCATCATAAGCATTGTATCCGCTCTCATGGTTCCAAGGGTGGTTGGCCATATAAGCAGCATGAACCTGAGGACAGCCTCCCAAAAGACGATTGCCACCCTCAGGTATGCAAGAAACCGTGCTGTCTCTGAAAGGGCCATCTATATAGTCGCACTGAATTTTGACAAAAGATGCATTGTCCTGTTCAAAAGGAAGAACGGAAAAACAGAAAATCCGTCTTCTGAAAAACGCCTTTATACAGAAAAAAGATACAAGCTTCCCAGCGGTGTCAGATTTGAAAAATTCATAACATCTAAGGAAGAAGAAAGAAAACAGGGCATTCAAAAGATGTTTTTTTTTCCAGATGGAAGCAGCAGCGGCGGCAAAATATTTTTATCCAATACCAGGGGACAGCAATATCTCATCCAGATCGACTTTATCACAGGGCTTGCCAAACTAAGCACTGTTTCTCAATAGCGCCTTTTCACATACAAATTTTGGATTCAATCTATATCTATCAGGCATGCAAAAATTCCACAAAGACATTGGACAAACACACCACATGACAACAGGGCACATAACAGGGGACACCAGGGCCTTTACACTCATAGAGGTACTGGTTGCCATAACTATCCTATGCATATCTCTTTCTATCATCATGCAGTTGTTTTCCGGGGCACTCAAACTTAGCTCTGTCTCTGATGCCTACACCTGTGCGGTCTTTCATTCCCGTGAAAAGATGGAAGAAATCCTATCGAGGGAAGAATTGCAAGAGGGTGAATCAGAAGGTAGCTTTGGAGATGGTTTTTCCTGGAAAGAAAAGATTGACTTGATAGAACCGGAAGAGGAAGAAATCAAATTCCCTTTCAAGGTATTTAAAATAGACGTACAGATACTGTGGCAAAGAGGAAATCACAAAAGGCAGTTTGATATAACTACCGTGCATCTTGCAAAAAGAACAAAAAACAATGCTTGACCGATCAGACAGCCATGGTTTTACCCTCATAGAAATCCTGATCTCTTTGACAATAATGAGTCTGATTATTGTTATCATATCCGGTGCTTTTCGGTTAGGCATCAAGGCATGGGAAAAAGGCGAAAAGGATGTAGATACCCGTCAAAGATTAAGGATTGTTCTGGACCTTGTCAAACATCAACTGGCCTCTGCCTGTAGACAGAAGGTAAAAATTGACGGAACATCAAAGACGCTGTTTTTTGGAAAAGCCGGATCGCTCGGATTTGTCTCGAGGGTTCCTCTAATCCCTGAGCATAAATCCGGTCTCAGCTATGTGAGGTATATTATTGAAGATAACAACGGGACTGAGACACTGAAGGTCTTTGAAACAGACTTCATGTCTGTAAAAAAGGAGTCAGATCTGCGACCTACGCACAATACCGACTATTATACGCTGATTAACGATATCCAAAAGGCTGAATTTGAGTATCTTAAAAAAACGGAAGACGGTTATGAGTGGAAACCCTCATGGAATGCCGAAAAAAACAAGGGATTACCAGTTGCCATCCGCATGACACTTAAATTCAAAAACAGCCACTGCCGCATTATAAGAATCATGGCACGTATACATGACACCTAAAACCTGCATAAACTATTTTCAAGAAGAAAATTATGCTTTTAATATCAACGAATTA
>JAGGTJ010000045.1 GCA_021163815.1 Deltaproteobacteria bacterium | reverse complement strand
CAAGTGCCTGGGCAGTAGCAATAAAGATGCGATTCTCCCCTAACAGATTACAAAGATCAAGGGCGTAACGACTTTTACCGCTCTTGGCCCCACCAAGTACCATTAATACCCCTTTTTCAAAAGAGTCCCCTATCATAACAATCTACCCAATACCCATCCGCAAATCAGCATTTGCCGTAAAAACATACATTAAGATCAAAGGCTTTCACCTCCGTAAAAAATCAGAATATCTTAAATCCGACCGTGCCGATCTCGAAATCATAAAGTTTCCTTAATCCTGAACTGATTTATATATAAGTTACGCTAATAGAATCATAAGATCACCTTTATCTCAACCATAACCAGCCGGTAAGTGCAGGCAGGCAGGAACCTATAAAGGCATATACAAGAAGCAACAGCATAGTAAGCATTTCATTGGCAGTACCAAGAAGATCCCCTGTTATTCCACCGAAACTATGTCTGCATCGAACAGCAAAAATTTTTGTTATAATCAATGACATACCCATAGATACAATCCCTAAAGGACCAAAGGGGTAACATATACAGAGGCAGATAGAATGGGCAACAATTCTATGTCGCAATGACGCAGTCTCCACAAATGCCCTGCCTGTCCCCTTTCCCGGCCTTGCATAGGGAACGGTTGCACATAACTCCACCATCATTGTTCTTGGTATAGACATGGCAGGAATAACCCATATAAAGGAAGATGATGTTATAAGGCAGCCTAAAGAGACCCATCTGACAGAAAAAGCTGTAATAAGGGCAAGGACACCAAAGACGCCAACAGATGTATCTTTCATGATTTCAAGACGCCTGTTCCCGCCGATTCCTCCAATGGAATCTGCCCAATCAGCCAGACCATCCATATGCAGGCCACGTGTTATCCATGCCTCACCTACAACAAGTAAGAGGGCCAGACCTGATGGCCATATGACATGAGGCCACAGCTCCATAATTCTTAAGAATCCAAACATTCCCCCACCAATCAAAAGCCCAACTACGGGGAACCAATAAAGAGAAACACTTAGATCCTGACTTGGATCACCTGAACATCTCAGTATGGTCAAGCTGCTTATTGCCAATTTCAGCCCCTTCATATATCCCCCTCTTTCGACCTGAGCATATATCTTTCACACCACTCCATCCACATACGACATCTCTGACATATTCCCTAACAAACTGTTCTTTATAAAACGGCATAATTGTCAAAATGGCACAGCATCCTGTCTTATCGTGGTTATCAAGGATCCCATATTGACATAAAACAGAATTGATATATCCGGCCTATGATCTGTCATGACATAACATGTGCACCAAAAATTACCTGAAACATCTTACATAATATCAATACAATGGAGATCCTTGCAAAATGTTCAGTCTTGTCCAGAGTCAGCAAAGGCAAAACTTTTACCATAAAGACACACAAAACCGTGCTGAAAAACCAGGCTGCCGTAGGTAATTAAAATATCTTGAATCCGACCATGTCGGTTTCACTGCAGGAATATATTCTCAGCAGTAAGCTCTGAATCTGATACAGAACTCAGCAAAAAAAGACGTTATACAAAGCTCTCAACACATAGATATCTTTAATAAACCTTACCATCCCACAAAAACTCCCTATTCTATAAAATCAAAATCCTCTTAACCTTTGGCGCATATATTGCATTATACTTAAACAACAAAATAGCTCGAAAAAGGCAAACCGTTCGAAAGGGCGGGACGCAAAGCCATTGGCCTAAATCCCAAAACGGGACATGGCAGCAGGTTGCCGAGCGAAGCTGAACCACCAAAGCTGGGCAGTTTCGCACGGAACAAGTGAATACATGCACACAGGAGGTTCAGCCATGACAAAGATTTCCAAAATCTTTTCATACCATATCACAACCCTGCTTTTACTTACAGTTGCATCCCTTTTATCCTTTTATATAATACCTGAAAATCTTTACGCCTCAACACCTGATATCACCATAACCTGGCAGGCAAACACGGATGGCAGCCAACCAAACGGATATAAACTTTATTATGGCACTGAAAGCGGAAACTATTCTGAAAGTGTTGATGTAGGCAACAATACAAGCTACACCCTGTCCAACCTGCCGCCAGGCACCTACTATACGGCCGTCACAGCTTACAATGACCTTGGTGAAAGCAGTTATTCAGAGGAAACAAGTTTTGTAATAAACGACTTGCCAGACGCTAATTCTCCATTTATTGAAACGGGAGAGATATACCTTCAACATATGTGGAAAAGGGTATCCTTTAATAAGTCTTTTTCAGATCCCGTAGTTATCGTAAAGGGCATGAGCTTCAATGGTCCTGATCCTGCAGTAATAAGGATCAAAAACGTGGACAAAAACGGATTTGATATCAGAATTCAGGAATGGGAATATCTCGATGGTTGGCACACATGGGAAAAGGCGGATTATTTTGTCATAGAGGCCGGCTCATACACACTTGCAGATGGAACCATGATAGAGGCCGGTAAATTTCAGACCAGCAAGACAAACAAATTTGACAATGTTTCGTTTAATACAATGTTTAACAAGGTCCCTGTCCTTGTAACTGCAATCACATCATTTAACGGACCAGATACAGTTGCAGGAAGGGTCAGAGATTTAAATACCAGCGGCTTCAAGTTCTGTATGCAGGAACAGGAAGCCAATGTCCAGAGCCACACCACGGAAGAGATTTCATACATAGCATGGGAACCTTCTTCAGGCACATTTGGCAAACTGCACTTTGAAGTAGGCAATGCCGTTAACGGTATAGACCATAACTTTCAGACAGTCCCTTTTAACCACGCCTTTATCGGCCCTCCCATACTACTTGCTGATATGCAAACAACTGACGGCGGTAATACCGCATCCATACGCTGGGACAACAAAAATGCATATGAATTTGATATCAAAATAGAAGAAGAAAGCTCTTTTGATTCCGAGATTTGGCATGTAGAAGAAAAAGTAGGCTATATGGCCTTTTATATTGAGCAATAAAACAAGAGCCTTGCATAACCTCTCCCTGTGCAGGTTCGCCTGTACGTTACCTGTCTGCCGTACCCCCCGGCAGACAGGTACGCAGGTAACAACATGGGGCATCTGCACCTCCACATAATCCCCTCATTTGATTTCTATAAGTAGATGCTTCTTATTATCCCGGAAAACCGCTAAGTCACTATATTTACAAGCTTGTTTTGGACAACTATGATTTTTTTAACCTGTTTTCCCTCGATAAAACGCTGTACCCTTTTGTCTGATAATGCCGCTGCCTCCATCTCTTCCTTCCCCGATTCAGCGGGCAGCTCTATCCTGCTTCTTACCTTACCGTTAACCTGTAATACCACCAGTCTTTTTTCTGCAATCAGGGCATCCTGTCTGAATGAAGGCCACCGGGTAAAAAGAATGCTCTTTTCATGACCAAGTATATTCCATAACTCTTCCGTAATATGGGGTACTATGGGATAAAGAAGAACAATGGCGGCTTCAACGGCCTCTCTTACTACAGACCAGAAGAGATCATCCTTGTCAATGATGCTATTATGTATCAACTGATTCGTCTCGTTTACCAACTCCATTACTGCGGCAATTGCAGTGTTAAAATGAAAATTGTTTTCAATATCAGAGGTAACCTTTTTTATAGTCTGATGTGTCTTGCGATGAAGAGAGGCAAGAGGAGATGAAATGGCATTATCCCCTTCGTAAGGTTGTACCCTGCCAATATCCTCAAGATGTTCCGTAACAAGATGCCATATACGCTTTAAAAATCGCGACGCGCCATCCACTCCTTTATCGCTCCACTCCAGGTCCCTCTCAGGAGGTGCTGCAAACAGGCAAAACATCCTGACCGTATCAGCGCCATACCGATCTATCAACTCCTGGGGATCAACTACGTTCTTTTTTGATTTCGACATCTTGACAATATTGCCCCTAATTACATTCTCCCCGCAGTGTATACATCGTCCATCCTTAACCTCATGCGGAAACAGAAAGCCATGAACAGGACATTTCTCGGTCTCCTTGCAAACCATCCCCTGTGTCAATAATTTTTTAAAAGGCTCCCTGACATTCACATAACCCAACTCATTAAGAACACGGGTAAAAAAACGGGAATACAAAAGGTGAAGGACAGCGTGTTCAATACCGCCTATATACTGGTCTACAGGCAGCCAGAAGTTGACCTTTTCCGGATCAAGAGGCGCTTCATCATAATCGGGGCAGGCATAGCGTGCAAAATACCAGGATGATTCAACAAAGGTATCCATTGTGTCCGTCTCTCTCCTCGCCTTGGCACCGCACCTTGGACAAACAGTTTCATAGAAAGAAGGTTCTAACGGCAGGGGAGAAACGCCATTGGGTCTCATATTGAGATCAAGGGGAAGAAGAACAGGAAGTTCATTTTCAGGAACGGGAACTGTCCCGCACTTATCACAGTAAATCACAGGAATAGGGGTTCCCCAGTAACGTTGCCGTGATATTCCCCAGTCTCTCAGTCTGTAATTAACGGTCTTGTGTCCAAACCCCTTTGATTCCAGATAATCCGCGATACTGTCCAGGGCATCATGGTTCCACTGTCCATCAAAAGGACCCGAATTAACAAGAATCCCCTTGTCAACATAGGCCTTATCCATAGTTTCCGGATCAATATCATGATCTGGCGGCCTTATAACCACCTTCAGTTTAAGACCATATTTTCTGGCAAATTCAAAATCACGCTGGTCATGGGCAGGAACTGACATTATGGCACCTGTACCGTAATCAAACAGGACAAAATTGGCCACATATACTGGTATCTTCTCTCCATTTACAGGATTAATACAGTACCTGCCGGTAAACACACCTTCCTTGGCAGTAAAATCAGAAGTTCTGACATGGCTATCCATCTTCATGGTTTTTTCAATAAATGCCAGAACCTCACTCTCCTGTGGCAGCCCCTTTACCATCTCTCTGACAAGAGGATGTTCAGGAGCAAAACACAAAAAAGTAGCGCCATACAGGGTGTCCTGGCGTGTAGTAAAGACCTCAACCACCTTATCAGAATCTACAAGGGGAAAGAAGATTGTTGCACCATGACTTTTGCCGATCCAGTTCCTCTGCATGGCCAATACCCTCTCAGGCCACCCGGAAAGCTTATCACAGTAATCCAGAATATCATCAGCATAGTCTGTTATCCTGAAAAACCAGGAATCCATCTCAACAATCTTCACTTCCTGATCCGTATGACGCCAGCAACACCCATCCTCCACCTGTTCATTGGCGAGTACGCTGTGGCACTTTTCACACCAGTTTACAAAGGTTTTCTTTTTATAAACCAGTCCACGCTCCAACATCTTCAAAAACAGCATTTGCTCCCACCTGTAATACTCAGGATCACAGGTGGTTAATTCACGACTCCAGTCATAGCTGAAACCCATTCTTTTGAGCTGCGAACGCATGGCAGCTATATTATCGTAAGTCCATTTTGCCGGATGTGTATTATTCTCTATTGCGGCATTTTCTGCAGGCAGGCCGAATGCATCCCAACCCATGGGATGGAGGACATTCATTCCGTTCATCATCTTGTACCGTGCAATCACATCGCCAATCGTGTAATTACGAACATGTCCCATATGTATCTTTCCCGAGGGATAGGGAAACATTTCAAGGAGATAAAACTTGTTTTTCCTGGACTCTTCTGATGCCTTGAAAAAACCATGTTCCTGCCAGTAGTCCTGCCAGCGTTTCTCTACTCTTTCAGGTTTATATTGAATATCCATACGCTTAACCATACCTAAGGTTCAGTTGAAAATCCATGTACCATGTTTTATTAAATCAAATCAAAACAACATTGATGAATCCGTAAAAAGTAGAACCGATGGCTAAGTAAAAATCTTCATATACAAGGCATAGTGTTTGGTCA
>JAGGTJ010000104.1 GCA_021163815.1 Deltaproteobacteria bacterium | reverse complement strand
CCCACTGATAAGTCACGAAGATACGGCGCCCTCCCGACAGTCGCGTCAGAAAAACTCTCTTGCCCCTAATTATTATTGAGCTATTACTCAGAAAGGTCCTTTTGTTGCTTTTTTGTTGATCTATTATCCTTTTATGGATGGAATCTGAATAAAAATGACATCTCTCATAGTTACAGCAGATGATTTTGGATTAAACAGATCCGTGAACAGGGCGGTTGAGGAGGCAGCGCAAAGTGGTATACTTACATCTGCAAGCCTGATGCTGACCGGCAGGGCAGTGGATGATGCCATTAGTATAGCAGGCAGCATGCCCTCCCTTGATGTAGGGCTGCACCTCTCTTTGACAGAAGGGACACCTGTTTCATTACCGCATACTGTTCCTGATCTTGTTAAAAAAAATGGCCATTTTTATGACTCTCCTGCTATGCAGGGAATATTGCTACAGTTCAAAAGGGATATCGCTGCACAGGTAAAAAAAGAGGTGTCTGCACAGTTCAGGGCCTTTGCAGACACGGGTCTGCCCTTTGTTCATATAGACAGTCACCATCATTTACACGTGCATCCAAAACTTTTTGACATTGTCATGGAAAATGCAGCCATGTACAAATTGCATACGGTCAGGATTCCCTATGAACCGTGGAATATTTCCGGCCAGATATGTCCTGAGCATAGGATACGAAATATGTTTTACTCTATGGTCTTTTCCCCCCTGTGTTCTGTATGCCGACGAAAGGCAGAATTAACAGGTCTTAGGTCTTCTGATGCCGTTTTTGGACTCTATCGTACGGGCCAGATTACTGAAAGATGGATATTGAAACTGATAGACCTTATCTCTGAACAAAACGGGGTCTTTGAACTTTATAGCCATCCCTGCGACACATCAAACAGCTCAGGTATGGAGGAGTTAAAGGCACTCGTAAGCCCCGAGGTGAGAAAAAGGATCTGTGACAGGGGAATAAAACTTATCAGGTATTCAGACCTGTAATCTAAAATTTGCAATGGCCGGTTTAAAGTTGACTGTAATAACCATTTAGGATATGGTATAAATATTAGGTGTTTTACAGGCCCTTTTTTTGTTTAATTCCTGCGCCTGTCTGCGCCTGTCTGCGTGCGTTGGCGCACAGGCAGATGTATTGGCGCACAGGCAGGTTTGAATCCGGCCATGCCGGTTTAATCCTGGAAATATATTTCTGCGGTTAAAATTTTCACCTTCTTTATAAACTCTAACAAAACTGAACATTCTGTACAGATTTTGAAGAGGTATTATTTTCCTCAAAGTCCTTAGCACCATATCAAAAGGTCAACGTGCCAACCTGACGAGAATCACAGTTGAAACAGCAATTATCGCAAGTAATCTGATTTTTACGACTCCATACAAGCCTTAATTAATTAAAAAAAGCACTAAAAAAAGAAAAGGAGGAGGTATTATGATGAGATTATCAACATTATTGGGAGTTTTTTGTATATTGATTTTCACAGTAGGAGGTTGTAACAACAGTAAGGAACCTGCCAAGGGAGCCACAGAAGGTTCAACCCAGAGTGTACAGGAAACAAAGGAAGGAACCTCTACCGAGGGTGTTATAGAAACAGGTAAAGAGGCGGCTGGCAAGGCGGTTGACAGTGTAAAAGAAACGACAAAAGAGGCTGTGGATGCCGTCAAAAACAAGGCTGACGAAACAGTAACTGCCGTCAAGGATAAGGCGCAGGAGATGGTAAACTCCGGCGAAGAAAAGGCCAGTGAAACTGTGGATGCGGTAAAAGATACAGCAGAAAATGTTGAAAAGGCAACGAACGAGAAGGTAAAAGATGCTGCTGAAACAGTACAGGACAAGAAAGATGCGCTGGACAAGGTGACAAGTGATACCAAGGCATTGTTTGGTACAGACAAAGAATAAAGGTAGTTGCACAAGCATAAAAAACAGATCTTAATGCTGCATTTACCAGGTTCGCGATAAGTGCAGAATTAAGATCAAATTATATTTTCCATTACCTGGATTTGCCGTAAAAAAGCACAAAACCGTGCTGAAAAGCCAGTCTATTTGCGCCTGTCTGCGTGCGTTGGCGCACAGGCAGGTTTGAATCCGGCCGTGCCGGTTTAGGTGTTACATCTGCGGCATCAGTATCACCTTGACACATTTATGGGTTACAGGGTCTGCAACGGCCTGAAAACCAGCGCCAGCCTCTTCGAGACTTAATCTGTGGGTTATAAGATCATTGACATTTATGGTCTTTGCTCTGATCAACCGTAGTGCTGTTGCACAATCCTTTGGAGCGGCAGCATAGGTGCCTGTTACATTCACCTCTGTACGCCAGAATATCCTGTTAATGTCATAGGGAATCTTTGCGCCTTCAGAAAATCCTGCAAACAGAAGAATGGTTCCACCCCTTTCAACAGATTTGAGCCCCTGTTCCAAAAAACCTTCAAAACACACTATGACAATATCTGCAAGATATCCTTCATTTTGTCTGCCAATAGCAGTGGCTATATCATCGTTGGCATCAAGAATGAGATCTGCTCCCATCTTTTTTGCCATATCAAGCCGATATGGAATTGTATCTGCGGCTACGACAAGGCCTGCCCCCAGACCTTTTGCCAGAGCTACATGCAAAAGGCCTGCTATGCCTGTACCCAAAACAAGCACACTACACCCTGGCTTAACCCCCGCCCTTTCTTGGCCTCTTAAGACACAGGCAAGGGGTTCCATAAAAGATGCCTCTTCGTAAGTCATATCGTCAGAGATACGAAAAACACCACGATCCACATTTATTGCCGGAACCCTTATGTATTCTGCAAAACCGCCGGGATCAAAGTGTGTGCCTTTTAACAGGGTATCACATACGGTATGGTTTCCCTTAAGACAATAGTGACAGGTATTGCATGGAACGTGGTGGGTGGCTGCCACCCTGTCATTTACTGAAAACTTCTCTACCCCTTTCCCTGTTTTAACCACCTCACCTGCAACTTCATGCCCAAGCACAAGAGGAATTTTGTCCTTGCGATACCATTCCATCACATCACTTCCGCATATCCCACTTGCAATGACCTTTATCAGTATCTCTCCTGTTCCTATTTCCGGAACAGGCATATGACAAACCCTGACATCTTTATTGCTGTAATACATCAATGCCCGCATTTTTTATCCCTGTCCATTTTTTACCGTCTCAAAGAGATCCAGCGCGCCCTGAGGCGTATTGTTGTCGTGTATTATGGAGTTCAATGCCCTCATCATAGCCGTAGCATGAGGATTTTGCCATATATTCCTGCCAAGGTTTACGCCTATTGCCCCTTTTTGCATACCATCATAAACAAACTCGAATACCTCAAGTTCTGTTTCACACCTTGGACCTCCTGCAATAACTACTGGGACAGGACATCCTGTTGTTACCTTTTCAAAGTCTTCGGGGCAATAATATGTCTTTACTATTCGTGCCCCTAATTCAGCAGCAATCCGGCAGGCGAGTGCAAGATAACGGGCAGTCCGTTTTTCCATCTCTTTTCCTACCGCGGTAACCGCCATTACAGGTATACCGTATTCTTCACACTCATCGACCAGCATTGCAAGATTCTGGAGGGTCTGTCTCTCATACTCTGTGCCAACAAATATTGAAAGGCCCACTGCAGCAACATTCAATCTGATCATTTCCTCTACAGAGGTGGTAATGGTCTCGTTGGCCAGATCTTTTCCTATAACACTTGTCCCTCCTGAGACCCTGAGTATGATTGGTGTCTGTATGTCGGGATCGATGGCTGCCCTGAGTACGCCTCTGGTCACAAAAAGCCCGTCTGCAAACGGAACAAGTTCCTTAATGGTATCGCCTGGTCTTTCAAGACACCGTGTGGGGCCCTGAAAATATCCATGGTCTATGGGAAGAAATTGACAATGTCCATCATCCCTTATAAGACGGGAAAGACGGTTTTTCATTCCCCATCCTATGTTTTCTGCCCCCTTTATCCTTTTTTTACCTGTAACAGGTGTTTCGTCTTTCGGCAGTTCCTTCGGATCTCTTGCCTCTAAGATTCCCTCTGCATCTGGCATATCTTTCCTCCTGATCTGATTTTACATATATAGTGCCCATCCACGAATCAGTTTTGGGCGTTAATGAGGTTGTAATCCATACCTGGCTGTTTTCCGGTTTGGGTTGAAATAATTATTATTTATGTCTAATATAGCATATATGGAAGATTACAAAAAACGTTTGGCTTTGGCAATAGCAGAAACAGGTGCGCTTTTTATGGACAGTGATCTTGTCCTGAAGGATGGGCGTCCGACCCCGTATTTTGTCAATATGGGAAAATTTAAGACAGGTCGTCTAAGCCTGGAGCTTGGTTCCATTCTTGCGGACATGATAGTTGACAGCAGGCTTGTTAATGAGGTCGATATCATATTGGGTCCTTCCTACAAGGGTAGTTCGATTGCCCTTGCAACAACCATATCTCTATGGAAGGACCACGGAATTGATCTCATGTTTGAATATGACCGAAAAGAACCCAAGTCCCATGGCGAGGCAAGCACGTCAAAAAGCATGTTTGTCACCGGCGCCTTTTTTGATGGTTGCAGAATAGTCATTGTGGATGACGTGGCTACATCCATGAAAACAAAGTATGACATCCTGAATAAGATCTATCAGGAGGCCAACAAACTTAATATAAGGTGTCATGTAAAAGGCCTGGTCATTGCGCTAGATCGTGAACAGACAGTCCCCGTATATGACCAGCATAACAGACTGGTGCTTGACGCCAAGGGCACTAATGCTACACATGAGTTTGTGTCAAGAACCGGAGTACCTGTCTTTTCTGTGGCAGGAATCAGGGAAATCTTTGATTTTCTGTACAGTTCAAAGATACCTTTGCTTGTTAACGGAACACGTAGGCCAATAAACAGGGAAATAATGGAAAACATCAATGAATACTTCAAGTTATACGGAACTGATTAAAGAGAGACTCAAGTCAGAAGAGATAAAAACAATAGGCAATATTGACACATCATATAAGCATGCTGCTGTTCTTATTCCATTTTTCCGGGAAGACGACACATTAAAGGTCCTTTTTACAAAAAGAACCCTTAATGTAGAGCATCATAAGGGGCAGATATCTTTTCCCGGAGGTGCCGTAGATAAACAGGATACATCTTTTTTAGACACTGCATTGAGGGAAACAGAGGAAGAGATCGGGATCAACAGTTCTCATGTGTCTGTACTGGGGCGGGTTGATGATATCATTGCAAAGGCATCGGATTTTATAATTCATCCCTTTGTCGGAACAATCCCATACCCTTACAATTTCAAACTAAGTCAGGTCGAGGTGGACCGTATTATCAAGGTGCCGCTAGAGGTCTTTGATCCTGTAAATTCGACAGCGGCAGGAAATATTGTGGACCCTGGAAACGTGAAATCACCTGTCTATGAATACAAAGGGGAGATTATATGGGGGGCTACAGCGAGAATAATGGCAAATGTCATGCGTATGATAGGAGACATTTGATGGTGAAAATCATATATGTCCAATACTACGGGGCCAAGGGGCCTTCCGGGTGCAGAGATCTCTGATATTGTCGCAATCAGAAAAAACAGGCGTTTTCAGAGATGCCTTTGGATGGTTTCTGCTTGCCTATTTTGATATAATCAGATATATCTTAGAGGCCTTTTGCAGAAAAGATAATAAAAAGACTTCACTGTTTTTATCGGGACGTGGCTCAGTCTGGTAGAGCACCGCGTTCGGGACGCGGGGGTCGCTGGTTCAAATCCAGTCGTCCCGACCATCAGTAAAAATGGAGAAGAAACATTTTGCAAAGGCATCACCCTTAACAACAGGCATAAATGCTGTTGTTGTTATCCATATCAGACCGTGAAAATATCTCCCTTCATAAAAAACACTCATCTCATTATCCTATCATAACATATCATATTCCCTTTGTATTTCCTGTATATCTACGGTAATTTTGATAGTGTCGTAAAAAGTCTCCATCTACTGTGAGCGTTTGGCCATACGTTGGACATCCTGTATGCCTTTACGCATGATCAAACACTATGCCTTGTATATGAAGACTTTTACTTAGCCCATGTTTAACAGCATAAAAAATATACTGATTCAATTCAACTACTTACAGAGTT
>JAGGTJ010000133.1 GCA_021163815.1 Deltaproteobacteria bacterium | reverse complement strand
CTGTATTTTCATATCCGGGGGTGGCTAGGATATTTTGAATCCGGCCATGCCGGTCTAATTTCTGAGTCTTATATAAAACTTACGGCATGTTTGTTGCAAAAACTTAATTTGCAATTGCCAAACTGTTAACCTCCTGAATAGAGTCATAGGGTCCATTCGGAAATGAGAGTTTTTGTTCCCTAAAGGTATTGTACAAAACGATCATTTTCGGGTGAACTCTAACTCTTTTGAATCTATTGATTGTAATGGTCTTGTTGCGCAATCCCTGCGCCGATTTGCGGGATCATCTGCCTGCCTGTGCGGTGTACTTGCAGGTACGTCTTTGCATAGTCCCCTTTATTTCCTTGGCCTTGCGCAAAAATTCTCATCTCTGGATCAGAAACTCACCGGTGTCCGAATTTTATTTATAGATGGGTATTAACTAACTAATAGATGGAAAACTAATGAGCATTCCACGGAAGAAGCAACTAATTGGTCTTGATATAGGTTCTTTTTCTATCAAACTGGTAGAAATTAATCATAATAAAAAAGGGAGAAGACTGAAGAACTTTGGTGTGGCCCTGTTACCTGAAGGTGCAATTGTTGAGGGTGAAATACAACGGCCAAAGGAAATTTCTTCCGTAATAAAGAGACTATTTCATAATTTGAAGGTAAGAAACAAAAAAGTCGCCATATCTATATCAGGATTTTCTGTTATTGCTAAAAAGATCAAGGTTGATATATCCGACGAAGAGGGTATAGAAAAAACCATTAGGGATAAGGCTGAAGAGTATATACCTTTTGATATTGACGATGTGAATCTGGATTTTGATGTCTTAGAACCAGAGCATTTTTTTGAACAGGATAATGTTGATGAGGCAAGTGAAGAGACATCAAATGTCAGGGATGTTATGGTTGTTGCTGCCAAAAAAGATATTGTAAACAGTTATATGGAGATACTTGAGGATATCAGACTTGTTCCTGTAATTATGGATGTAGATATGTTTGCTCTTCAGAATGCCTTTGAAATAAGTAAACCCTGGGACCCACAAAATGAAGATAAATGTATTGCCCTTGTAGATATAGGAGCTGAAAAGATAGGGATAAACATAATAAAAGAAAATATTTCTCTTTTTACAAGGGTCTCCTGTCCTTTTGGCGGTATGCAAATTACAGGACAGCTTATGTCAAAGTTAAAGGTTGGCTTTGAAGAGGCCGAAAAAATTAAAACAGGAGGCAGAGCAATAAATGAAAACGAGAAAGATACAGTAGAAGAGATTGTTGCTTCAGTTGTCTCTGAGTGGGTAAGGGAAATAAAAAGCAATATTGATTTTGTGTATAGCACTTATCCTGATGAATCAATAGAAAAGATTTTTGTTAGTGGTGGAGCCATCGGTATTGCTGGGTTTAAAGATTATCTTAGTATGGAAACAGGCATACCCGTGTATGACTTAAATCCATTTGCAAATTTGATAATAGATGAAAGCAGATTTGATATTAACTATTTAAATCTAATGGCGCCTCAATCAGCGGTTGCAGTTGGGTTAGCCTTAAGAAGCGTTGACGATAAATGATAAAAATCAATCTCCTGCCTTTCAGGGCTGAAAGAAAAAAAGAGAATATCAGAAGAGAACTTAGTGTTTATAGCCTCTCAATGGTATTTTTGTTTACTCTTTTGATATATTTTTCAATTGCTTTGAATAACAGACTAAGCAATTTGCAAACTGAACGGGCAAACAAGGCCACAGAGTTGAGGCGCTATTCTGATGTACTTAAAAAGATTAAATCCATAAAGAAAAAAGAAAGAGAGCTGAAAAGCAAGATTAATACAATCAGGAAAATTGCAAGCACTAAACATGGGCCTGTAGAATTATTTGATAAAATAGCCATGGCAATTCCAAAAGATCAATTATGGATGTCTTCGCTGAACCAGAAGCATAATCTTGTAACCATAAAAGGATATGCAGTCAATAATGATGCTATTGCTCTGTACATGACAAATCTTGAGAAAATAAAACTTGTATCATCGGTGGATTTGATATCAAGTTCTTTGAAACCCATGAAAGAGCACAAAATGAATGTTTGCAGTTTTACGCTTAATATTAAGACAATTTCTCCAAAGAAAACAGCCAAAAAAAAGGGGCATAATAGAAGAAAAAGATGAATAGTTTCTCTCTGTTAATAGAAAAAATAGAAGGCATAAAGAGACTGCACAGGGTGTTGATTTTTGTGGGTGCTGTTACCTTAATTTCAGGCCTTTTTTTGTACTTTATATATTTTCCCAAGACAGAAAAGGCGCAGATGTTGCGAAAATCAATTTCTCAATTGAATATTAAACTCAATGATGCACGAACAAAGGCAAAGAATCTTCCCAAGTTTGAAGCTGAAGCGGCCTCAGTAGAGAAAGAATTCAAGGCTGCCTCCAAGTTGTTGCCAGATAAGAAGGAAATTCCGAGTCTGTTGAAGCATGTTAATCATCTGGGAAAAGAATCGGATCTGAAATTCCTCTTGTTTAAGCCTAAAAAAGAAAGATCATGCGGTTTTTATTTTGAGATACCTATTTCTATTAAGGTTGCTGGCCGATATTATAATGTGCTGACCTTTTTTGACAAAATAAGCAAGATATCAAGGATAGTCAATGTGTTTGATGTGAAAATGAAGCCAAAAAAGGCGATGTCAACAGATTTAAATACAACTTTTACTGCTGTTACCTATCGCTTTCGGGGAAAAAATGAAAAAGATTTGTCAAAACAGAAAGGCAGAAACAGGAGAAGAAGGTAATCTTTTGTTTTTTTTGTTTATCTTTTTTGCGGTTTTTTGTTTAAGTTCAACCGCACCATGCAGCCCTGTTATTATGCACAAAATTGTTTACAGGCATGCCTCAGACAAGTCTGATGATGTACAAAAAAATAAAGGTGTTGCAAAAAAGATAAATAAAAAGACAGGAGTGTCAAAATCACAAATGTCTGTGCCATCATCAAATGTAAAAAAAGGTCAAAAAATTTCCAAGGGGCAGGAAAGGCATGTTTCTGATCTTGTAAAATTGCAAGGCTTAAAGCAAGAAAAATACGTATTTAAGGCCGAAGGTAAAAGAGATCCTTTTCTTCCCTTTTTTATCGAAAAAGATACGAACTTTAATATGATATCTCCAAAGGGATTGTTTTCGGCAGAGACAGAACTGGAACGAATTAAGATGTCTGATCTGAAACTGGTTTCTGTTGTAAAAAGTCAGAATAATGTCTGGGCAATGGTACGTGGTCCGGATGGAAAAGGATATATCCTGAAAAAAGGAGTTGGAATAGGAACAAGGGGTGGCAAGGTAGATAAGATTATATGGGAGAACAGAATGACGCCTCTTGGTGAAAAGGAAATTAGAAAAGTGGTTATAAAAGAACCTGTGATAAAAGCTGGCGGCAAGGTGGGATACAGGTTTGTGGATATGAAATTTGGAGATGGGTCAGGAGATAAATAATGAAAACAAAACTGAAATTATGTCTATTTGCCATTATATCCATATGTTTTTATTCGGCCTGTGGGCAAACTGTGAGGAAAACAGTTGTTTCTCAAGAACCTGAGCCTGTACATACAGGGTTTAAGAGGGTTGTTGTCTTGCCTTTTGCCGATTATACACCATCGCCTTCTCCGTACACATACAGCATACGGGACAGGATGATTACAGAGGCCTTATGTGATGATTTGTACAGGGCGGGTTTTGTTCCTGCAGTTGAAGAAGATGTAGTTAAATATCTTATAGATAACAGGATCATCAAACCACTTTCCGGGAGAAATAGATCAGCGGGTTCTGTAAGGGGAGAGCTTGAAAATAATGAATGGTCTCCTGCCATGAAAAAGGAATTGAGAAAGTTGATCCACAATAACGGGAAAGTTGCTCTTAGTGACTATGGGAAGAAAATCAATCTGATTGCCCTGGACAACGCCATGGTAAAAAATATTGGAGAGGCCTTTGATGCCGATTATGTGATCAGGGGTAGAATCCTCGTGTTTCGTTCGGGGGATGATAACACCTTTAATCCTCTTCAGACAGGCATACTTCCCTTTTTTCTGGAAACAACAAACCGTACAATTTTTGGGGTTGCGCGGGCACATCGCTACGATTCTTTTGGTGTGTTTTCTCTAACTCCCGTATTAAATACTGTCCAGGTAAGGATGTTTGTGCAGGATGCCCATACAGGTGATCTTGTATGGACTAACAGGGCAGAGGCAAAGGTTGCTCCGCGTACAGTATATGCAGATCATGATAGGGAAATTCTGTTCAGGACGGCTATAAAGAAGGCAGTCAGGGCCCTTGCAGATAATTTTAGGGATGACGTTGCGTCAGGAAGGCTTGTGCAAATACATCGTGCGGGGGATAAAGGGCATGCAGAAAAAAGTTTAAAAGGTACAGATGTAGATGCGGTTGGTCTGGAGACATCCAGTTCAGATGCACAGGAGGCTGCCAGAATGGCAAGACAGTTTGCAAAAGAGGCAAGTCAGGCTGCTGAAGATGCAAGGCAGGCAGCAAGACAGGCTCGTGATGCAGAGCAAGGTGCTAAAAAGGCCTCCTCTCATACCCAAAGGGCCTTTGAAAAATTAAATGCGAAATAGAAGGGGAAGCACATGGTCAAAGCACTTGGTTACTCTTTACTGATATGGTTATGGTTAATCGTTCCTGTGTTTGCAGGTACGATAACTAAAATAGATGTCTTGAAAAATACCAAGGCATATATAGATGTCATGATTAAGGGCCAATATGATTCCTATCAGGCTGTGATGTCTCAATCTCCTTTCAGATTCGTTATTGATCTGGATAATACCTCTTTGTCCAAAGGGCTGCCAAGAACAATGCGGATAAAAAGCCCTATAGTTTCAAGGATAGAGTCAGGAACAAAAGATAAAGGTCTGCGTATTGTTTTTTATTCGGCAAGGCCTGATGTTGCGTTTCATACCAACATTCAGGATAAACAGGGATATCTTATCGTACGATGTTGGAAGGAAGCTGTTTCTTCGACGCATATTAAGACAAAAAGAAAAAACAGCAATATTAAAAAACTTAGCCATAAACAGAGGGTAAATTATGCCCGTATTTTGCCCAAAAAAAGATTGGAAGATATTATAGGCCGTGTTACTGCGAATGAGGTTAAGGATGTTAAGAATAGTACAGATAAGATCAGTACATACAGTAACAGAAAAGTTAGCCTGGATTTTTACAAGACCGATTTGCACAATGTGTTTCGTGTCTTTTCTGAGGTGAGTGGGAAAAATATTATTGTAGACCAGGATGTACAGGGGAAGTTGACAATGGCTTTAAAGGATGTGCCATGGGATTTTGCGATGGAGCTCATCCTGGATGTTGAGAAACTTCAGAAAACTGAACGTCTGAACACTATTATTATTTCCAAGAGGCCAGAAAAAAAGGGTGAAAAAGGAGCCCTTCTTATTCGTAAGGTGTCAAATGATGTTATACAGCCGGCAAAACGCCTGAAACAAAGAGAGGCACAACGCCAGCAGGCAGAAAAACTTATCCTTAAGGCCAGTAATCTTGAGAATAGAGGAAACAGGCAATTGGCCTTGCAGGCATACGAAAAGGCCGTCTGGTTATGGAAAGACAATATAGATCTACTTAAGAAGGTAGGATATCTGCATTATGTGCTGGGAAATTTTTCAAAGAGTTATTACTTTTCCAAAAGGGCGCTTCGATTAAATACCAAGGATGCAGAAGCAGCACAGTATGCTGCATTGGCTGCTGCAAGAATGGGCAAAGATGCAGAAGCGGATGTCCTGTTTAAAATTGCGGTGCAAGGAGAACCAAAAATACCTGAAGCCTTTTATAATTATGGCTTGTTCCTTGAAAAACATAAGCGATACAACAAGGCAATAACGCTTTATAAAAAAGATGAGGCCCTTTTTGGTCCGTCCTTGAAACTAAGTTTAAGGATTGCGAGGCTGTATGAAAAGATGGGGAACATGAATGCTGCATGTGAGGAGTACAGACTTATTCAGGTCTCAGGTTTTGATATGGATGAGCCTGCTATGCATCGGATTAAACTAAAAACGCATCTGTTGTGTGAATAGGATCCAAAGATGAGACTGTCTGTACGAAAAAATGGTATCAGCTCAATAATTAGGGGAATAACAGCGAACGTAGCGCTGGAGTAGGAGGCTTTTTCTGACGCGACTACTGTGAGCGTTTGACCATACGTGTGACATCTTGTATGCCTTCACGCATGCCCAAAAGCCCTGCGCCTTGTATATGAAGGTTTTTACCTATCCATCTACTCGACTTTTTACAGGTTCATCAAGTTTTGGGTATTACCTAAATCCTGCAAGCGTCGAGTTTGCCGAAGATGCAAGGCGGCAAGGGCGCAGACGTACTACGATACTTCAAGTCCTTGCCAACAC
>JAGGTJ010000161.1 GCA_021163815.1 Deltaproteobacteria bacterium | reverse complement strand
CGCTTGCAAGATTCAGGTTAAATATCAAATAACATAAGGCACTTACGTAACTTCCTGTAAATTAAGTTCGTTGGAAGATATCTCATTTCTGGATTGGAAACTTCTCAGTACCCAAAATTGATTCGTGGATGGGCAATAATTAACCATTACACATTCACATTTTTATTGACCTCGCAGATTACGTATAACCTACATCCTGCAAGTATCGAATTTGCGCAAAAGACCTGTCTGCCACAGACAGGTGCAATACGGCAAGGACACAGTCCTGTCAATACTTCTTCATCTCCTTGCCAACACCGCAGGATTGTCTGCTATAATGGATGAAGGCAGGAGATCTTTCCTGCTTATCTGACTGTAAAAAAGGCATCGTGTCTTTCGGATTCACTATAAGGTTGCGACCATGTCCCGTTTATTCAGATGATACCCACCCAAGACATTGAAAAAAAGACAAACAGTTTTTTTTATTTCTTTTTAAAAATACCAGATTATGACAGACATACATCCCAGTGCAGTAATTAGCCCAAAGGCAAGGTTGTCTGATGGGGTTAAAATAGGTCCCTACAGTATCATAGGAGATATGGTTTCCATTGGCCGTAATTCAGTAATTGATGCACATGTCGTTATAGAGGGGCACACAGAAATTGGTGAACGAAATACAATATATCCCTTTGCCGTAATAGGAACACCTCCTCAGGACATCACCTACAGTGGAGAAAAAACCAGGGTTGTCATCGGCAATGACAATGTCATAAGAGAGTATGCCACCATACACAGGGCAAGCACAAAAGAGGGCTGGAAAACTGTAGTTGGAAACAATAACTATCTCATGGCCTATACCCACATTGCTCACGACTGTATTATCGGCAACCATGTCGTCATGTCTAACCTTGCTTCACTTTCAGGTCATGTCCTTGTTGGTGATCATGCTACTCTCGGTGGTTTTGCCGGCGTACATCAGTTTGTCCGTATCGGAGCATACGCCTTTGTGGGCAGCAAATCAGGGATTGACAGAGATGTTCCACCCTTCATGATAACGGCTGAACCGAGGGCAAGACTATTTGGTATAAACAGAAAGGGGCTTGCCAGGGCAGGCTTTTCAAAGCAGAAGATTGATATCCTGAAAAAGGCATACAGAATTATCTGGAGGGAAAACAAAAGCTTCAGCAAGGGGATAGAACAGGTAAAAAGAGAACTGCCCCCATCCATTGAACTGGATATGTTGTTAAATTTTTTTAATAATTCCAAACGGGGAATCCTCAAATAGCGATATCCACAAACCATTTTCCGGAATTACATAACAAGATCTTTTACCATGAAAACACACAAAACCATGTTGAAAAACCAGTCTGTGTTTTTCATATTCGTGGGTGGCCAGGATATTTTGGATCCGGCCATGCCGGTTTAGCCCTGACATAAGTATGAATGACACTGAAACAATAGGCATCATAGCTGGCGGAGGCCAGTTTCCCATACTCGTTGCAAAGGCTGCAAAAAAAAGGGGAATCCGTGTTACTGCTGTTGCCCATATAGATGAAACAGACCCTGCTCTGGCAACTATCGTAAACGAAATAACCTGGGTTAAACTTGGACAGTTAGGACGTTTGATAAAGGCATTTAAAGGCTGGGGTGTAAAAAAGGTGCTAATGGCCGGGTCAATTACCAAACGAAAGATGTTTGATGGTATAATGCCAGACATCAAGGCCATTGCCCTTCTGTCAAAGATAGCCATTTTGCACGATGATGATATCTTAAGCACCGTAGCGGCAGCCCTGCTGAAAGAAGGGATTGAGATTATCAGTTGCGTATCTTACCTGCCCGAACTTCTGTCTCCTCCAGGATGCCTTACAAAAAGAAGACCTGACAGATCTGAAAAAAAGGATATATCCTGTGGATGGAAAATAGCAAAAGAGCTGGGCAGAATGGATATCGGCCAATGTGTAGTGGTAAGAAAAAAGACTGTTCTGGCCGTTGAAGCCATTGAAGGGACAGACGAAACCATTCTGCGGGGAGGAAGATTAGGTAAAAAAAATATTGTTGTTGTCAAGGTTTCCAAGCCTACACAGGATATGAGGTTTGACATACCGAGTGTCGGTCTTAGAACAGTTAAACTGATCGAACAGGTTAAAGGATCCGTGTTGGCGATAGAGGCAGGAAAGACATTGATGTTTGACAGAGAAAAGATGATAGAACATGCAGATGCAGCAGGTATTGCAATTGTGTCAATGAGCAGTAAGGAGATTATGTGAAAAAGAACAGAGTACGTGTCGCAGTTGTGGGTGTAGGCCATCTCGGCAAATACCACGTTGAAAAATATCTGTCCATGCCATCGGTAGAGCTTGTGGGGATAGCCGACACTGATACAAGGCGTCTTCATGAGATATCAAGCCAGTATAATATCAAGAGTTACAGACATCATAAAGATCTTATGGACAAGGTCGATGCCATAACGCTATCTGTCCCGACAGAGACCCATTTTCCCATAGCACGGGACTTCCTGTCAGAAGGTATACATATCCTGATAGAAAAACCAATAACCTATCGGGTTCAGGAGGCAGACAAACTACTCAAAATCGCACATGACAACAATGTGATGCTCCAGGTTGGCCTTGTAGAACGATTTAATCCGGCAGTAATAAAAATGGAGGAACTTGTTAAAGCCCCCCTGTTCATCGAGAGTCACAGAATGAACCTGTTTACTGTACGGGGAACAGATGTAGATGTGGTGCTTGATCTTATGATACATGATATAGACATTATTCTACATATGGTCCCGTCTGAGGTGAAAGATATACAGGCTGTTGGCATGCGGGTGATTACCGATCATACCGATATTGCCAATGCCCGGATAACGTTTAAAAATGGTGTAGCAGCCAACCTTACCGCAAGCAGGGTTTCCGGTAAAATGCTGCGCAAAATCCGCGTGTTTCAACAGGATGCATATATATCGGCAGATTGTGGAAAAAGACGTCTTACCCTTATTTGCCATGACCATGAAAACAAAGATGCTTCCGGATTTCCACGTATCATCACTGACCGGATGAATTTTAAAAACAGCGATCCATTGGCAGATGAAGTAAAGGCCTTTATAAAATCGGTACAAAATTATTCCCAGCCGGTTGTAAGTGGCCAGGATGGCCGCAGGGCACTTGAGGTCGCTCTGTCCATAATTGATCAGATAAACAGTAAACAGGTATAGCCGGATTCAAAATAGCCTGACCACCCATGGATATGAAAATACCGCCTTGGTTTTTACACCTAAAATCTGCATAAACTATTTTCAAAAAGGAAATTACGCTTTTAATATCAGCAAATTATATGAATGTTGTGCTTGCGTGATATGCATCGATTCAATAAGAAACAATGGGAGTTTTTTTTGAGACCTATGGTTCAAAATGTCCTGTAAAACCAAAAGAAAGCCTACTGTTATGATAGTAGCCGGAGAGGCCTCAGGGGATCTGCATGGCTCAAATCTGGTAAGGTCCATAAAAAGGATGTCTCCTGACACCAGTTTCTTAGGTGTAGGAGGAAAGAAGATGCAGGATGCAGGCGTCCACATAATTACAGCTTCCTCCAATGTAGCCGTGGTAGGGTTTACAGAGGTCCTTGCCAGGATAGACAGTATTCTGAAAACATACATCAAGTTAAAAAATATCCTGAAGAGCGGCCAGGTAGATTTGCTGGTTCTTATAGACTTCCCGGATTTTAATCTGCACGTGGCAAAAATAGCAAGGCATCTTGGTATTCCGATTTTTTATTATATAAGTCCCCAGGTCTGGGCATGGCGAAAAAACAGGGCAGAGAAAATAGCAGGGCTTGTTGACAGAATAGCCGTTATTCTCCCTTTTGAAAGAGACTTTTACAAGAGGAGAAGAATTAAAGTGGATTATGTTGGGCATCCCCTGTTAGATGTATGTCCGGATGATATTGACAGAAATGAAGAAAAAAACAAATTCGGTATAAAGGAAAACTGTTGTATAGTAGGTATGTTGCCCGGCAGCCGCAAAGAAGAAGTTACACGTCTTCTTCCTGTTATGATCGACGCCGCAGAAATACTGAACAGGAGGTTTTCCTCTGTAAAATATCTCCTGCCCCTTGCCCACACCATAGAAAAAAACCTTGTGCAGCATCTCATAGAAAAAAGTAAGGCAGATATAACAGTAATATCCGGAGACAAGATACATCAACTGCTATCCATATGTGATGCGGCTGTTGTGACCTCTGGTACCGCAACCCTTGAAGTAGCGATAATGGGAACTCCTATGATTGTAGTTTATATGGGTTCTCCTGTTTCTTTCTGGATCGCAAAAAGACTTGTAAAGGTCCCTTATATAAGTCTGGTAAATCTTGTGGCAGGGAAAAAGGTAGTACCTGAGTTAATTCAGGAGGATGTAACTCCTTACAATATTGCCTCTGAGCTGACCTCCCTTATAGAAGACAAAAGTCGTAACAATACCATAAGAAGATCCCTGATGAATTTAAAGAATTCCTTAGGAGGGAAAGGGGCATCTGAACGTGCAGCAAAAATAGCGATTGAATTACTATCCAAACCGACATAACCGGATTCAAACCTGCCTGTGCATCACCACATCTACCTGTGTGCCAACGCACGCAGACAGGTCAGATTAAAAATCCTGTCTTTCCCTCGGGGGTATACACTTGAACCCACAAAACAGAAATAAAGGTTGATGGCATCGTAAAAAAATCAGAACACCTTGAAAGGATATCTAAAAGGTCTTTTGCCTAAAGCAGATACATATGAGCAGAACAATTCTTATAGTAGATGACGAAAGCAGCATTCTGAAATCCCTTAATGGGATACTTACAGATGAAGGCTTTGAAGTAATAGGGGCAAAAACCGGAGAAGAGGCATTGGAAAAGATAGAGGCAGACTCTCCGGATCTGGTTCTTCTCGATATATGGATGCCAGGTATGGATGGAATAGAGACTCTTGTAAAGATCAAAGAATCACAGCCAGGTCTGCAAGTAATAATGATGTCAGGACATGGTAACGTGGAAACAGCGGTCAAGGCTACCAAGCTGGGGGCCTATGATTTTATAGAAAAACCTCTCTCCTTAGATAAGGTTCTTTTGTCGGTAAAAAACGCCCTTGATTATCACAGATTGGAAGAAGAAGTCCATCTGTTTAAAGAGAGAGAAAAATCTAAGTATACTATTATTGGCCACAGTAAACCAATTAAGGACCTTAAGGAACAGATCAGGATAGTAGCCCCTACAGATGCATGGGTTCTGATTTTCGGAGAGAACGGAACAGGAAAAGAACTGGTTGCCCATACCATTCACATGCTGAGCAAACGACATAATAAACCAATGGTTGAGGTTAACTGTGCAGCTATTCCGGAAGAACTGATTGAAAGTGAGCTGTTTGGTCATGAAAAGGGTGCATTTACCGGTGCAACAACAATGAGAAGAGGCAAGTTCGATCAGGCACACAACGGAACCATTTTCCTGGATGAGATTGGGGACATGAGCCTCAAGGCCCAGGCCAAAACCCTCAGGATTTTACAGGAACAGACCTTTGAAAGGGTGGGAGGCACAAAACTAATTAAAGTAAATGTCAGGGTACTTGCTGCAACAAATAAAGACCTTGAACAGGAAATAGAAAAAGGTACCTTCCGTGAAGATCTTTATTTCCGGCTAAATGTCATCCCAATCATGATCCCAAGTTTAAGAGAACATACTGAAGACATTCCAGAACTGATAAAGAACTTTGTACATAAATTTTCATTAAGCAGCAATATCGAACCAAAAGAATTTTCTCCGGATGCCATAGCCATACTTCAACAATACAATTGGCCCGGAAATGTTAGAGAGTTAAAAAACCTTGTAGAAAGATTGATGATAATGACACAAGGTACGGTTATTCATGCAGAAGATCTCCCATATCCACTAAATAACCACCCCAAAAACCAGAACAATCTTCAAAATGCCATCAGGTCATTGTCTTTCAAAGAGGCAAAGAATGAATTTGAAAGGATATTTATCGAAACCAAGCTGCAGGAGTTAAATGGAAATATTTCCAAAACCGCAGAGGCCATTGGTATCGAGCGAAGCAATCTACACAAAAAAATCAAGGCATACCATATTGAAATACCAAAGAAACAATAAGACCTTTCGACGATGTGGATTTAAGTAAAATATCAATTGGAGCTGCGATCAGGAATCAAATCCACACGAAACGTCAAGGAACCAAATGCAAATGAAAACAACAAAGATCCTTATGCCATATATTTTTGTTGTTATAATCTTTCTATATGGATGTGGAGATCCACACTGCATAAGGGGGAATTGTAAAAACGGCTATGGAATATATCTCTTTCCCAATGGTGCCAGGTATGAAGGGGAATGGAAAAGAGGTAAAT
>JAGGTJ010000005.1 GCA_021163815.1 Deltaproteobacteria bacterium | reverse complement strand
ATCTTTCGTGGATACTCTACTGCGCATGGTTGCGTGATTCTATGAAACATAATTTTGGTGAAACTTCAGATAAAGAATATATCGGGAACATTTATGATAAAAGTTGATGGCATTGTAAAAAGTCTCCATCTACTGTGAGTGTTTGGTCATACGTTTGACATACTAACTGTATGCCTTCACGCATGACCAAACACCATGCCTTGTATATGAAGATTTTTACTTAGCCATCGGTTCTACTTTTTACGGGTTCTTTAAGCATGATCAATTCAAAAACTGATGTGATAATGTTGGGGCGATAAAAAGTACAGGGTCTGTTGGCACTGTGGCCAACAGGGAGGCCAGGCTCATTGTATTCATACTCATGTCTGTCAATGCAGCACTTGCGCCTACTGTTTCTATCTTATATACATCCAAAGAGATGGAGTGTCTACAGCGGGTAGTTACAAAAAGTGCCCGGATGACGCTGATACTATCTCTACCGGTAGCTGTTGGATTGATTCTGTTCAGCAAATGGGCCTTGTTAATATTTGGTCATGAATTTACCCGTGGGAATATAGCCCTTGCCATATTAAGCCTCGGTCAGTTGATTAATGCAGCGGCAGGTTCGGTAGGTATGTTACTTGTTATGACAGGACATGAAAGGGATACTGCGGTTGGTATAGGTATAAGCACTGTACTGAATGTCACATTAAATGCATTTCTGATTCCCTGGCGGGGGATAGAGGGTGCCGCTATAGCCACATCTTCCAGTATGATATTGTGGAATCTTTTGTTAGGCATAAAGGTCTATAAACGGCTGGGTATTGATCCTACTGCACTGGGTCAGATAAGCCAATGGAAAAAAGTCTGTATCAAGTTAAGGCTATAAACCGGTTTTTATCCACCTTTTTATTTTTCTTGTTTGAATTTTTCCGTTATCTTGGGCAGGAATTGAAACATATCCATGACAATTCCATAATGGGCTATATTAAATATGGGGGCATTGGGATCCTTGTTCACTGCAATAATGGTTTCCGCATTTTTCATACCCGCCTGGTGCTGAAATGCTCCGCTTATACCAAGGGCAATATATATTTTTGGTTTGACTGTCTTCCCTGATGTGCCTACCTGCCTGCTTTTGGGCAGCCATCCCTTGTCTGCCACTGGCCTTGAACATGATACAGTTGCTCCGATAGCATCAGCAAATTCCTGAGCAAGGGCGATGTTTTCAGGTTTTCCTATACCACGGCCAACAGATACCAGTATGTCTGCAGCAGTAATGTCTACATCTTCTGTAATCTCCTCTATATATTCTATGAACTGCCTTTTCCCAAGATTATCAAAGGCCGGGACAGGAAAATTTTCTATCTTTGCATTTTTACCTCTGTCCCTATCTGCAGGAAAGGTTCCTGCTCTGACAGTGGCGATATACTTAGAACTTGGTTTCATTAAAAGGCAGGCATTAATTTTACCGCCGTAAATCTGCCTTTCCAATTTAAGAGAGGCATTATCAGATATTTCCACATTTACACAGTCGCTAACACAGGGAATAGAAAAACGTGTTGACATGGCAGGAGCAAGATCCATACCCATAGCAGTATTCCCTACAAGAGTCAGTAAGGGGTTTTTTTGAGCAATTATCTTTTCAAGAACGGCAAGATACTCATCGGCGCTATAATTTCCAAGGGCAGGATCTTCAGCGATCAATACACAGTCACATGCCGATTTCAGCTCTTCTGCCAGGCCATATGCATGGTCTGTCAGCAGGACTGCGGTTACCGAGCAGTCGTTTGCAGAGGCAATCTTATCTGCAAGTGCAAGCATTTCAAATGTAACATCTCTGAATTTGCCTTTTCTATGTTCTGTAATAACAAATATTTCTGGCATCTTATGATATTCCTCCTTTTTTACGGATAATATCTGCAACTGTTTCGCATACAGTATCCAAACTGCCTGTAAGCATTTCTGCTCTACCCGCAGGAGGGAGGGAAAGTGTTCTAACACTGATACATGATCCTTCTAAGCCAATCTGATCCACAGGCAAATTCAACTCATTTGCGTCTGTCTCCTCTATTTCAATATTTCTTACTTTTCTTATACCCATTATAGAAACATATCTTGGGGTATTGATTCCTGTTTGAATGGTTAACAGTGCAGGCTGAGACAATTTTACCTTTTCCAGTGTGTTTGATTCGAGCTCCCTGTGAATTATCAAACCCTTTTCCTGTACGTCAATCCCGACAACAAGAGTTGCATATGGCAGGTTCATCAACTCTGCAAGTATAACACCAACCTGGCCCCAACCATCATCAAAGCTTTGGACACCTGTCAGAACAAGGTCAAATTCCAGGTCTTTCAGAACTTCATACAAACCGGTGGCAATGCCCTGGGCATCCGAGCCCTTAAATTCCTCATCATCAATCAGGATCGCATGGTCTGCCCCCATGGCCAGCCCTCTTCTCAACACGTCTTCGGCGTCTTCATCTCCTATTGTGATCAGTGTCACTGTCCCCCCATGGGCATCCTTAAGCCTGACTGCCTCTTCCACGGCATAATTATCCCACTCGTTTATGGTCATAACAAGGTCATCACGATTATTAATATCCGTGCCCTCTTTGTTGATGCGCAGATCCACATCCTTGACTTCAGGAACCTGTTTAACACAAACAACTATATCCATATACTGTTCCTCCAGAGATGAGATCATCAAAGGATCTTCTGTGATAATTTGCTGATACAGCCCAAAAAGGCCGATTTACGGCCTATGTAAACAGTTTGATAACATACGTGACCGTAGGCGCCAGGTGCATAAATCCAGCAGGAATGTTATGCAAGGAGCCTTAACTGATTGTAACCAATCAATCTTTTATATCATTAACACTTAATAATATCAAGGGATTATATGTGCCAGATATAACGTCATGGGTCACTTGCCGACATGGAGCAAGTCCGAAGGGTGTGGCGAAATGGCGGTCAAGTACACCCGCTTGTTAGGCTATACCTATTGTTGTTAAAAAATCCTCTGGAATATCGGCATCTTTTCGTCCAGCGATAGCAAAATAGTATAAAGGCTGTCCCTCCATTGAAAGTCTGTGTTGGTATCGTTCAAGGTAATATACATCAAGATATTCTGAGAAGATCAGTTCTCTAATGGCAACAGAAAATCCAGTTTCATCACTTTTATCAAGAAAAGTTTCTTTAATATTGAAGGCGATCCAACCCTTGCTTTGAAGAATATTAAAGGCCTCTATAAATGCCTTTGCCGGGATATCTCCAAATCCAAGTGCTGCAACAGTAGTGAGGCAATTAAATGACCATTCTTGTAAATCTTTCCTTTGTTCTACACTCAAATTGCAAAAATCTGCTACATAATAGGCATCATAAACCGTGGATCTATCACGTTCGGCCGCCGATTTTGCTTCAGGAATAATATCCGCCCCAACAAGCCGTGCTACTCCATGTTCTCTTAATTGCTCGCCCATCATACCATTGCCCGCTCCTAAATCTAATACTCGAAGTTCAGAAAGATTTTCTTGAACTTGAGACAAGGAATATCTGAGTGCTTTTGATACCTTTTGTGGAGAGTTGCATTTGAGCCTTTCATAAAACAAATGCTCATATAATCCCTTTATTTTATATATTTCCCCATATTCATGAAAAAGAATTTTTCTTTCTTTACCATCCGATTCTAAAAAGAAATATTCTTCATCTTGGTCTAAATCATATGCTTTTTTCTTGGGAAATTTAATCTTAAATCGTTCAATCATTTTTAATTCTCCTTATCGATTGGCCTAACAGCTTAATATTTTCATGAAAATAATTTCTGCTTATCTGTCTTCTATCCCAAGCGCCATTAAAAGGAGTTCGTTTATGTCCATTACGGTTAAAATCTCTTCAAGTCCTGCAGTTTTCCTGGCATCTTCTAACATAATAAGACAAAGGGGACAGGCTGTTATCAGAATTTCTGCCCCTGTATCTGCTGCCTCCCTTATCCGTATCTCAGACATCTTGGTTTCTCCATCCAGGTCTTCCTGCCACATTCTGCCGCCTCCTCCTCCACAGCACAGACTGTCAGGACCGTAATGTTTCATTTCCACAAAATCAATACCGGGGATTGATGAGATAATTTCCCTCGGAGTCTCAAAGATCCCGCTGTGGCGTCCAAGATAACATGGGTCATGGTATGTAACCTTTTTTGCAACTGTCTTTTCCGGTTTAAGATAACCTGAGTCCATGATATCTTTTAAAACCTGTGTATAATGAAATACCCTGAAATCGGTTTGTTCATCTGTCGGTATAAAAGGCATGTATGCAGGATAATCATTTTTAAAGGTATAAAAGCAGTGTGGAGAGGAAGTCACAACCTTTTTGATTCTGTAGCGCCTGAAGAGAGACAGACACTTGGACATATGCTCTTCAAAGAGTCCATCCTCTCCCACCCTGCGTGCTATATCTCCGCAACATGCCTCCTTTTTCCCAAGGATGCCAAACGGAACATCTGCATGCTGTAGTATCTTTACAAATGCTCGGGCAAGGCCCTGTGCCCGTGTATCGTAAGATGTTGTGCACCCAACGAAATAACAAAGACAATTACTATCTTTTAACTTCGTAATATCAGGCACATTCAGATCCTTAGACCACTGTGCCCGTTTTTTCTTTGTGGCCTCCCATGGGTTGTTGTAACGGTACAGCTTTTCCAAAGACTGGGTCAGCAACGGTGGAATGCGTGTCCCTTTTTCTATCTCATTGCGTCTCATTGTACGGATGAGATTGAATGGAGAGACAAAAACCGGACAGGCCTCTGCACATGCCCCACATGTAGTGCAATACCATAGCAAATTGCTGTCCAGTTCAGTGTTATCAGCCCCAAAAAGAAAAATGCCGTGTTGATGCATGAGCTCCTCTTTTGTATCAGCAATAATATCTCTTGGTCTAAAAGGTTCTCCTGCACCGTAAGAAGGGCAGACGTTAACACAACGGCCGCATCTTGTACATGCATCGATAGAAACAATGTCATGAAATGTAAAGGTGATTTCAGGGAGGTCCCCTGTGTCGGGCGGAATTATATGGACAGGCTGATCTTTAAGGTAGATATTTACCGGTGCTGCCAGCACATGAAAGAGCTTGCAAAAAGGAATTACAGCAATGAATCCCAGGGCCAGTATGGCATGAAACCACCACAGGCAGGGGTAAAAATCGGAAATATCGTACGACGGAGAAAACAGCAGGCTGATAAAATAACCGCCAAAGGAGTATGCTCCCCATTCCGGCCGTTGTACAGAAAGCCTTAATGCCTCCACCATGAAACCTGAAACAACAACAGTAAAAAGCCATAGTAAAATAATCAGATCTTCAAGCCGGTTTTCAAGGCGGTTGATATGTTGTATGTACCTGCGAATTGCGGCCCACATCAGCCCTGCTGTAAGCATCAGCCCTGCCACTTCAAGGATAAAGGAGTATGCAAGGTAAACCTGTCCCTGCAAAAAATGTATCACGTAATGGTCAAGGGCCTCAAGGAGAGTGCCTGCAAACAGGGTCATAAAACCTGTCAGTATCAGCATATGCATGATACCGGCAGATATATCTCCCCTTAGGATGCGTCCAGACAGAATATCCTTAAGGAGAGACACGAATCTGTTTAAGGAAAAGACAGGATACGTTTGTCCTGTGCCTTTTTTCCATAGCCTGACATGGGCAATCAGGCCATATGTAAAGATGGCTACAGCAAGGCCTGCAAGTACATAAAACAGCCACGGATGCTGGATGTGCCAAAAAAAATTATGTTTCGGAATTGTCATGTTTTGAGTATCCATAAGATGAGAGCCTTGCAGGATGTTCAAGTTCAAGGGAGACGGCAATTTTAACCGAAACCGGTATGAGTGGATTCAAGATATTCTGGCCATGCAGCGTATAAAGGTAATAGACATAGGGGGTCCCCTTCGTAATTTTTGCTGGATACGGCAAAGGTGTCTTTGCCCCTTAAAATCTTCTCATCCTTTTCATCTCCCCATAATGATACCCCTATCATCATGTCAGGAAACCTGTCTCTTGGGACCTTGATCAGACCGTTGGTTGCGCAAAATGATGGAAACCTTTTATAAAAGGCCTCCAATCGGTCAAGACACAGTGTGGGTTCTCCTCCTATGAGAATGGCAAGATTAACGCCCCGTTTTTTTTCTTTTCAATAAAAAGTTCCCATTTTTTTATGTCTGTTTCTTTTGAAGCGACCTTGTGCTCATTGGAAGAGAAAAAAGCGTCCCTTGCATCGTAGATTGCATCGGTTTGTCACATCATAAATTGAGCTGCGTATGTTGAGTTTAGATATCTTTCATGCCATTGGGATCAAGCATGGAACTTACGGTTTTCATGTAAATAACTCCTGGTGATCTTTACCATGAAAATACACAAAACCATGTTGAAAAACCAGTCTGTATTTTCATATCCGTGGGTGGCCAGGATATCCTGTCTGCGCC
>JAGGTJ010000143.1 GCA_021163815.1 Deltaproteobacteria bacterium | reverse complement strand
GTAAAAAGTCGAGTCGATGGCTAAGTAAAAATCTTCATATACAAGGCATAGTGTCTGGTCATGCGTGAAGGCATACAAGATGTCGAATGTATGACCAAACACTATAACAGAGTAGATGGAGACTTTTTACGACGCCATCAAGTTTAAATCCTCAAAATATTCAGTATATCCCTCCGATTATCGCCCTTCTTGAACCTGAACAAAATTGGATATCCTGACCAGCCACGGATATGAAAACACAGTCTGGTTTTTCAGCACGGTTTTGTGTGTTTTTGCGGTAAAAATCTTATGTACTGTTACCATAAACCAAGACAGGGAAAATAAAAAATCAAATGATTAAAAACGGATTCAGACTGTTATTTTACGGCTTAAACAAAAATGTCCAAAAAGACAAGCTTGTCTTATTCTTTCATAAAGAACTGGGGTTAACAGCCAAAAACATAAACATAATTCTGACAAATCCGCCCAGAATACTGACAGAAGACACATCCTTGACGAGAATCAGAAGATTAAAAAATCTCGTAGAAACAATCGGCTGTATTACCAGACTCGAGGAGATAGTATCATACCCCGACTTCGGTTTTTCAATATCAAAAAAAAACCTGAAAAAGATAGGTGCAGAACTAAACAAGATATTAAGATGCAGATCCAGCCTGTTATTAATTCTTATCCGCACCTCAACAAACAATTTTGATGAAGTTCAGCCATCCATGCTGAGCAACATCAGAGAAAACATAGCATCCCGGTTCCGTGAAAGCGATACCGTGCTGGGGATAGATGACAGACATATAATCATACTGGCCTTTGCCTCCGGCAGGGAAGCAATAGATATCCTTACAAAAAAAACAGAAAGGGTATTTAGGACACTTATTAAACACGAAATTGAATTATCCATAGGGATATCGTTGTTTCCGGAAGAATGTCATAGTCCTGAAGATTTGATATGGTCCGCCGGAGCACAGCTTTTAAATGGACATGTTGCAGTAAAAGAATCAAAAAAAACAGAAAAATTACCTGACATGAATGACAAGGCATTAAAGGAAACATCAGAAAAAGACATTAACAACGATGAATCTTCTAGCAACATCTTGCGTCTATGTTGTCAAAAAGCACATGGAAAAATGTTTAAAAGACTTCAGGAGATGGATTCAGAAATGATTTGGTCAGGACTTTCACAGATGTGCCATGCAGAACAGGAAAATTTCCTGGCAAGACTGCCGTTTGACTGCGATCTTGCGGATTCACTTAAAACCCTCATAGACAATCAGAGCGCCGTCGTCAATGATGAATCAGTTGAAACAAATCTTGAGGCAATACTCCATCAAATGCATATAGAAGAAAAAATTCAGGCAAGCCAGATGAGAAAGAAAAAGGTCATGTCGGAACTGAGCCACGTTGAGGCCCTGCCAACCCTACCATCCATAGCTACCCGCGTTTTCGAGATATCCTCTGAATCAGACTCGTCAGTATCTGACCTGACAGAAGTAATATCAACGGATCCGTCTCTTACATCCAAACTTTTAAAGATCGTAAACTCTGCATTTTACGGCTTTCCCCAAAGCATATCATCAATTAAACAGGCAGTTGTCATCCTGGGCAGTGAGGAAATAATCGGTATAGTGCTTGGTGTTGTAGCCTCAAATATCTTTAAGGAAAAGGCGGGAAAACTATGGTGGCAGGCGAAAACTCTCTGGAAACACTCAGTATACACTGCAATCATAGGCCGTACCCTGTGCAAGGAACTGACCGGATACAAAAAAAACGACATCTTCACGGCAGGTCTTTTACATGACTTTGGCAAGATATTTCTTATGGACAGGTTCAGTGATCACTATACACAGATTTACGAAACAACCTCTTCCGATAAAATTCCCATGTTTGAACTGGAACAGGAGATGTTCGGCTTGAATCATGCTGAAATAGGCCGTGTTATTGCATCAAACTGGAATCTCCCTGAACCACTCATAAATGCAATAGGCTTTCATCATCAACCTTTTTTGGCCCCATTCCATTGTGAGATTACAGCCATTGTAGGCTTTGCCGATTACCTGTCCAATGAGATACTGAACATGGAAAAGACAGACAATACAACGAAAGAACATATAGAGTTAACAATGGGTCACTGGAACATACTCAAAGATATTTTCAAATCACTGACGCCAGAAAAAATCCTTGAAATGAAATCAAAACTCCTTGACATCATAGATGAAAATCGTGATTTTTTTGAAATATTAATCTGAGGAATGCTGAGATGATCTCTGAACATCAGGAAAAAGACTATACCTCAATCACAAGAGAAAGAAATGTATTTAAAAAGCAGTTTCTTACAATACAAAATAAGTATGAAAACAAGATACAGGAACTCTCCATATTAAAAGAACTGGGAGAAACACTACGTTCTGCAGATTTTCATAACAGAAACATCCTGCTTTGGGATCAAATAAAAATCGTCATGAAACACATGGCATTATCAGGCATATCATTAATACTTACTGAAGAAAACAGCGACGGATATGAACTGGTAGCCGACAGTTATAACGAAGGGCCTGTACTTCACCCTGTTTATCTGCCATTGGAAGACAAGGATTTAAAACAGATCATAAGACAAACAGGCCCCATAACAATCCGTGACATCAGTAAACAACCATTCTTTAACGGTATAAGAAGATTGGATGAGGGTACAATGTGTTTTGTGCCCATTATACACAACAACAACAGCATAGGCGTGTTATGCCTGCATACAACAGATTTGCAGGGATTCGATAACAATGCGAAACACTTTTTTTCTATAGTTGCAGATCAGATAGCCACGGCAGTTATACTTTTCCGGCTTTATAATAACATGCTTGAAGAGGAAAATCGCCGGTACGTTCTCTCCCGCTTTTTCTCAAAGGCCATAACAGAAACAATACTTAACCAGGGAAAAAGTCTCAGGCTGGGTGGGGAACGAAAAAATGTAACAATCCTGTTCGCAGATCTTTGTGGTTTCACATCCATGTCAGAAAAACTTGAACAGGAACAGGTCCTTAATATTCTAAACCGTTATTTCTCATTTGCCATTCCCATTGTTTTTGAATTCGATGGGACACTTGACAAGCTTATGGGCGACGGTATGATGACCTTTTTCGGAGCGCCCATACCCCACCCTGATGACCCGGCAAGGGCACTTAAAATGGCAATAAGGTTAATATCCGCCCTGAAAAGGTCAGATATTAAAATTCCCGGGCAACCAGGAAAAGGGAATACCGAACTGAAGGTCTCCGTCGGGATAAATACAGGAGATGTGGTAGCAGGATATCTCGGTTCAGAAGATCACCTAAACTATACAGTCATTGGTGATGCCGTCAATATTGCACAACGCCTCCAGACCCTTGCCGGCAGCAACGAAATACTTATTAGCCGGTCTACATACAACGCCATCAAAGATGCTGATATAGACGGAGTCAGAGGCTTTACACATCTCAAGGGACAAAAGGTAAAGGGACGAAACCAGACCGTTGATACTTACCGGGTAGAACTGGCATTTTAGAGGCTACCTGTTTCCCTTCCCCATCTCATATCCATAAATGGCCTTTTCGCGCAATCTCTGTGTTAATCTGGGATTTATTGTGCCGCATACCAGATATATGCCTCTGTATAATCCCCTGATTTTGTTGATCTTGCACAAAAATCTTCATACATGAAAATAAAAACCCGCTCCTATAGAGGGGAACTTGGCACATATCAGGTGCAGCTGATACGTTCGTTGCTATGTGCAAATTGCAAAAACCTGGCTGGTACTGAATAGTCCAGTAGCCTTTACCCCCTGTGATCCTGAGGCCGGATCGCAAGCTGAAGTTGACTGGGCCACAGCCACGGTGGTTCTTGGCAGGAAGAGGCAGACGAGCAAGCTGTTCTGCATGCGGTCTAAGTTCTCGGGCAAGCACTTTGTCCACACCTATCCATGTGAACGTCAGCAGGTCTTTTCCGATAAGCACGCGATACAGTATTGACAACGGTATAACTAAAGGGTATACTGCCCTATGAATGCAAATTAATCTCTGGAGGTATAACTATGCCCGGAATAAAAACTGCCATATCGCTTGAAGAAGAATTATTTAACAAAGTCAAGAAGTTAGCAAAAGAGATGAATTTATCACGTAGCAAACTGTTTAGTCTTGCAGTTAAAGATTTTTTGCAAAAACAAGAAAACAAAAAAATTCTTGCCCAATTAAACTCAGCTTATAGTGATTCCCAAAATGAAGAAGATGCCGTTTCCAAGGGTATGCATCGTAAGCAACGAGAAATTGTGGGGCGGGAATCATGGTAGTCAAACAAGGTGAAATTTATTGGGTAAATCTTGGAGAACCAAACGGTTCTGAACCTGGCTACAGGCATCCTCATGTTGTGATCCAAAATAATATTTTTAATTCCAGTAAGATAAACACTGTCGTAGTCTGTTCTTTAACTTCGAACATGAAAAGGGGTAAAGCCCCAGGCAACGTGACACTCCACAAAGGTGAGGCAAATCTGTCCAAGAAAAGTGTTGTTAATATCTCTCAAATTTTCACAGTGAATAAAAATGATCTAAGAGAAAAGATTGGTCAGTTGTCTGAAGATAGGATTTGCAAAATCCTTGATGGAATCAAACTTCTCACAGAACCAAGAGAGCCATAGGTAAGGTATTAAAATTGATGAACCCGTAAAAAACAGAACCGATGGATAGGTAAAAATCTTCATATACAAGGCATAGTGTTTGGTCATGCGTGAAGGCATACAAGATGCCCAACGTATGGCCAAACGCTCACAGTATATGGAGACTTTTTACGACGCCATCACTATTTAAACCCATGTTCCTTGTGTTTCATAGCAATAATCTCAGCCAGATTATCAAGAGCCTTAAAATCAGAATCTGACGGCAATCCCTTGGAAAGAACCGGTTCAATAATTTCTGCTTTAAGATTAGGAACCATCCCTGCCAAAACGTCCACAGTCTTACCACCCCATCCATAGGAACCGATAATGGAAAGGAATTTTGCTGTTGGTCTCAGGGCATTTGCCAAAAACGCGGCATACGCAGCGTAAGGATGAGGTCCGGCCAGTATTGTTGGGGTTCCAATTACGATTGTAGCTGCATCAACCAGGGCCATGGCAAGCTTCCCTATGTCCGTAACAGCAAGATTGAACTGTTCGATCCTGACACCTTTTTCCACAAGAGAAGACACAAGATAATCGACCATTTTCCCTGTACTGTCATGCATGGTTACATACGGAATAACTACCCTGTTCAGCGGCGTACCTGAAACCCAATCCTTATAGGCATCAATAATGAAGGAAGGCCGGGGATATATCTGTCCATGGCTGGGGGCTATTATTTCTATCTCATAGGATGCCAGTTTCTCAATGTCTTTTCGAATTAGATTTCGAAAGGGCATCATGATCTCGGCAAAATAGCGTTTCGCCGCCTCTGACACGCGCCCTTCATCAGTAACAAACAGATCTGTTGTAGCAATATGGGAACCAAAAAAATCACAACTGAAAAGGATCCTGTCTTCTTCAAGATAAGTTGACATGGTCTCAGGCCAGTGAACCCATGGGGTATAGATAAATTTCAGTGTTTTGTCACCAAGGGAGAGTCTCTCCCCATCTTCAACAGTTATAAATCTTTCTTCAGGCACCTGCAAAAGATCCATGAGCATCCCCTTTGCCTTTGGGTTTGTTATCAATTTCGCATCGGTAAATTTTTCAAGCACCTGCGGAATAGTCCCGGAATGGTCCTGTTCAGCGTGTTGGGAGATAATATAATCAAGTTTTGGTATCCCCTCCAGTTGGGACAACAGTTCATGGGCCATGGAAGGATCAACCGTGTCCAAAAGGGCAGTCTTCTCGCTCCCTTCGATGAAATAGGCATTATAGCTTGTTCCATCCGGCAACGGAACAAGGGTATCAAAAAGACGCCTGTCCCAATCCACAGAACCCATCCAGTAAATCTTATCTACAATTTTTCTTGGCTTCATCATAATACCTCCTGTATTAATCTTTCTTGTTTTCCCGGTCAAACTCATATCCTTGTCAGGCTGTCCTGTTTAATTCTGTATTTGGAGACCAAAACTCAAGTCGATTGCCTTCAGGGTCGTAAACATGAACCACTCTTGCCCCCCAGACATGGTATTTTATTGGCGTTGGATCAAGTCCTGCTTCCCTCAAGCATAAATGTACCGCTTCAATATCGTCTACCTCCAGTGTAATGGTAATGCCTTTACCATTATTACTGCCAATTGATGCCCTGGCCTCATCTGCAACGCTCAAACGAGATACCTCATTTAATCTGAACTCCACAAACCATTCATTAGACGTCGTCACCTGTAACCTAAAACCTGCATAAACTATTTTCAAAAAGAAATTTATGGTTTTAATATCAACGAATTATAGAAATATTTTGCTTGTCACGCATCAATTTGATGCGGCCATAA
>JAGGTJ010000066.1 GCA_021163815.1 Deltaproteobacteria bacterium | reverse complement strand
GGATATATTTTTATATGATGGGTTTTCTTTCATAAGGCTTATAGCATATAATGTTTGAGATGGATCCATTTCAATCATTAACCAGCCTCCTGATTTTATGTAATGATAGGCATGTCTGATAATTTTCTTAATAAAGAACATCCCCCCCTTTCCCCCGTTTAAGGCAATCACAGGTTCCCAATAAAGTACCTCGGGTTGAAGAGACTGATACTCTTCCTCAGCAATATAGGGCGGATTGGTAACAATAATATCAAAAAAACCTCTCATATCTGAAACAGCCTTCCATAAGTCACCCTCAATAAACCTGATTCTGTCTGACACACCATGTAACCTGGCATTATGCCTTGCAACATCAAGGGCCTTCGCAGATATATCCGTTGCCCATAACATGGCATCAGGTATTTCCCGGCATATGGATATGGCTAATACCCCACTGCCAGTTGCCAGATCCAGTATCCTAGGAACAAGACCTGTCTGTTTGTGAAACAGAGCAATCTTTTCAACTGTCTGCTCTACAAGTATTTCGCTGTCAGACCTGGGGATGAGGACATGCCTGTTCACCTTAAATTTCAATGACCAGAATTCCTGCACACCTGTAATGTACTGAACAGGTTCCCGTTTAATTCGCCTTTTTACAAGCAACCTAAAACCAGAAATTTCATCTTGAGTAAGAGGCTTGTCAAAATTGAGGTACAGATTGATGCGGTCAAGTTTCAACTGGTGGGAAAGAAGAATTTCAGCGGTGAGACGAGGGCTGTCTATATTTTTGGCCTTTAAATAATCAGATGCAACCTGAAGAAGGCCTTTGATTGTCCATCTCCTTTCATTCATACAGAAAGCCAATATTGCAGATTTGATACGAACAGAGGCAAAGACCTCCTAATAACTTAGCAAAGTTACATGGCAGGATTCACAATATCCCGGCCACTTACGGTATATGGAGACTTTTTACAACGCCATCAAGGTATGATTTTCATACCCGGCTATCTTATGTTTGAAGGCAGGCTGAAATTGATTACAGATATCTTTAATGTGTAATCAAAAAGAACTGGTCTTAAGGGCCTCAGTCTGGAAATAGGTTATAAGCGGATCAGTTATAATATCCAAATCCCCCTCCATAATATTATCCAGCTTATATAAGGTAAGGCCAATTCTGTGATCAGTAACCCTGCCTTGTGGAAAATTATACGTTCTTATTCTCTCGCTCCGATCTCCTGACCCAACGAGGTTTTTTCGCTCCTCGGATATCTTTGAATTCTGTTCGTTCTGCCGGAGATCAAGAAGGCGAGATTTAAGAACCTTCATGGCCTTTGCCTTGTTTTTATGTTGAGATTTTTCATCCTGACAGGTAACGACCAAACCCGTGGGGAGATGTATAATACGCACTGCTGAATCGGTTACATTGACATGTTGACCACCATGCCCTGAAGCACGGTAAACATCAATTCTCAGATCTTCAGGGTCAATTTCCACTTCAATGTCTTCTGCCTCAGGTAATACTGCTACAGTAACGGCTGAAGTATGTATTCTGCCTTGAGCCTCAGTCTCAGGAACACGCTGAACACGATGCACACCACTCTCATACTTTAGCCTGCTATAGACCATTTTACCTTCAATCAACAGTATAATTTCCTTGAAACCACCCTTCCCTGTTATGTTTTGGCTCAATATCTCAGTTTTCCATGATTTTGACTCGGCATACCTGCTGTACATCCTGAACAGATCTGCTGCAAACAGTGCTGCCTCTTCACCGCCAGTCCCTGCTCTTATCTCTAAAAGTATGTTTTTTGTATCATTGGGATCCTTTGGTAAAAGAAGCAGCTTCATCTCCTTTTCAATATCAGAAAGATTTGACTGCAGTAATTCTATTTCTTCTTCTGCAAGTTTTTTTATCTCAGGATCTGAGTCATATAACAAGGATCTGTTACTATCAATCTCTGCCTTAATTGCCTCATATTTTTTATATGTCTTTACAATAGGGGCAAGCATACTGTGTTCTCTGGCATACTCCAGGTATGCTTTCTGATCCTGTATAATATCAGGCCGACTTAAGTTGCCTTCAAGTTCGTGATAACGTTCTTCTATTTCCTTTATCTTTGAAAACATATTGAAACCTGCCAGAGTTTACCAGCCTTACAGATGCCACCTTCAAAAACAGGCATCAAATCTTGCTGAACAACCTCAGGTCTTTTTCTTTGAGATCATTCAAAATTATGGAAGTTCTACAGTACGCAAAAATCAACCGATGTGGTATTACTCATTTTTTATTTTGGAATTTTGCGTATTTGCGTCTAAATCTTTCAACACGTCCGGCAGAATCAACTAACTTCTGTTTGCCTGTAAAAAAAGGATGACACTTGGAACAAATTTCAACGGATATCTCCTTAACGGTTGAACCCGTCTCAAATTCGTTGCCACATGCGCATCGTACTATTGCCTTATGATATTCAGGATGAATTCCCTTTTTCATGATTGGTTTTTCTCCCTTGTTTTCATTGAAAGCCTTATAAGATTATTAACCAAACTTATCCATTCATAGATGCCAAAAACTCTTTATTATCCTTTGTTCCTTTTATTTTTTCAAGTAAAAATTCTATACTGTCTACCGGTGTAAGCGGAGCCAGAAGTTTACGCAGTATCCATATACGATTCAGATCATCAGGATCTATTAACAATTCTTCTTTCCTTGTGCCGGAACGATTTATATCAATCGCAGGAAAAATTCTTCTGTCAGACAGTTCCCTGTTTAAATGGGCCTCCATATTTCCGGTACCCTTGAATTCTTCAAATATTACTTCATCCATTCTACTTCCCGTCTCGATCAAAGCAGTTGCAATGATAGTAATACTACCTCCTTCTTCAATATTCCTCGCTGCCCCGAAAAAACGTTTAGGCTTATGCAATGCATTTGAATCCAAACCTCCTGAAAGAATCTTTCCGCTTGGTGGTACCACAGAGTTATATGCCCTGGCTAATCTTGTAATACTGTCCAAAAGAATCATTACATCTTTTTTATGCTCAACCAACCGTTTGGCCTTTTCAAGGACCATTTCAGCAACCTGAACATGTCTTTGGGGCGGTTCATCAAAAGTTGAACTTATAACCTCGGCATCAACAGATCTGGCCATATCTGTTACCTCTTCCGGCCTTTCATCTATCAAAAGGACTATCTTGTAAATATCTTTATAATTAGCGCTGACACTGTTAGCAATATTTTTAAGGAGCACGGTCTTTCCAGTACGTGGAGGGGCCACAATCAGACCTCTTTGTCCCTTGCCAATAGGTATTAACAAGTCTATCAGTCTTGCAGAAATATTGTCAGGGGTTGTCTCGAGCACTATCCTCTCGTTAGGGTAAAGAGGTGTAAGATTGTCGAAAAGGATCTTATCCCTTGCTATTTCAGGATCTTCATGATTAACCTTTTCAACCTTTAACAATGCGAAATATCTCTCTGATTCTTTTGGAGGACGAATTTGTCCGGATATAGTATCACCTGTTCTGAGATTAAATCGTCGTATCTGAGAAGGTGATATATATATATCATCGGGACCAGGTAAATAATTGGCATCAGTCGCTCTTAAAAAACCAAAGCCATCCGGCAGTATCTCAAGAACACCTTCTCCATAAATTGTTCCATTACGTTCTGAATTTGCCTGAAGCAGAGAAAATACCAAGCTCTGTTTCCTCATCCCAGAGGCACCTTCAATATTAAGCTCCTTGGCCAATTTTGTAAGTTCTGTAATACTCATCTGTTTAAGTTCTACAAGATTCATTAAACTCTCCGTTAAATTAAAATGCAAAATTTTTGGGACCAGTATGTAACAATAAAATATTTGCTGACTATTCTGTTTTATTTATGCCTTCCAACATACATACAAATCAGAAACATAAATTGGCAAAAGGAGACCTTATGCAAAGGTTTCAGGTAAGGATAATATCGGACAGATAAAAATGGACTTGAAAATGAAATACAACCAGGCTTCTCGTTGATCAGCAAAAGTTTACAAAAAACCTGATAACCCTTCCAAACATCTTTGTATCCAGTAGGGTTATCATAACAACCATGTAACAGAATAGAACAGCAATTCCAATGACAAGGTAAGACCTTTAAAATGAAAATGTTCAATTTTATTCAAGGTCACAAGGCAAAGCAAGATTTTTACGGCGCCATCCACCTTGATATTGCAAACAAATATCACATTCCTGAAAAGAGGAAACCACTGCAAAACAATGAAACTGGGTGTTCAACAGATACAAAGAATTGAAATGATACCACTGCTGTGTATTGAGGAGACCGTATATAGGGCTTAGCTTTTCAAAACATGTATTGCACGTAACATATCATGGGGAACAGGTGCATCAAAAGTTACATACTTTTTATGACAGGGATGTCTGAAGGTTATAGACTTTGCATGTAACATATGCCTGTCTATAAAAGACAGGTTATTACCTGATCCTGTATTACAGAAACGTCTGTTCCACCACTTTTTATTATTAAATCCATAAACAATATCACCAACAACAGGATGACCAATATAAGACATATGTACACGTATCTGATGGGTTCTACCCGTCTTTGGCAAAACCGATATCAGAGTAAAACCGCTATCAAATTCTTCTATTTTACGCCAAACAGTAAAAGCTGATCTGCCCTTCGAAAAAACAACCGCCATTTTTTTTCGGTTTAAGGGATGACGACCGATAGGAAGATCAATCTCTCCTTCATCAGATTTAAAATGTCCATGCACAAGTGCAATATATTCCTTCCTGATTTTTCTGGATTTGAACTGCTCTGCTAAAAAAGCATGGGTAATATCATTTTTAGCAATCAGCATAACTCCGGATGTATCTTTATCGAGTCTGTGAACTATTCCAGGGCGAAGATACCCTCCTATTCTAGATAGGTCATTGCAATGCATACAAAGGCCGTTGACCAATGTGTCTTGCATATGACCATGGGCAGGATGAACCACAAGGCCAGCAGGTTTATCCACTATAATAAGGGATATGTCCTCATGTATAATGTCAAAATCAATGGCAGCGGGGGCAAGAAAAGGGACTGTTTTGGGAGAAGGTATTGAAACAGAAACCTGATCACCTGTTTTTAATCTGTAACTTGATTTAACACAATGACCGTTTAATAAAACCTCACCGTTCTTTATTGCAGTCTGTATTCTGGAACGTGAAAGACCTATCTCTGTTGAGGCAAGAAAAACATCAATTCGTAAATCAGAAAAAGATTCTTCTATATCAAATCTAAAATCTGTACTCAGTTTTTTTGCAACAGGCATATCGATGAGTAAAAAATGAATCCCAAAGTTCAATCTACAACTATCACGGCTGTCATCCAATGCCTTAAAACATATTTTATTTGGTGATACTTAGATTTCCACAGAATATTCAGTTTCAAGGGAGGTAAATATTCTAACTGTACATAAGATTGATGATTCCGTAAAAGCCAAAAACCAGGATTTCAACCACAAAAAATGTCGGAATCTTTTATAGATCCGCAAGAATTTTATCCTGGTTTATATGCCTACAGTCAGAGATAGAAACTCAATAAAAGGAGAGATTATAGCAACGTCCCATTTAAATAATATCAGGAAACATCATAACAAAAATGTCAACAAAACAACACCTATATCTCTTTTGTATAATTGCCACAACATCAGTCAGGAAAATATTCTGTCTATATCTTTCTGGACCTGATCTTCATTGACATTTTTGGCAAGTGAAATTTCCTTAACTAACAGTGCCCTGGCAGTTTCAAGGATCTTCTTTTCTCCAAAAGAAAGATCCTTGTCTGAGCCCAGTACAAAAAGATCCCTGTAAACCTCCGCCACATCAAAAACAGAGCCTGTTTTGATCTTATCCATATGTTCTCTGTAACGTCTATTCCATGTTCTGTTATCTGTAGAAGTATCTTTCTGCTTTAATATAGAATAAAGCTTGGAGACATCTGACTGTCCGATTATTTCTCTTAGTCCAACATTATCAACATTGTTGGTAGGAATCATAATGATCATATCATTATCAAGAATCCTCATAACATAAAAATCCTGCTGACAACCTGATATTTCCTGGGTCTCTATCTTTTCGATGATCCCTACGCCATGAGCAGGATATACAGCCAAATCACCTACCTTAAACATACAAACTCCTCCCCAGAAATTGCTTTATTGTCATTGTTACCCATAAAAACAACAGAGTATCGCAACAAAAAAACAGTAACATCTAAATCAGGCACACGACCAGCCCGTTAAAAAGACGATTCCGCCTACAATATAACCAAAGCAAAATCTTCTACCGCACTCAGATTCAGGTTGAATTCATTGGCTTAAAGAAATTATAAAATAATTGTATCGTCTTATAAAATTACGGTGAGACCTTTGAAAAATGTTCAGTTTTGTAAAAAGTCGAGTCGATGGCTAAGTAAAAATCTTTATATACAAGACATAGTGTTTGGTCATGCGCGAAGGCATACAAGATGTCCAACGTATGACCAAACACTATAACACAGTAGATGGAGACTTTTTACGACGCCATC
>JAGGTJ010000084.1 GCA_021163815.1 Deltaproteobacteria bacterium | reverse complement strand
TCTGTTCAAGGTCATCCTTCAAAAAGGCACCTGGATACGGATCCAGCGCCTCGACAGTAACATATGAAAGACCAGGGATAGGTTCCTGGCCCCTTAGTTTGGACCTTTCAAATACAAACCTGAGGATATCTTCCCTGTGTTGCATCCACACGGGATAAAATTTTGGCGGGGGCAGGTGTTTTATGGTAAGAAGATTGTCCAGGAAGAATTTATGGCCAAACATTTTTACATTTATAAGATAATCTATGTCTTCACCTCTTGTAATACGGGGATCAAACGGTATCCTGGTAAATATCCCCCTGTGAATAACCATGTTTCCGCCAAAAACAAAGGGCGTTTGTTTAAGTCTGGGGCCTTTTCCTATTATTTCTTCAAAGGCCTTATTCATTACCTCTGTTTTGTTCCAGTATCTATCCCAGGGGTTTTCATCTTTTTTGAGACGCCAGTCGCCATTTTCCTGAAGATAGTATCCTCCTACGGCTCCTATGAATTTACCATCAATGGTTTTCCCTATAAATTCCCGTGCCTTTTTCATAAAGTTCTTATCTTCAAAGACCTCGTCATCATCAATGAGAACAGCGATATCAGAGCCCAACACATGAGGCAGAAATATGCACATGTTACGAATGTTGGAATATCCCCTGAGACTCAAAAGAGACGTCATTGTATCTTTTTCATTTCTGTTTAAAATTTCATGGAGCCTGTTCAGATGGGAATAACTGAACAGATGAATAGGGATGTCAGATGAGATAGATGATATGATTCCTGCAACCTTTTTTTCAACCATTGGCTCAATGTCTCTAGCATTGGAAACAGCTATGATAACCAGATCAAAATCCCTGTCTTCAAGGATAGAGAGACTTTCAATGAGTCTTTTTAAGGTTCCATTTTGGTTAAGAGGAACAGGATGATCGTAAACATCATCGCCTTCTTTAGGGCCTATGGACTCATCTCTTGTCCAATAGGTGGGGATTACCATTGTAGTTTTATTGTGCATGGTTCACCTCTGCAAAAGATATCTGATCTCTTTTAGGCTTAGGGATGGTCTTTTTTATCCGTAATCAACCATGTTTTACAATCCTGACAATAAATGCCCCGGATACAGATAAAAAGGGCATTCCCAAATCAGGCATTATCATTTACAGTAGAAACATCAGGAACCATCGGTCCTTCGGTACGAGGGCCAAACAGTGCAAGCCGTAAGGCATCTATGGGATGATTGATCATATCATTTACTGCTGTTGCCTCAAATCCGCTGTGCATCATGCAGTTGTCACATTTCTCATTACGGCCCGGTCCCCATTTCTCCCAGTCTGTTGTTTCCATAAGTTCCCTGAAGCTGTTTGCATACCCGTCGTCAGATAAAAGATAACAGGGCCTTTGCCATCCAAATATATTACGTGTAGGATTGCCCCACGGTGTGCATTCATAACTTCTGTTTCCCGCAAGAAAATCAAGAAACATGCCGGTATGATTAAATTTCCATTTGTGATGCTTGGCCAGGTTGAATATCTCCCTGAAAAGGTTTCTGCTTGCAGTCCTTTGTAAAAACATCTCGTGACGGCTTGCCTTTTCATAATTGAAACCTGGAGACAGGGTAATTCCTTCCACTCCTAAATCCATTACAAAATCAAAAAAGTTTTCTACATCAGAGGCTACCATACCACTGTAAAGAGTACAGTTGGTAGTGACGCGAAATCCCCTTTTTCTTGCCTCTTTTATTGCCGCTACTGCTATATCAAAAACACCAGGCCTGGACACGGACGCATCGTGATGTTCTCTGTCGCCATCAAGATGAACTGAAAAGGTCAGATAGGGGGAAGGGGTGAAAAGATCCATCTTTTTTTTCAAAAGCAGGGAATTTGTACAAAGATACACGAACTTTTTAAGCCTTATGATTTCATCTACAATGCTGGAAATTTGCTCATGCAGCAGGGGTTCTCCTCCTGCTATGGAAACAATCGGCACTCCACATTCCTTTACTGCATCTGTGCACTCCTCTACACTCATACGGCGCTTCAGTATCTCAGGGGGGTATTTTATTTTACCACATCCTATACATGAAAGATTGCACTGAAAAAGAGGCTCAAGCATCAAAACCAGGGGATATCGCCGGTTCCCCTGTGCCCTCTGTTTAATGATATAATGTCCAACCTTGTATTGTTGGATAATTGGTACTGACATATTTTTTATCCTTAATTAAGGCAGGCAGATGAAAGATGTTTACTGTCTGACCGGTTAAAATCTGTTTTTATATTTATTGCCCTATACGAGTAATCCTGCAAAAAAACCTGTAAAAAATGCCCAGTTTTCAGTCCAGGGGGACGAATTGCCTGACCACAGATTGTGTTTGAGAATCAAGGCCTGAGGTTGTCACCGGAATGGGAAAAAGGTGTTATACAAACGTTTCGCGTATAGTGCCATGGTGCTGCGCAAGGCAATTTGCGGCGGAAAGGCATTTTACCTCTGGCCTGGTACGAGATAACCGTTATCCCTGAACCAGTTAATGGCATCCTCTAATGCCTCTGTTATTGGCCGCGTTTTATACCCCAATGCCCTTTTCGCCTTTTCTGTGGAAAAGAACATGTTCTTTCTTGCCATCTTTACACCATCCACAGTTATAAAGGGATCATTTTTTTTGGTCAGGCGGGCAATAGCATCTGAGATATAGGCAACAGGCAGAATCAGGTTATAGGAGAGACATATCTTTGGTGCAGGCAACCTTGTAATTGCTGCAATTTTCCCAAGTATCTCCTTTAAGGTCATGTTTACCCCTCCCAATATATATCTTTCCCCCACCTTGCCGTGGTCATAGGCCAACAGGTGGCCTTTTGCAACATCATCCACATGTACCAGATTGAGGCCTGTATTCATATATGCAGGCATACGACCCGATGCGGCTTCAACTATTATTCTTCCTGTGGGGGTTGGCTTGATGTCTCTTGGGCCAATAGGTGCGGAAGGATTTACAATAACCGCCGGAAGACCCTCTTCCCTGATAAGCCAATCTACCTCTTTCTCTGCTATAAACTTTGATCGTTTATAATGACCCAGCATATCATGAAGATCGGATGGGGTTGTTTCATCTGCCAGATCGCCGTGTGCCGGAAGACCGATAGTGGCAACGCTGCTTGTATAAACAACCCTTTTTACCCCGGCATCCATTGCTGCAATCATTATGTTTCTTGTTCCCCTGACATTGGTCTGGTAAATTTCGGCAGGTTTTAATGCCCACAAACGGTAATCCGCCGCTACATGGAACAGGGAATCGCAGCCATGAACAGCCCTTTTAAGGGATCTGATATCGTTGAGATCTCCATTCACAATCTCGACGGATAGTCCTTTGATATTGGCAGTATTGCTTGATTTGCGAACAAGTGCTCTCACCTCGTGGCCATGTTTAAGGAGCTGCCGTAAAACCGCAGACCCAATAAAACCCGAAGCACCTGTTAATAACGTGGTCATGACTCCTCCTAAGACAGATTAATAGTTCAAGGGTAACGCCAAAAATTGCCCTTTTGCCCGATTGCTACGTTAGACTCGATTTTTGATCCTCAAAGTAGTTCTGCTGTTAAAAATTTCGTCTACCCTGTATTCGAACAAAAATTTTAATTTTTCAAGATACCCTCAAGTTTCAAGGTTTTTATTGCAAAGTCGACAGAATGTTTTATAAAGTAAACTTCTGATAGAAATTCGTCAACTGTAAATCTTAATAGCATTAGGTGTAAGACCTGGAGTAATTATAATGGAAAAACGGGCTCTTTTTGTAAATCCCCCCTCTTACGAAGGATTTGATGGAGGGGCAGGCAGCAGATACCAGGCAAAACGTGAAGTTCTTTCCTTTTGGTATCCTACCTGGCTCGCACAAACATCTGCCCTGTGTAAGGGGAGCAGGTTGATAGATACTCCACCACAGGAGATGAGCCCTGATGATACAGTCAGGGCGGGTAAAGACTTTGATCTCGTAGTAATATACACCAGTACCCCTGGATATAAAAATGATGCCAGGCTGGCAGAACACTTTAAGGCCGTATATCCTGAAATAATGGTAGGGATGGTTGGACCTCACTGCACTGTTCTGCCGGAAGAGTCACTTTTGCAATGCAAGGCGCTGGATTTTGTAACACGGGGAGAATTTGATTATACAATCCTTGATATTGTCAGGGGAAAACCATTGAGTGAGGTGGAAGGGATATCCTATCTCAAGAATGGCAAGGTTATCCACAACAGAGACAGATCGCTTATAGAGGATATGGATGCCCTTCCTTCTGTCCTTGATGTATATAAACGTGACCTGTCAATTGAAAAATATTTCATAGGTTATCTTTTGCATCCCTATATCTCAGTATATACAGGCCGTGGCTGCCCCGGGCAGTGCACCTTTTGCCTATGGCCCCAGACCATAGCAGGACACAGATACAGGACACGTTCGGTCAAAAACGTCATTGATGAAATGGCCAGGGCAAAAGAGATGTTTCCCGAGGTAAAGGAGTTCTTTTTTGATGATGATACCTTTACTGCCAACCTGAAACGTGTGGAAGAAATCTCAAAAGGTCTTGGGGCACTGGGGATAACATGGTCGTGTAGTTCCAGGGCCAATGTGCCTGAAAAGACCCTGGCTGTCATGAGGAAGAACGGACTCAGATGCATAATGGTAGGGATAGAATCCGGAGATGACACTATCCTGAAGAATGTTAAAAAGGGCATTACCACGGCGCAGGCCATGAAATTTATAAAGACCTGCCGGAAACTGGGGATTGTCACTCATGCAACCTTCTGCCTTGGTTTGCCCGGTGAAACCAAGGAGACCATACATAAGACAATTGAATTTGCAAAAAGGCTTGATCCTGACACCCTTCAGGTGTCAATAGCGAGCCCGTATCCTGGCACGGAATTCTACAGGGAGGCAAAGGAAAAGGGATGGCTTAAAAAAGACAGCCTGGTTTCAGAGAGCGGAATTCAACAGGTAGCAATCGAATATGATGATCTTAGTGGAGAAGAGATATTTAATGCCGTTGAGGTCTTTTACAACAAATTTTATCTTCGCCCAAGACCCATATTGAGAATTGTTAAAACGATGATTAAAGATAAGGAGACATGCAAGAGGAGATTGCGCGAGGCAAAGGAGTTCTTTTCATTCATGTATAAGAGAAAAACAAACGACAGATGTGCCTAAGGGTCATACGATTATGGACAGTATTGTTGCAATATCGGCCGTTATGTCTATATGCTCCTGTCTGTATCATCTGTTGGCTATGATTTGTGCCTTTCTTTTTTTCAATCGGAAACAGACTTCAGACAACAACGGCCCCTGGCCAAAAGTAGCCTGTCTGAAACCCCTTTGCGGCTATGACAGGGAAACCCGTCAAAACCTGGAAAGCTTTATTTGTCAGGACTATCCTCATTATGAGGTGATATTTGGCGTCAAGGACCGTGATGACCCTGCATATCCGATAGCTGTTGATGTCTGCAAAGATCACCCGGACAGAAATGTTAAGGTGGTTGTTGGAGAGAAGGGCAGGGGGGCAAACAGAAAGGTAAGAAACCTGAGAAATATATATGATCATGTCTCGCCGGATGCCCTTATCCTTGTCCTGTCTGATTCGGACACAAGAGTTTCTGCGGATTATATAAGGCATATGGTAAAACCGCTCCGCAATGATCCGGAAATAGGGGCGGTAACATCGATTTACAGAATAGAAAAGATCGAAAGTTCAGGAGATATAATCGAGGCCCTTGCCGTTGAAACGACCTTTGTCCCTGGAGTGCTACTTACCAACTGTTTTTCTGATCTGCAGTTTGCCTTTGGTGCCTCTATTGCTGTTGACAGGCAGGCCTTTTCAAGGGTTGGCGGGTTTGAAGCCATTGAAGATTATCTTGCGGATGATTACAAAATCGGGAATCTTATTTACAGGGGCAATCCAGCGCAACCGGAATCAAAAAAATTTCAGGCGCTTAAAAATACGGAAAGATCTTCTGTAGAGAGAGGGAAGGTATCCGGCAAACGTATTGTGCTTTCCTCATATGTTGTCCCCATTATTCCACCGGGCGAGGGTATGTTTTCCGCACTGAACCATATTGTCCGCTGGAACAGAACAATCAGGATATGTAAACCTGTTGGTTATTTTTTATCTGTAGCATGTCATTCCTGTTTCTGGGCAATGGCATGTTTTGTTGCGGCAGGAGGGAACCTGATCGGATGGACAACCCTGACTGCGACCTGCTTTATAAGGATTATCACTGCAACGGCATTTGTGATACTGATCAGATCTGAAAGCGGCATCCTGAAAACCCTGTTAACGCCAATATGGGATATTGTATCGGTCATTCTGTGGGGTGTTGGATTAATGGACAACACGGTCACATGGAGAGGGACAAGATATAAAATACTTGGGGGCGGGAAGTTAAAGGAGATATAGGGCAGACATTAAAAGGCCTTGTTATGGTATTCACAGAATGTTGTTTGGCCTATATCCCTGAAGCAAATACGGAAAAGACGGTGTTCTCTTTACAGTCACGTAAGAAAGGTATCAGATCAGTAATTAGGGGGATAACAGCGAATGTACTATGGGGGCAAGAGAATTTTTCTTCCGCTCCGGGTCTCCCGGGCTGGTCTCTTCAGTGAC
>JAGGTJ010000002.1 GCA_021163815.1 Deltaproteobacteria bacterium | reverse complement strand
TATTTTCATATCCGTGGGTGGCCAGGATATTTTGGATCCGGCCATGCCGGTTTACATAGGAAACCTGTCTGAGAACAGGTATCTTAAACTCAAGGTATACAATATAAGACGGTACGGCAAGATTGTTTTTTTGAATTATCGGAGAGGCTCCCAGTGCCCATCTACGAATCAATTTTGGGTACTGGCGAGTTTCCAATCCAGAAATGAGATATTTTTTACAAGATCAAGGAAATCAAGAGATTACGCGGAGGCATACAACCGGTACGCCGCACAAGAGATTCCGCAGATTGATGTCGAGATTGTGAAAAAGAGCCATTTATGGATGGGAACAGATTACTTTTTGTGTTTTTCCACATAGGCATACGCATTATGATTATGAATAGATTCAAAGTTTTCCGACTCCACAGCAAACCATGTAATATTGGAATCCTTTGTCAACTCAACAGCAATATCCCTGACGATATCTTCTACAAACATGGGCTTGTCATAGGCATGTTCAGTGACATACTTTTCATCTTCACGTTTAAGGACAGGATACACTTCACTCGATGCACATCGTTCAACAAGCGTTATAAGATCTTCAATCCATACAAATTTCTTGAACCTCACCTGAAGACGTACCTCTCCACGCTGATTGTGGGCGCCATAATCACTTATTTCCTTTGAACATGGACAAAGCGTGGTTACCGGCACAGATATAATAATCACCATATCTGAACCACTATTTAATGATCCTATAAATTTACACCTGTACTCCATCAGACCTGAGGCACCTGAAACAGGGGCATTCTTCTTTATAAAATAGGGGAACTCTACCTCCATATGAGCACTTTCTGCATTCAACCTGTCTTTCATCTCCTGTAATATATCAGAAAAACTCCGTGGTGATATATGATTGCTATATTCGTTGAGTATTTCCACAAAACGGCTCATATGTGTTCCCTTGTAATAACGAGGCAGATTGACATACATGTTTATCTCTGCAACAGTCTTCTGTTCTCCCATATCCCTGTCCATCACAGTAATAGGGTAACGGAGACCTTTGACACCAACCTTGTCAATATCTATGTTACGGGAATCCTTAAGATTTTGTATATCTTCCATAGCAATTATCCTGTTGCCATTCAAACCGGCCCGGCGAAACCTTTGAAGAATAACAGATGTTGCTCAAGTTCAGGAAAGGCGAGAAAATTAACGGCAGGCATGCAATATTTTGAGAGGTAAATCCTTAATCATAACGATGCAGACAAAACAGTTACTGTGTATAGGCGCCACCTAAACCAGCATGGCCGGATTCAAGATGTCCTGGCCACCCACAGCCATGAAAATACAGGCTGGTCTTTCAACACGGTTTTGTGTGTTTTCAGTAAAATATCTAATACCCAAAACCTGCATAAACTATTTTCAAAAAGGAATTTATGCCTTTAATATCAGCAAACTATAGAAATGTTGTGCTTGCATGACACACATCAATTTGAATGCGGCCATAAAGATTGCGGTTTTTGAAAATAGTTCACCTGCCGGAAACGCCGATTTTACCGAAACCAGGGACCCACCCAAAGGGTGGAAAGTCCGAGTAAAGCGAGGACAATCGGCGGCATTGGCAAGGACTTGAAGCACCGTAGTACATCTGCACCCTTACTGTCTTGCACCTTCGGCAAACTCGACGCTTATAGGATTTGGGTGATATAATAAAACAGGCATGTCGTAAGATCAACTGAATATCAAGCCCTTAAGATACGCCCCCTATTATGTCACAAGAGCCTTAATATCTCTTCATTCTTTTACGTCGTCTTTTCGCTGCCTTGGCCTGTTTTTTCTTTTTTTGAACGCTTGGTTTATCATAAAATCGTCTTTCTTTTATTTCCGAAAAAAAACCTTCCTTGGTCAATTTTCTTTTTAAATCTCTGATTGCCTTTTCTATTTGATTATCATGAACAATTACCTTCATATTTGATTCACCTCAAGATTACGCTTTTATTATAAAATTCACATCCATATAAAATCGACATCACGTCATAAGAACACTTTTGTAAACAGTACCCATTCACAAACATATCTTGTAATCACAACAATGCATTTTAAGGATTAAACCGGCATGGCCGGACTCAAGATATCCTGGCCACCCACAGGCCATGAAAATACAGACTGGCCTTTCAGCATGGTTTTGTGTATTTTCACGGTAAAACTTACAATACCGACGAATCTTCCGTCTATGGATAGGGACCAAACAGGGTACCAAAACACAGCGTTAAGCAGTAAAAAAAAACAAAAAAAAGGCACCCCAAAAACATGAGATGCCCTTTTTTCCATATAAAAATCATCAGATTGTTGATGCCTTGTTTTATTAAGACTACAAAAATTACACCATTGATCTTCTCCTGATGTTTTCTAATGGATTGAAGGGACTTACTGCAGTACGGGTGATTAGAGACATTGCTCCACGTAAAGATATCCTTATAAACAATTTATGGAAACAATGCCTTATTGACAAAATTCATCACCCCCTTTTTACAGTTTATTTATGGATAAACCGGCATGGTTGGATTCAAGATATCCTAACCACCTACGGCCACAAAAACACAGACTGGCTTTTCAGCATGGTTTTGTGTATTCTCGCAGTAATCATTAACTATATTATATTATATATGTTTGTCAATCATTTTTCCTGATAAATTTCTGATCTTGGAGTATCAACAAGAACCTGTCAATTTCCCATAAAATGACGAGGAACCATCCCCTATGTCCAAAGAGTATATACAGATAAAAGGAGCAAAACAACATAATCTAAAAAACATTTCGCTTGATATCCCCAGAAACCATCTCGTTGTAATTACTGGGCTTTCTGGATCAGGTAAATCATCTTTGGCCTTTGACACCATCTATGCAGAAGGTCAGAGACGTTATGTAGAATCCTTATCTGCCTATGCAAGACAGTTTTTGGACAGAATGGACAAGCCCGAAGTGGATTCCATTGAAGGTCTTTCACCGGCAATAGCCATCAAACAGCGTTCGGCAAGCAAAAATCCCCGTTCTACTGTAGGCACCATTACGGAAATATATGATTATTTGAGAGTCCTTTTTGCAAGAATAGGGAAACCTCATTGCCCTCAATGCCACATGGAAATAACCTCTCAAACACCTCAGCAGATTGTTGAACAAATCATGAACCTTCCTGAGGGGACAAGGATACAGATACTGGCCCCGCTAATTGAAGGACGTAAAGGTGGGCATTCTCAGCTTATAAATCGTTTAAGAAAGGATGGCTTTACACGAGCTCGTATAGATGGACAGATAAGATTCCTTGATGAAGAGATCATACTTGATAAGAATCAAAAACACAAAATAGATGCCGTTGTAGACCGACTGGTTATAAAAAAGACAGTCAGGGGAAGATTAATTGATACTGTTGAGCTGGCCCTCTCCCTTTCTGACGGAAAGGTCATAGCCGATATAGTTGATACAGATGGCAAGGAAATATTCTTCAGTGAAAAGGCTGTCTGCCCAAAATGCGGCTTCAGTGTTCCTGATATGACACCCCAGATGTTTTCCTTTAATAATCCGAGGGGGGCATGTCCTGAATGTAATGGGTTAGGAACAAAAAGATACTTTGCTCCGGATCTTGTAGTCCCTAACACCTCATTGTCATTAAGAGATGGTGCTGTACAGCCGTGGGCAAACAGGCATTCGGTTCAGTTTCAGAATATACTGGAATCTTTATGCAGGCACTATGGAGTTACCGTGGACACGCCCTTTAAAAAGCTTCCTGCAAAGGTCCAGAACGTAATCCTGTATGGATCAGGCAAAGAAAAGATCAAGTTCTATTTTGACATGGATGACGGAAAAAAACATTTTCACAGTCATCCCTTTGAAGGGATCATTACAAGTCTTGAAAGAAGATACCATGAAACCTCATCATACCAGATCAGGGAAGAGATAGAAAAATTTATGAACATAATGCCGTGCCCTGCCTGTGGAGGTGCAAGATTAAGACCCGTAAGCCTTGCTGTCCTGATTGGAGGCAAATCGATCTACGATATAAGCAGAATGTCCATCAAAAAGGCCTTTGATTTCTTTGAAAACCTCCGCCTTACACAGACAGAAGAGATGATAAGCAACAAAATCCTAAAGGAAATCAAGGACCGTTTGACATTTTTGCTAAGCGTTGGTCTTTATTATCTGACCTGCGACAGAGCCACATCAACCCTCTCCGGAGGAGAAGAACAGCGAATACATCTTGCAACACAGATAAGTTCCGGCCTGGCAGGAGTCCTGTATGTCCTGGATGAGCCAAGCATAGGCCTGCATCAGAGGGATAATCAGCGCCTTCTGAAGAACCTGAAAAACCTGAAGGAGCTTGGCAATACTGTTATAGTGGTGGAACATGATGCAGACACCATGTTATCTGCTGACCATATTATAGATATGGGACCTGGGGCAGGGATACATGGCGGAGAAATCATGTTCCAGGGGCCGCCAAGGCTTCTTCTTGAAAAAAATGATTCTCTGACAGGTCAATATCTGTCAGGGAAAAAACAGATCCCCATTCCCGTATCAAGAAGAAAAGGAAGCGGGAAAGCTATAGAAATCAGGGGAGCAAGAGAACATAACCTGAAAGATATAACAGTAAAAATCCCCTTAGGCACCCTGACATGTATTACAGGGGTTTCAGGATCAGGAAAGAGCAGCCTTGTAAACAGCATTCTCTATCCGGCATTATGCAAAAGGTTGTATAATGCAAAGGCAAAAGTTGGTTCTGTAGACCAGATTAAGGGAGTTGAGCACATAGACAAGGTAATTAATATAGATCAGGCCCCCATAGGCAGAACACCAAGATCAAATCCTGCTACTTATACAGGTATTTTTACACACATACGGGAGGTTTTTTTCCGGCTGCCTGAGTCCAGGGCCAGGGGGTACAAACCCGGAAGGTTCAGCTTTAACGTGAAAGGCGGAAGATGTGAGGCATGTAAAGGCGATGGTATACTAAAGATCGAAATGCACTTTTTGCCTGATGTGTATGTGAAATGTGATGTCTGTAATGGCATGAGATATAATCGGGATACCTTGGAAATAAAATACAGGGGATACACCATAGCGGATATTCTGGGAATGACCGTTAAGCAGGCATTTTCCTTTTTTGATGCAATACCTGCCATTAAAACAAGGCTTAAGACACTGATAGACGTCGGGCTCGGATATATAACCCTCGGACAGCAGGCTACCACCCTTTCCGGCGGTGAGGCACAGAGGATAAAACTCTCCAGGGAATTAAGTAAAAGGGATACAGGAAAAACTCTCTATCTTCTTGATGAACCAACCACAGGACTGCATTTTAACGATATCGAAAAACTTCTCGATGTCTTAAATCGCCTCGTGGAATTAAAAAACACGGTTGTGATTATAGAACACAATATGGACGTCATAAAGGCATGTGATCATATAATTGATCTTGGCCCCGAAGGAGGGAATGAAGGCGGACAGGTAGTAGGTACAGGCACACCGGAAGAGATTGCACAGACACAAGGCTCCTATACCGGCCACTTTTTAAAGGAGATTTTGCAGAATTAAGGAAAGGTTATACAAGGGTCTCATACCTTAAATTAAAACAAATCTATCATCCGTTGCAATCAGAGAAACAATTTACAGGACCGCCAATAACCCTGTTTCTACCCTGTTCCTTTGCCTCGTAAAGGTATTTATCAGCGGTAGTTATAATCAATTCCGGTGTGATCTCTTTTTCAAATGTCTCTTGTGAGTTAAAACCTGTTACACCAAAACTGGCTGTTACATCAATCTGATTGCCATCCACATCAAAAGGCCTTTTTGCAATACCTGCCCGCAATCTTTCGGCCTGATGAAGGGCACCGGCAAAATCAGTCACCGGCAAAACTACAAAGAACTCCTCACCGCCATACCGTGCCATCCAATCAACATCCAAACGAATCAGCCCTGTAATAATTTGGACAAACTGCTTTAAGACCTGATCTCCCGCAAGATGTCCATAGGTATCGTTTATTTTCTTAAAATGATCAATATCACACATAATCACAGAAAGCGCATGCCCATATCTCATGGCCCTCTTTATTTCCTGCGGAATTCTTTCTGTTAAATAGCCACGATTATAGATGCCTGTCAGCGGATCAGTAATTGAAAGGATTGTAATCTCGGCATTTGCCTTCTCCAGAGCAGTATGCTCTTTTTTAAGTTTATCATAGAGAAGGACATTTTCTATAACAAGGGCATACTGTCTTGCGAGCATAGTCAAAAGCCGGATATTCTCCTGCGTTATGGAACTCTGCTCTATAGAGGTTGCCACTATAATTACTCCCAGAGTTTTCTTTACAGTACACAGCGGCAGTATAATAACTGTATTCTTTTCCTTCAGGGCCATTGGCAGAACAACTGCGGGCTGCCCTCTGTTTATTATCCAGGAAAATGTTCCGCATTCTATCTGAAAATCAATCTCCTTCTGGCATACAACTGCATCTTCTTCAGGTGAAACCTTTTTCAAAACAAACTCATGTGAATTTTCATCTACCAAAAACAGGGCACAGGTTTCAACATCAATCAAATTAGGTATATACTCAAGAAACACTCCCCATATCTTAGTAATATTGGAAGTGATATCGATCTTGTTCTGCAGTTGGGTCAACTGTTCCATTTGATCTATAAAATCAAGGATTGCATAATAACCCTTCTGCAACATATCCGTTTGGCCACTTTCTGTCTCAGCATTCTTATCCATATCCTTACCACCCATACAAGAGTTGACAACCCCGTAAAAACCCCGTATACAAGGCTCATAAATCATTGTACCTAAAACCTGCATAAACTATTTTCAAGAAGAAAATTATGCTTTTAATATCAAG
>JAGGTJ010000013.1 GCA_021163815.1 Deltaproteobacteria bacterium | reverse complement strand
GTTGATATTAAAAGCATAATTTTCTTTTTGAAAATAGTTTATGCAGGTTTTAGGTCAAAGGATTATGCAGATGCCTTAAATGAGATTAAACCTCAAAATATTCCTGCGGTTCATAGGGGCATCTGTTTGTGTCAGGTTTGTTAAGGAAAGAAAAATATTGTGGAGTTTAATGCTGATTAAAAAAGAAATGTAACATAAAGGTATTGTTTCACAAAAATATAGCATATATAATAAAGTCTGTAAAGACCAATATTACGGTAGATGTGAAAGATATTTATCATATTATTTACTTTGTGCCTGCAAGGGATTATAAAGCTGTAGAGCTATCTGAGAATTCTATCCTCTACAATCCCGATCGCTTTTTTGTGTCAGATGCGGCATGCAGATATCCTTGCAATATATTGATTTTATTGGTAGGTATTTGCCTTCAGGGCAGGATATCTGGATGTTAGACGGGTGTGAGAAGTTGGAATCATGTAACATGGTACCCAAAAGTTAATTTGTATATGGGTAGGAATGGAAACGTTGGGAGAATGTAAAATATGAGAAGATTAGTACACGAGGGAATAAGAGAACTGGTTCCATATCCACCTGGAAAGCCAATAGAAGAACTGGAAAGGGAGCTTGGGATACATGGTTCCATCAAACTTGCATCCAATGAAAATCCCCTTGGACCATCTCCTGAAGCAGTTAAGGCAATTAAAAACAGTATATCATCCCTGAACCGTTACCCTGATGGAAGCGCCTATTACATGAAAGAGGCGTTGAGTAAAAAGTATGGGATTTCACCTGAAGAGATCATCGTAGGTAATGGTTCGGATGAATTGCTTGAATTGATTATAAGGACATTTTTTGTATATGGCGACCATGCTGTTCAATCTTTTCCGACTTTTTTGGTCTATGAAAAGATTATAATGGGGGCAGGAGGGGATGTATCTTCCGTACCTCTTTCAAACTTTGGTCTGGACCTTGAGAGGATGCTTGATGCAGTTACATCAAAAACAAGGGTGATTTTCATTAACAATCCCAATAATCCTACAGGTTCTGTCTTGTTCAAGGATGAACTCCTTGATTTTTTACACCAGGTGCCGGATGACATAATTGTTGTCCTCGATGAGGCATATATAGAGTTTGTAAGGGATGACCGTGTTGCAAATGGACTTGAACTGATTACACAACACCCCCTTTTGATTGTATTGAGGACATTTTCAAAATTATATGGGTTGGCAGGTCTCAGGATAGGGTATGGTTTTGCATCCAGGGAAGTTGTTGATTATATGAACCGTATCCGACAGCCTTTTAATGTAAACAGTCTTGCTCAGGCTGCTGCTGTTGCCGCCCTTACAGATTCTGCATTTGTTTCCAGGACTATTGAATTGACAAACAGTGGCCTTGAATATCTATTCAGAGAACTCGATAACATAGGCATAGAGTATCATCCCACACAGACCAATTTTTTCCTTATAAAGGTCCCCGGGGGAGGGGATTCTATGTATAATAAGATGTTAAAACATGGAGTTATAGTTCGTTCCATGTCTCCCTATGGCCTTTTAGACTACATACGAATAAATGTGGGTTTGCCGGAAGAAAATGAAAGGTTTATAGAGACATTCAGAAAGGTGTTAGACAAGTGACTGTTATTACAATTGATGGCCCTGCAGGTTCAGGAAAAAGTACAGTGAGCAGACTGTTAGCCGAAAGACTGGGTTATGTATATCTTGATACAGGTGCCATGTACCGTGCAGTAGCCCTTGTTGCAAAAGAAAACGATATCTCTGTTGATGATGAAGCAGAGATGGGCAGGCTTTGCAGATTTATAGATCTTTCCTTCAATCTGGATCAGGATCCGCCAAGGCTTTTTTATAATGGGGCAGATATATCAAAAAGGATAAGGACCCCCGAAATAGACATGCTTGCATCGAATGTCTCTGCGGTTAAGACAGTACGTTATGAAATGCGTCGCCTTCAGCGGCAAATAGCAAAAGATATTGATGTGGTTGCAGAAGGACGGGATATGGGAACAGAAGTCTTCCCATCTGCTATGTATAAGTTTTTTCTTACAGCCTCCATAGATGTGAGAAGCAAAAGGAGATATGCCGAAAGATTGAACAGGGGGGAGACTGTCTCTTTAGAAGATGTAAAAAAAGAGATGGAAAAAAGGGATAGCCAGGATCAAATGCGTGCTGTAGCACCCTTGCGACCCGCAGAAGATGCAAAAATTATTGATTCCAGCCTGTTAACGCCTGATAAGGTGATAGAAGAAATGATACGATACATTGATGCTGCAGATCCTATTTGAATATGCTGTTTTTTCCTATCGACTTGACTTCCAACAAATTTCACAGGAAGTCCCGCATCCTTCCACACCAAGCTTTTTAATGAGCACGACGCCATCAACAGTGGTTGTTCAAGATCAGTAACATAACTGTCTTGGAAAAATCAGGGAAAGTTGTGATATCTTTGGATAACGTTTCCTGTTGTCCGGTTTCAAATATGTTGATGCAGATATAGTAAAAAAAGGTATCAGCTCAATAATGATGGCGTCGTAAAAAGTCTCCATCTACTGTGTTATAGTGTTTGGTCATACGTTCGACATACTACCTGTATGCCTTCACGCATGACCAAACACTATGCCTTGTATATGGAGATTTTTACTTAGCCATCGGTTCTACTTTTTACAGGTTCATCAATAATTAGGGGAATAACAGCGAACCTGCCCCTGTTTGTTGAGCTATTACCAAAAAAGGCCATTTATAGATGAAAAGAGGTTAAAATATGCAGAATGATCTTGATGTTAATCGGGGTCTCTGATAAAAGAGGTAAAATTATTTCAGTTTAGGGGGTAGTCAGTTTAATGGAAAAACCAACAACAGAAAATGAATTAACCGAAAACAAGATTTTAGAAACAGAGGAAAAGGAAGTTAGGCTTGATGCTGTGCCTGCAGAAGAAGATACCATGTCTGATGCTGAAGATATTTCTTCAGATACTGACGAGATGGTTGATGTAGAGGATTTTACAAAACTGTATGAGGAGAGTCTGAAGAGCATACAGGAGGGAGAAGTCCTTGTTGGCGAAGTTGTTCAGGTGGATAAAGATTATGTCCTTGTTGACATTGGATACAAGTCAGAGGGACAGATATCCATTGATGAGTTTCGTGATCCCGATGGCAATGTTTCAGTCAAGGTAGGCGACAAGGTAGATGTCCTTTTGGAACGTAAGGACAATGAGGAGGGTGGTATTGTCCTTTCCAAGGAAAAGGCGGCCAAAATCAAGATATGGGATAATATCAAGAAGATTTATGAAAATGATGAAACAATCAAGGGAAAGATACTGTCACGTGTTAAAGGGGGGTTTTCAGTAGATGTAGGCTTACAGGCCTTTTTGCCGGGATCTCAGGTGGATTTGAGGCCGGTAAGGGATATGAATTCCCTGATTGGAACAGAGCATGAATTCAAGATAGTTAAATATAATAAACGTAGAGGAAACATTGTCCTTTCAAGACGGGCCCTTTTAGAGGCTCAACGTATGGCCCAAAGGGAAGAGACTCTGAGAACCCTTGAAGAAGGTGCCATACTGGAAGGTAAGGTTAAAAACATTACCAACTATGGGCTGTTTATAGATCTTGGTGGTATAGATGGTCTGGTACATATAACGGACATGTCCTGGGGCAGGGTAGGGCATCCTTCAGAACTCTATAAGCCCGGTGATGACATAAAGGTTAAGGTCTTGAGCTTTGACAGGGAAAGTCAGAGGGTCTCTCTTGGCATCAAACAGCTTAAACCTGATCCATGGGATGAGGCAGCGGAAAAATATCCTGTTGGCACTAAAATTACAGGCCGCGTAGTTAATCTTAAGGATTATGGCGCATTTGTAGAAGTAGAACCTGGGATAGAGGGGCTTATTCATGTGTCAGAGATGTCATGGACCCGGAAGGTGAGACATCCTTCGCAGGTGTTAAGCGTCGGTGACACAGTGAATGCGGTTGTTTTGGATATTGATATTTCAAAGAAAAGGATTTCTCTCGGCATGAAGCAGGTTGAACCCAATCCGTGGGATGCTATTGAAGAGAAATATCCAGTTGGTACGATTATTGAGGGTAAAATAAAAAATATTACAGATTTCGGTATCTTTGTTGGTATTGACGAAGGTATTGACGGGCTTGTACATATTTCTGATATATCATGGACAAAACGGATTAAACACCCGTCAGAAATATACAAGAAAGGTCAGGAAGTTCAGGCTATTGTCCTGAATATTGACAAGGAAAACGAACGGTTTTCTCTCGGGATTAAGCAGTTGACGTCTGACCCCTGGGATGAGATTCCTTACAAATATCAGCCTGGTGTCAAGATAACAGGAACGGTTACCAGTGTGACAGATTTTGGGATATTTTTGCAGTTGGAAGAAGGTGTTGAAGGTCTTGTACATGTATCTGAAGTACCTTCAGATGGGCAAAAAGATCCTATGGCAGGTTTTAAGGTTAATGATGTTGTTGAAGCAAAGGTTATAAATGTTTCAAGAGAAGAGAAGAAAATTGGTCTTTCTTTGAAAAAGTTGGATTCGGCCAAGGAAAAAGGGCCCCAGACTTCTTACAAAAACTATATCAATAATCGTCAGGAGGCAACATCCAACCTTGGTGAACTGTTACGGGAAGAGATGATAACTCTTGAACGGAATGTCGAGACCAGTAAAGATCAGCAGGAAGAGGAAAAGACTATTCAATCTGAGGATTGAGGTATCTTTTTCTGTTTTATATGACCAAGGTCGAAATAGGTTTCGCCCGGTATTTACCGTGAAGGCACACAAGACCGTACTGAAAAACCAGGTTATGTTTTCCCGTAGGTGGCTATATTTTGAATCTGGCTATGTCGGTGTATATGAGGCATTTGCAGAATGTTCATTTTTTTACAGATTCATCAATGTTTGGCATTGGCACAGAAATTGGGCAAAAGGGAACGTCATGCAAATGCCTCTTGAAAATAGTTTGTTGCGTGGAGCAGTATGTCTAAGAAAACACATCCTCTGCTGATAACCGTTGTAATTATTGTGCTTATAGGTGTTTTCCTTGGAGGAGTTGCAATAGTAGTAGGGTTGCGGACCCGTAACACGGCCTTATCCCTGTCTTTTGGGAAAAAGATAGGGGTTATTCCTATAACAGGTGAAATACTTACATCGTCTGATATATGTTCACAGATAGAAGATTTTAAAAAAGATAAAACAATAAAGGCCATTATACTGAGAATAAATTCACCGGGTGGGGCAGTAGGTCCGACACAGGAGATCTACAGAGAAATACAGAAGACGCTTAGGTTTAAGAAGGTAATTGTATCCATGGGAGGCATAGCCGCCTCAGGTGGATATTATATTGCCTCTGCAGCAAATAAAATTGTTGCTTCACCGGCAACGATTACAGGAAGTATTGGCGTCATTATGCATTTTGTACGCATTGATGATCTGCTTTCTAGAATAGGGGTGAAATTTGAGGTGTTAAAAAGCGGTGAGTTTAAAGATACAGGTTCTCCCTATAGAAAGCTGACCTCAAGAGACAAAGAACTCTTGAACTCATTGCTTGCAGAGATAAAAAGGCAGTTTGTTACAGATGTTGCCAAGGGAAGGCATTTAAAGATAGCAGATGTGATGAAGATAGCAGACGGCCGTATCATTCTGGGGTCTCAGGCTTATAAACTTGGTCTTGTTGATGCCCTTGGGAATTTCCAGGATGCGGTTGATCTTGCAAAGAAAATATCTGGCCTGAAGGATAATGTCAAATTGGTTTATCCTGAAAAAGAGAGGTTGGGATGGCTGGATATGTTTATAAAATCAGCAGCTAGATCCTTTGTTGGATATATGAAGGATATGCAAAAGACAACAATATCCTTTCGATGTGAGGGCTTTTGAATACGATATACCCCCGTGTGTGACCATCCTGTCTTTCAGCCATCAGGTTTTAGGTGTCAAATAAAATTGCTTACATCTCCTTTCCCTTCACGAATAACCTCCGGTTCGTTATTTATTAGTGAAATTACACTGGAAGGATTTTGATCAAGAATACCCCCATCTATTATTATATCCAGATAATGGCCATAGGCATCCTGTATGGCTTGAGGATCTTCATATCCGGCGCTTGTGCTTATAATTGGTCTTCCCAGCATTTCTGCTAATTTCAAACAGATCTTGTTGTTAGGGATCCTTATTCCAACAGTTTTTCTTTTGGTAAGCATGATCTTGGGGACGAGCCTTGAACCTCTCAATATAAAGGTATATGGTCCTGGTAACAGACGACGCATTGTCTTGTAGGCATAGTTGGAAACAATGGCGTACCTATTTATTTCCCTGAGACTGTGGATAACTATGGAAAATGGCTTTGTCAAGGGACGGTTTTTAAGTCTATATATCGTCTGTATCCCCCTTTTGTTATAAAGATCACATCCTATTCCATAAAATGTGTCTGTAGGGTAGGCAATAATACCACCCTGATCCAATATCTCCTTTGCCCGTCTTATCAGACGCTCTTGAGGATTATCAGGGTTTATGGCCAGGATAGAGGCCTTTTTCTTTTTTCCCATGTGTCTTTTTGCCATTTTGTGAAATGTCCCTTGAAACGGATTTTCCTTATAATATGTATTCCTTATTTGTTTTGTATCTTTTTGCTTTTCTGTTGGGTACGGTCATTGGCAGTTTTTTAAATGTGTGCATTTACCGCATTCCTGCCAAAAAATCTGTTGTGTTCCCACCCTCAAGTTGTCCTGTATGCGGTGCAAAAATCCGCTTCTATGACAATATACCTATAATAAGCTATATTATCCTGTCGGGCAAGTGCAGGTCATGTGGTCACCATATATCGTATCAATACCCTATTGTAGAACTCATTACAGGTATATTAAGTCTTTTTCTTTTTGTAAAATTTGGTATGGATTACCAATACCTTCTTTATCTGTTATTTGTATCATCCCTTATAGCTATAAGTTTTAT
>JAGGTJ010000046.1 GCA_021163815.1 Deltaproteobacteria bacterium | reverse complement strand
ATATTAAAAGCATAATTTTCTTCTTGAAAATAGTTTATGCAGGTTTTAGGTAGGATTATGTATAAAAAACTATTGGTATTGCTCTACCACTATACAGACAAAAACTGACAAATCAGTTAAGATCAGGAGGCATATACATGCAGTTAGAAGACACTACAATCTCCAGGCTAATCATAGACACATATAACAAAAAATTTCTTGACAGCATAATGGTTGATGTTGCCCTTGTGGGAGCAGGTCCTTCCAATATGGTAGCAGCCTACTATCTGAGCAAGGCCGGCTTCAAAACAGCCATATTTGAAGCCAAACTGGCCCCGGGAGGTGGTATGTGGGGAGGCGGCATGATGTTCAATGAAATCGTGCTTCAGGAAGATGCCATTCCCATTGTAAAAGAACTCGGGATAGGATACCAACCACAGGAAAAAGGTTATTACACCCTTGACAGCATTGAGGCCACCTCAACAATAATATCCAAGGCTGTCAAAGCAGGGACAAGGATATTCAACCTTATAAAGGTCACAGATGTACTGTTCAGAGAAGAAAACAACGTTTTAAGGGTGTGCGGTCTTGTCATAAACTGGTCGCCTGTAGAAAAACTCGGTTTACCTGTAGACCCGTTAAGCATACATGCCTCTTTTGTAGTAGATGGCACAGGACACCCGGCAGAAATCAGCCATACTGTTACACGAAAAATGAGGACAAAACTGGAAACAGAAACAGGAGATGTGATTGGAGAAATGCCACTATGGGCTGAAAAGGGAGAACAGTTTACGGTAAGTAACACAAAGGAGGCATTTCCTGGTCTTTATGTCACGGGCATGGCCGCCAATAATACCTTTGGCGGCCCAAGAATGGGGCCGATTTTCGGAGGGATGCTCCAGTCAGGTAAAAAGGTGGCCGGACTCATAATAAAAAAGCTGGACAAACATGGCCAGGCCCATACCACCCAGACTACCCCAAAACATGAATAAAAAATTTACATAACATCCCCTTTTGCCCGGTTTTCTGCGTCTGACTGCCACAAATGATACAGGGTCTGTTAAAAGAGACAAAAAGAGATCTCAACATACAAACACCATGCTTAATACCCACAATAAAAAGGAACTGGATAAAAAATTACGTGATGTCCACCTTTACTGCTTTACCCCCGGTAGGTTCCTCAGGGGAAGAGACCCCCTTGCCGTTTCAGCCGCACAGATCAAAGGAGGTGCAGATGTAATCCAGCTCAGGGAAAAAAACATGGCAAAAAAAGACATACTGTATCTTGGCTTGAAGCTCAGGCAGCTGACAAGACAAAAGGGAGTGCTTTTTATTGTAAATGACGACATTGAGATAGCATTGGAAACAGATGCCGACGGGGTACATCTCGGACAGGATGATACACCTATATCCATAGCCAGACCTGTTATGAAGGAAAAACTGATCGGGATTTCAACACACAGTGTAAAACAGGCAATAGATGCCATTAACACAGGGGCAGATTACATAGGGGTAGGACCTGTCTTTAAGAGCACAACAAAGGATGAATACGAACCAGTAGGGATTGATCTGCTTCTGAAAATCAGGGATATATCTCCCATCCCATATGTTGCTATTGGAGGTATCGGCCTAAACAATATTGAACAACTGACAAAAGTACACTGTCACTCAGCCGCAGTAATATCTGATATCATGAATGCCGCAGATATCACAAAAAGATGCAGGGAGTTAAAACATGCCCTCGTTAAAAAGCAAAAACATTGCTGAAGGCCAAAACAGATATCTTTACCATGAAAACACACAAAACCATGTTGAAAAATCAGTCTGTATTTTCATGTCCGTGGGGTGACCAGGATATTTTGAATCCGGCCATGCCGGTTTATCAAAGATCCTTCTGATCAGGACAGGGCAACAACGTGATCTTTATCAAAAAAACGACCTATTGCAACAAAACTGCCCAACAGGCCAACCACAACATTCAGACAAAAAAAGGCAACAGCATACCGTACAGGAAGAAACACAAATCTCAGCATGGTACAATCAAGGAAAAAATTTTTTTCCGTGTAAAGCATGAGATAGAAACCATAAAGAGATATCAAGGTCAAGATCCCCGACAAAACACCCTGAATCAGTCCCTCTAACAAAAAAGGCATCTTGACAAACCAGTCTGTTGCCCCCACAAGCTTCAGGATATCTATCTCATCCTTCCTGGAATAGATCGAAAGTTTCATTGTGTTGGTAACAACAAAAACACTTCCAATACACAAAAGACCACCTATTATAATACCAATCCGCAATGCCACATTAAACAACCCTTCAATCTTTTTGTATTGAACGGCACTGCACTGAACATCTTCAACACCTTTAAGCCCCTGGAACAGCCTTTCCAGCTTTCGTATATCCGGTTTCTGCCTTCCCTTCAAGATGATATGCACCTCAAAGGAGGCAGGAAGGGGATTACGGGACAGACCATTAAGCAAGGCAGCATCAGGCCCTAAGCCTTTTCTGAGGTCATTCAAGGCATCCTTTTTGGAGATAAACCTGTCTATTTTTGCTCCTGGAATACGAACTATGGAAGATTCAATCTGTTTTTTTAAGTCAGGAGTAATACCATCCTTAAGATAAACAGACATGGTTAAGGGGGGGGTAAGATCATGAAACCACATGTTGAGGTTAATAAACAGCAGCAAGAAAGTACCAAAAACCAGCATAGAGACAACCATAGTACCAAGACCTATAAGATGTACTATCTTGTTTCTCTTGATGCTGACAATGGCCTGTCTTAAAAAATATGCCAGGAGTCCAGGTCTCATTCGTATCAAACTATCTTTCCGTGATCCAAGAAAATGGTTTGCCGCCTATAGGCATTCAGGATTTCCTTATTGTGAGTAGCCACAATTACCGTTGTTCCTCCCTCGTTAATCTTTATAAAACGGGCAAAGATATCTTTTGTAAGATCAGAATCAAGATTGCCGGTAGGCTCATCTGCAAGGAGTATGGTAGGATTTTTTACAATTGCCCTGGCAATTGCCACCCTTTGCTGTTCACCACCCGAAAGCTGCAAAGGAAAAAAATCTCCCTTTTTATGGAGCCCTACCTGCCTTAGGACCTGGCGTGTCTTTTTTTTTATAATGGATCTGCGCGTCCCTGTTACCTCAAGTGCAATAGCTACATTCTGAAAGACTGTTTTGGTGGGTAAAAGTTTAAAATCCTGAAAAACAAATCCTATATCTCTCCGAAGCAGATCCAGTCTCTGTCTCTTTACCCTGTTCAGATAGATACCATTAACCAGAATATTTCCACTGCTCGGTCTCTCCACTCCAAAAATAAGACGGAGCAAAGTTGTCTTGCCTGCCCCGCTTGGACCTGTTACAAAAACAAATTCGCCCTTGTGTATTCGGAAATTAATATCCACAAGGGCCGAATTATGACCAAACTGCTTGGAGACATGAAACATCTGAATCATTTTTACCCAATAAAACATTCCCTCATCAACGCAGTATACAGTTCATCACATACCTGCTGACAATAGACATAATATCATGGATTTCCTCTTCCGACAAAAAACAGTCATTTTTACTACAAAAAAGAGGATCAAGAAGCTCCGTATCTTTTTTAAAGTGCTGCAAAAAATAACGTTGAGCACCGGTTATGCATCTCGCTATATGTTCTGCGGCCTTAAAATCCACAAAAGGTCTTACACATGTAGTGCGAAATTCATGTGAAATACCTGATGAAAGTATGATTGAAATGCTCTTTTCCAGATTATATGCAATATCCTTTTCGTTGGTAAGCAGACTGTACCTTTCCCAATCTGACTTGACATCCATTGCAATGTAATCGATACAGTTTTGGCTGATCAGGAGTTGTAACATGTCCGGGCGGCTTCCATTTGTATCCAGCTTAATGGCAAACCCCATTTTGTGAATACGGGAACACAAATCAGGCAAATCAGGATTTAAGGCAGGTTCCCCCCCCGATATTACAACCGCATCAAGAAGGCCCTGCCTGCCTTCCAAAAACAGAAAAAAATCCTTCATCCCGATCTCATACATAACCCCGCCTCTTGCAAGCACAGGATTATGGCAATAAGGACACCTGAAATTGCATCCTGAAAGGAACAGCACACAGGAGATATGTCCCGGATAATCTATCATGGAGGTTTTATGAAGGCCGCCAAAACGCACGTCAAACAACACCTCAGCCTACCTGACGCATAGGCAGTTCAGAAGGAGGGGGGGAAACAACATGATCGTAGTCTGAGTGTCTTTCATGTGTAATATCAACATATTTTCGCATGCCAAACTCCGCATGTTTTCCTATGTTCCACTGATGCACAGGCCTGAGATATCCTACCACACGTGAATAAACCTCGGTAATTGCACCACAGTGAGGACACCTGTCCTGTTCCCCCTTAAGATATCCATGAGATGGGCACACGCTAAATGTAGGAGTAATCGTAAAGTATGGCATATGGAATCCACTGGCAACCTTTTTAACCAGGCCCTTAACCGTATCTGTATCTTCCACATTTTCGCCAAGAAATATATGCAGTACCGTCCCCCCTGTATATTTGGTCTGCAACTTGTCCTGAAGCATAAGGATTTCAAAGAGGTCGTCAGTATAGTTCACCGGCAACTGAGTGGAGTTGGTATAAAACGGGGCGGCACCCTGTAGAAAATCCTGCTCATTGGCACAAATGATATCAGGATGTTTCCTTTTATCCAACATGGCAAGCCTGTAGGATGTCCCTTCGGCAGGCGTAGCCTCCAGATTGATCAAATCTCCGGTCTCTTCCTGACGCTCTGCAATCAGATCTCTTAAAAAATCCATAACATAGAGGGCAAAGTCCTGACCTTCATCAGAGGCAATATCCTTTGATAACAGGTTAAGACAGGCCTCATTCATCCCTATTATGCCAATAGTCGAAAAATGGTTTTTCCAGTAAAAACCCGTTCCCTCTTTTATATTCCGAAGGTAAAAACGCGAATATGGGTATAAGTTTGCATCCGTGAACTTTTCCAGCACCTTGCGCTTTATAAGGAGACTATCGTGTGCAAGAACAGCCCTCTCTTTGAGCAGGGCACAGAATTCTTCAGGACTTGATGTCTCATATGCTATACGTGGCAGATTTATGGTAACCACGCCAATGGAACCTGTAAGGGGATTGGCGCCGAACAGTCCACCTCCCCGTTTTATAAGCTCCCGGTTGTCCAATCTCAATCTGCAGCACATGGACCTGGCATCTTCAGGAGACATATCTGAATTAACAAAGTTTGAAAAATATGGAATGCCATACTTCCCCGTCATCTTCCAGATAGCATCATAATTGGGATTTTCCCAATCAAAATCCCCAGTAATGTTGTATGTAGGGATAGGAAAGGTAAAGACACGGCCATTCGCATCTCCAGACATCATGACCTCTGCAAAGGCCTGATTCAACATATCCATTTCCCGCTGAAAATCCCCGTAACAGGCATCCTGTTCCTTACCGGCAATCACCACCGGCTGATCCTTCAGAACAGATGAAGGATTAAGATCCATGGTAATATTGGTGAAAGGCGTCTGAAACCCTACACGAGTCGGAACATTTACATTAAAAACAAACTCCTGAAGGGCCTGCTTTACCTCACTGTAATCCAGCCCATCATAACGTATAAAAGGGGCAAGCAGGGTATCAAAGTTTGATATGGCCTGTGCACCTGCGGCCTCTCCCTGCAGGGTGTAAAAGAAGTTTGTAATCTGCCCCAGGGCAGATCTAAGATGCCGTGGCGGGGCACTGGCAACCTTACCCTTTACACCCTTGAAACCTTCCCTAAGAAGATCCATCAGATCCCAGCCTACACAGTAGACAGAGAGCAGACTGAGATCGTGAATATGAAACAGACCATTGATATGTGCATCACGTATGTCAGGAGGATAAATGCTGTTCAGCCAGTATTCAGAAGTGATCTCTGAAGATATATAGTTATTGAGCCCCTGAAGAGAATAGCACATGTTACTGTTTTCATTGATACGCCAATCCAGTTTCCGTATGTAGTTTTCTATCAGATCAACGTTTGCCTTTGTAGCAATCTGCCGGATTCTGGCATGTTGATCACGATACAGGATATAGGCCTTGGCAGTTTGATAAAATGGAGAGTCCAGCAACACACGTTCTACAATGTCTTGAATCTCTTCAACTTCAGGGACAGGACCCAACTGCATCTCATGGGCAAGGGTCAACACACGCAAGGTAAGCCTGCGGGCCTCACGCTCTGTAAACTCATTGGTTGCCTTACCCGCACTGGCAATGGCCGCTGTTATCTTTTTTGGGTCAAATGTCACGATCCTGCCGTCACGCTTCTTTATTTGCTCAAACATATCTTAACCTCTTGCTATGATGCCATCATTATCGATCTATAGGTGCAATGAAACTGCTGTGTTCATCTGTCTGACGTTTGCATGGACAATGCAGACATAACTCAGGATTAAAAAAACTTATTTTTACAGTACCCGGCGAATGTGGTTTAAAACCCAACAGCCTGCAAGGCCCTCCATACGACCAGGGTTTCCATGGCATTGGATGGTCAATAATATCAATATATTGTTGCATGTCAAGCAAAAAAATCTATATATAGTATAACTGTGCGTTGTTACAGAACATTTTTATATCCTAGTCATTTACAAATATTTACCGTAAAAATACACAAAACCGTGCTGAAAAATCAGGCTGTATTTTCATGTCCATGGGTAGCCAGGATATTTTGGATCCGGCCATACCGGTTTAAATAGGACGCCTCAAATTTGATGAAAGGTTTTTTCGTATCAGCTCAATAATTAGGGGAATAACAGCGAACGTAGTGATAGGGTAGGAGGCTTTTTTTACGACCTAAACCCTGCAAACGTCGAGTTTGTCGAAGACCTGCCTGCTGCAGGCAGGTGCAAGACAACAAGGGCGCAGACGTACTACGATCAAGTCCTTGCCACACAGATTCGGCAAAATCAGCGCTCCGGAAGCAGTAAACTATTTTCAAAAATCACAACCTTTATGGCCACATCAAATTGATGCGTGAC
>JAGGTJ010000073.1 GCA_021163815.1 Deltaproteobacteria bacterium | reverse complement strand
CTCTACTGCGCATGGTTGCGTGATTCTATGAAACATAATTTTGGTGAAACTTCAATAATAATCTTTATTATACCTCTAAAAAATCTAAATGTGAAATTTTTTAAGACATTGATACTAATGTTAGTATTTTCGATTGGAATAATTTCGTCAGTCACTTTGAATAAATGAATGGGACAGGAGGAGCACTTTTTGCGGCAAGGGACTTTTTAATCAATACTCCCTATGATCAGGTTATTATTACCATGGGTGATGTACCATTTTAAAATGCCAGTATCGCATTTCAATTCCATGTTGGACAGTTATAATATTCACTAAGCCATTATACGGCTGTTTTTGGTATTCGCTTATCGCTACGAAATGCATGGAGGGGTTTTGCATGGTGTTAAATATAGCCCCTACCATGAAATATGGGTATCTCTGCCGAATAGGGAATAGTTAAGGAAAGCCCATGGCCAAAACCGCTGCTGTTTACCGACCACGTGATCCGCAGTCTTCTCAATATTATTAGTGCGTTGAAGACCATTTCGAGACTCTTAAGCAGGTCTATGACAAACGGTTTTCAAAGCAGTACAGATTTTTTCGGACATATGTGGGACAGGTTATTCCGTCGTGTCATCAAAAGCGGGTGGTAGAATTCTGAGAATGGCTTTGCAATGATGTCCCCAGTTTCTTCGCCGGTATTTTTCTTTACGATAGAAAACTGCTTTCCGACCTGAGTCGCTGTGGATGGGAATCCTTAGACTATTTACTATCCCAACTGCCGCCATCGGAAGACTACCTCTGTTTTGATATGGAATACCCTGTCGAAGATCCAGAGCTCAGCGAAGAGACCTCATCCTGAGAATTTTAAAACACCAACGGCGGCTAATGGAGTAGTGCGCCGAAATTCAGCGGATTTTCAGCATATGATCCATTGGCATTTTTGAACGTATATGGACAGGCCAACCTGAAAATCTTTTGACTTATAATCCGTATATCAATATACTCGAAAATAAATGTTATGTTGGACGTTGCATGTTTTTCTATTCTCTTCCTCTACTGTCAAATCGTTATCAGGTGTAAAAAATAGCAAATGGGACCATTTAGGTTTTATTCCCGTAAAATCAACTTAAAACAGAAATTATTTGTAAACAACCTTCATTTCTTTCAAAAAAAAGGAATATGCTACAGTGACAAATCATCATACGAGCAATGTAACCCTAAAAGATATTAGACTGTGAGAATACACCCTTGATAGTCTTCCCCGCCTGGCAGAACTCAGGGAGAATTATTTCAAGCTCAAGCCTACAATCTGTATAGAGCGCGCCAGATATGTCACGGAATATTTGAGGGATATGGACGACCCAGCGGATCCTCCGGGCATCCAGCAGGCAAAAAAAGTGCATCATTTCTTGAGGAACAAGGCCGCTGTTTTTCACGACAGCAATCTGCTCACTGGCAGCACAACCAGCAAACCCCTCGGGGCCCCGCTGTTCCCGGAATTTTTTGCCCTTACTCTCTGGCCCGAGCTGAATACGGTCAGTACCCAGGCCCATAATCCCCAGATACTTTCCAGGGAGGACGCGGAAGAACTCAACTTTAAGGTCTTTCCCTTCTGAATGGAAAAAAATGTTCTTGAACTCACACGTAAACGATTTGGAAACTCCACCGGTCTAAAACTTTTTGAAGACCTTGTCTTTTTTATTGCCAGCAAGGCCGGATGTATCTCCCATGCCGTGCCCAATTATGTACCTATGATAGAAAAAGGCCTTATAGGTCTGGTGAAATTCGCCTCTGAAAAGGAAAAAGAGTGCCTTACATCTGGCAATAAAGAGGCAATGGCCAAGGCAGAATTTTATCAGGCGGTCCAGATCGCTCTCAATGGCATTCTGGAATACGCATGCCATCTGGCCGAAAAGGCTGAATTATTGGCCAGCATTACCGCCGACGCGGATCAAAAAAAAGAACTGGAAGAAATGGCAGCATGCTGCCGCCGGGTTCCCGTTCATCCTGCAATCAGTTTCAGAGAAGCGGTCAACGCCGTTTGGATATCCCAGGTTGGCATCCATGCAGAAAACATCAACATGGCAATGAGTCCGGGAAGATTGGATCAGCTTCTATATCCGTATTATCGCAGGGATATAGAAGCAGGGCGGCTCACTGTGGAACAGGCGCTGGAGATACTGGGCTGTCTGTGGTTCAAACTATCTGACAACGTGATCATGGTGCCCGAGGCCTCAGAGGAAATGTTCGGAGGGGCGGGCACGGCACCGGCCCTGACCCTGGGTGGGGTAGACAGCAATGGCGAGGACGCGGTCAATGACCTCACCTATATCATGCTAAAAGTTACGGAACTGCTGAGGATCAGAGACCCCAATGTAACTGCGAGATATTATTATGGTAAAAACCCGCAAGAATACATTAACAGGGTCTCGGAAGTGATACTTAACACCAAGGCGGTCCCGGCTTTATATAATGATGCCGTCAACATCGAGGCGCTGATCGGCCAAGGGGAATCTCTGGAACACGCAAGAGACTATGCAGTAGTCGGGTGTGTCGAACTGGCCAGCAACGGGAGAGACTATCCTGCATCCAGCTCAATCATGCTGAACCTGGCATCTTCCCTTGAAATGGCCCTGTTTTGCGGGAAACGCCCTATCACCGGATAAGAACAAATCGGGCCAGTCACACCGAATCCTGCAGAAATGAAATCCTTTGATGAATTCCGCCAGGCATTCTTCACACAGCTGGACTGGCTCATTGAACAGGCCATAGACCTGAACGAACAGTTCGGTGCCATACACCAGGAGATCATACCTTCGCCCATTTTGTCCGCCTTTTTCGAAGGGCCGCTGGAAAAAGGAAAGGACCTGATTCAGGGTGGAGCCATATACAACTCCTCCGGCGCAACGCACATAGGTTTTGCCGATGTAACAGATTCGCTGAATGCTATTGAACAGGCGATTTTCACGGAAAAGAAATTCAGTTTCTCAGAGCTTATTGAGGCCATAAAAGCCGACTTCTCCAGGCCTGGAGACGAAAAAATGCAGATCTATCTGGAATGCCGATGCCCTAAATACGGCACGGAGCATGGCATTGCCTTAAAAAATTCCAGAGACCTTGTAGACCATCTTTTCCAGGTCTACCAGACTCATACCAACTACAGGGGCGGGCCGTACCGTCCCGCCTACTGGACCATGACCAACCATGCCGGACTGGGAGGAATAAGTGGGGCCCTTCCCAATGGCCGCAAGGCAGGGCAGGTCTTTGCGAGCGGCATCACCCCCGTCTCAGGGGCGGCCCCCAAACTGACCGCATGCTTGAATACCGTCTCCTTCCTGGGAGGACCCCATGTCCCTGGAGGATGGGCCTTGAATCTCAAATACACACCTGAACAGAACCTGGATGACATGGTTTAAAGATTTGCGCAGACTATAGAGGCCTATTTCCACTCAGGAGGCCATCAGGTCCAGTTCAACATCATGACATATCAGACACTCCTTGAGGCCAGGGATGACCCGCAAAAATATCCTGAGCTGATGGTCCGGGTATCTGGGTACTCGGCATATTTCAAGGATCTCAACGAGATGATGAAGGAAGAATTAATTACCCGGACCCAGTATGATCTGGAAACGGGCCAGGCGGTGCCGTTTCCAGGCTGAAACCGGAATACAGGAGGACGAATCCCATGTTGGACATATTCAGCCAGAAGGCCACGGAAAAATTGTGGAAAGGCTTCCGGAACTGCTTCGAATTCGAGATGGCAGAAGACTTTCTCCAGGTTCTTCTAAGCCTTATGCAGATCATGTTTATCCTTAATCCGGGGTACCGCCGCAACATTGACAACTTCCATGGCCGCTATCAGTTCCTCAGCAAAGACGGCCAGATAACTGTGGGAGCTGTGATAAAAGACGGTCACATGAAGATAAAGGAAGGGGAAATAGACAACCCGCACATCAAAATAATTTTCAGAGATGGTAAGGCCCTGCTCAACTTCATAATCTCCCCTAGACAGGACATTCTGGGTTCGATCCTGCACCACGATGTAGAGACCGAGGGCAATCTCAATTACCTTTACAGGCTGGGCTATTTGGCAAAGCAACTCCAACTGATGATGCCATCCCCATGAAAAAGGCTCTTATCGGCTCCATAGGGCGTTACTCCCTGCATGACGGTCCCGGCATAAGAACAACGGTATTCTTCAAGGGCTGTAACATGCGATGTCCATGGTGCCATAATCCGGAATTCATCTCAGACAAACCCGAGATTGCCTTTTATACGTTCCGATGCATTCAGTGTAAGGAGAGTGCCTGTCCGTCTGCCCTGAAAATGCGATCGACTTTGAGAATCCAGCCCGGATTCTGAGGAATGTTTGCACAGGGTGCGGTCTTTGCGTACAGGCCTGTCCCTCAAGGGCACTGGAACTGGTAGGGGAAAATATGTCCCTTGAGGAACTTATGGAGATCCTGTTAAGAGACAATCACTTTTACTGGGTCTCTGGCGGAGGTGTTACCATTTCCGGTGGGGAACCCACAGTCCAGATGGATTTTCTGGAAAAACTTTTGAAGGCCCTGAAAAAAATGGGAATTCGTACTGCTATCGAGACCAACGGTCTTTTTTCCTGGAATGAATTCAGCCAGGGCCCATTAAAACACCTTGATCTTGTTCTCTTTGATCTCAAAATAGCTGACCATGAAAATCATAGATATATCACCGGGGTGAATAACCAAACAATATTGGCCAACCTCAAACTTCTGCTGGAAATGCGCTGGCAGGACGTAATTATCCGGATACCCCTCATACCAGGCTATACAGCCACAGCAAAAAACATTTCAGACCTGTCAGAGATTATGGTTAATCTCGGGGATAGACGCATCAATCTTCTGCCATACCATCCCTTTGGTAATTCAAAGGCGGAGAAGGTAGGCAGAAGGACAGACAGCTCACTGCCTGCCACCTCCATGAAACGCTCCGAACTGATAAAATGGCAGGATTTTTTCTAAAAACAGGTCATTGGACCATTTCGGGATCCAATATAAAACTTTTAATAAGGGGTTATGAACCATGTTGCTGAAAAAGGGGATGCAGAATCAAAAAGTACGTCTTATGCAGGAACGTCTCACAGAACTGGGCTATAAGCCAGGACCGGCAGATGGGATCTTCGGTCCTAAAACGGAAAATGCCGTGCTGGCCTTTCAGGATCAAAAAGGTCTGGCTGTGGATGGGGTAGCTGGCTCAGAGACGTGGAAGGCCCTGTTTGACCAGCCGCCCACGCCGACTGTGGCGAAACTGGATGCCCCTCCAGCCTATAAACAGTGTTTTGATATGTTTGGAGACTTTCGCGTGGCAGGCTGGAGGGAACAAAATCTTGTCCGCTGTGACCTTTCCGACCTGAAAGAGGGTCTTGGCCATCTCTATTTGGGGTGGCTTTCCGGGGAAGACAAGGCCTTTGACCATAAAACCTGGTTTGGCTTTGTGTGCCACCGTCTGGCAGCTCCACATTTTCAGGCAGTCTTCCGTCTTATAGTGAAAAGGGGCCTGGCCAGACAACTCAAAACCTATGATGGATGCTACAATGTCCGCTACATGAGAGGAGCTGGACAATGGTCCACACACTCCTGGGCCATATCCATTGACTTGGATGCTCCATGGAACCGCTTTGGCCAGGAAAATTTTGCCATGAGTCAGGAGGTGGCAAGGTGTTTTGAAGAAAATGGATTTGTCTGGGGAGGCCGTTGGAACCGCCCCGATGCCATGCATTTTCAATACTGCACGCTTCGCTAAACTAAACAAAAGGGAGAAAGCCAATGAACATAGAATTCCATTACAACATTACATATATCCTTGCCAGAAAGGCTGGGTTCGATCCAGAAGATGCATACATCCTTGCCTACTCCAGCCAGTACGTGGATGATAATGACTGCCATTACTATGTTAATTTCAAAAAAGGGGAACCTTACATATCCTGGGTATCACAAACCATGGATATCACTAAGCCATCACCCAAGAGACAAAAAATTTATCCACTGTTTCATTTCATCCCAGGGGACCCAGACAGCCCCACTGCCCAGAGGAAAGACGGCAAGACACATCCCTTCAATACCACGCCGGACAGCGAAAACGTGCGCCGAATCCTGAACCGGGCCCTGGAGACCAATAATTTTTACAGGATTGGGGTCGCAGTCCATGCCTATGCCGATACATGGGCCCACCAGAACTTCCTGGGCATCAAGGACGATTTCAATGCCATGCCGGGTCTTGTGGAGACCCTGCTGCCGAATATAGGCCATGCCGACGCAAGACATGAACCAGACCTGATCAATAACCGGTGGAAAGATGAGCGCCTGATTGAGGACTTGGAGATTATCAACAACAATGACCGCTTCATCCAGGCGGCTGAGAAAATATTTATGACTCTCTTGGAACATAAAAACGGAAGTGAGGCAGAGGCGGCTTCAAAATGGGAAGGTCTGCGGCCTATGTTGTTAGACAGCATGGATGAATCCTATCTCCTGGGAGCGGATGACCGGGCCAGAAAGCATGCCTACCTCAAGATATACCCAGATATGCCTGAATATGACAAAAAAGCATGGAGACACGCCGCTGTTGAAAAGAGAGATTTTGAGATAGACATCTTTGATCGCTACTGGGCCAAGGAGGGGTTCTATGAATCCCACTGGTACCGTTTTCAAGAGGCAGTGAAGGCCCATCGTAGAGACTCATTGGATATACTACGCCCGGTCTATGAACAGGCCGAATTCCCTGTGTAGCTTGCCTACATACTAAAACCTTCATAATTAAAGCCAGTAATTATGCTTCAACAGCATATCTGCAACTTGGATGAAGAAAAAAAGACATTACCTTCTCCGGTATCTTATGTAGTGATCGAAGAGCACTTATCAATCGGTGTTTCAGGTTGTTTTTGGAAAATACTGCTGCCTTGCCAACTTTTTGTTTCACATGACCCCATACCAGCTCGTCCGGATTCAATTCCGGAAAATACGCTGGAAAATAGAAAAGTTCTATCCGGTCGTCCAAAGATTTGAAGCTGGCTAAGGTATGTGTAAGAATACGATATGACCTCATTCACCAGGAAAACAATATCTCGC